>NZ_JBITMP010000019.1:0-101579 GCF_044466425.1 Nonomuraea sp. NPDC049400
AAACTCTCGCGGATTTCCAACACACCTTTTATTTTTAAAATATCCAAAACTTTGTTTTTGGGGTTTGTGGTGGGGTGGGGGGTTCACCGCCGCCACCGCACTTCAGTTGGTCACCTCTTCTCGAGCTCCTGCATCAAAGCTCGATCGCGGTGCCGTCAGGTGCTGATAGCGGTCACGACGGCACTGACGCCGTAACTGACTATCGATCCGACAATGGTCACCACTGAGACACCTGTGGCGACGCCGAAGAAGGTTCCCCAGAAGGGCGCCTCCATTGACTCGAGCTCTTGCATGCCCAGTTCAAGGGGTAGGTCTGTCATCGATTCCACGGCCTTCCTCCTTTCTGACCGAGTCGTGGTTCACGAGGATGTGGCTGCTCACGTCGAGATGATCGACGCGGTAGCGAGGGCCACCGTGCCGCCGAAGACGGCGCCTCCGAAGCTGAGGGCGACGCCCCCGATGGTGACGCCGATCTTGAAGCCGGACCAGAAGCTGGGGGCATCCATCGGCTCCAGCTCCTGCATCCCAAGCTCCAGAGGGAACAGGTCGAGGGCCTCGGCTGTAGCTGTGCTCATTTAGCACACCTCCTTTCTCATGTGGTGATCACCCACGCCCGTGTGGCGAGGGAAGTCGTCAGGCGCGGTGGCAGAGACCGCGCGCGTCAGGAAGTCGTCGATGTCGTCCCTGGTGAGAGCGCCGAGCATGGGCAGCCCCGTGCCCCAGGAACGGACGATGCGGCCGGCGATCACATCGAGCGCGGCCCTGTCCGCGCGGAGCGATCTGTCCACGCCCCACGCGTCGATGAGGGCGGCGATGCCCTGCCCGGGGTCGGCGGGGAGGCCGGCGGGGGCCGCGGCGCGTATCCGGGTCCAGAGCCTGCCCAGCCGCCGGGCCGAGCCCAGGCGGCCGTCGCCCTTGGCGACCCGCCGCCACAGCTCCGGCATGACCAGGGCGACCGCGGCCATCTTTCTCGCGCCGAGCCCGGTGGAGAGCTCGTTGGCGATCAGCCAGCCCTTGTTGACGAAGGACGGCCTGCCGAAGTGCATGAACTCGTTGTGGGCGAGGCCGCTGAGCTTGGCGATCTCCAAGAGCAGCGCGTCGTCCACCCGTCCGCCCGCCGCGTGGGCACGGGCCACCGCGTAACCCTCCTGGGCCACGCGCGCGGCCAGCGTCTCCACCAGCGCGTCCTCCGTCGCCCGGTCCTCGTGGTCGCCGAGGTAGCCGCTGGTGAGCCGGAAGAGCGTCTCGAGCACCCCTTCTGAGACCAGCTCCGCGGGAAGCGTCGCGGTGGCCACCGGATCGAGCACGGCCAGGTCAGGACGCAGGCAGGCGCCGGTGATCAGCCGTTTGCCCTCCGGGTAGGCCAGGCACGCGACCGTGCTGACCTCTGCCCCGGTGCCGAGCGTCGTCGGCACCGCGAACAGCGGCACGGCCCGCTTGGTGAGCGGCGGCAGAAGCAGCAGCCCGCTGCGCTGGCGGACCATGAGGCGGCGCTGGGCGTCCTGGTCACCGCAGAGCAGCGACGCCAGTTTGGCCTGGTCGAGCAGTGAGCCGCCGCCGACGGCCAGGACCAGTCCGGTGCCGGTCAGGCGGGCTGCCAGCTCCCGCACGCTGTCCGCGTCGCCGGGCCCGCGCAGCTCGATGAGCGTCTCGTGGCGCCGCGCTCTGCCGATCTGCCGGCGGACGTGCTCGGTGATCGGGCTCTGGGCCACGGCGGCGTCCACGAGCAGGGTCGTCTCTCCGTGATCCCCGCTCTTGGCCAGCCAGGGCGCCAGGCCCTCGGCGCCGTACAGGACGTGTGTCATGCGCCCACCGCCTGGACGGCGTACGCCGACAGTCCCTTGCGCACGCACTCCATCAGCTCGCGCAGGTCCGCCTCGGTGTAGGTGAGCGCGGGGAAGAGCTGGACGCCGTTGACCCCGTAGTGCACGATCGCGCCCGCCCTGCGGATCGCCGCGACCACGGCAGGCACCTCGGCCTGCGGCAGCGGGGCGCCGTCGGACCCGCGCAGGCGGATGGAGCGGAAACATCCCCGTCCCACGGTCCCGGCCACCAGCGGGTGGTCGGACTCCAGCGCGGCCAGCTCGACGTCGAGGAGCGCGGACAACCGCCTGCTCATGCCCTCCGCGTCCAGCCGCCGCATCTCCTTGATGGTGGCCAGGATCGCGGCGCACGTGACGGGTGTGCCCGCCTGCGTCTCGCCGTGTGCCAGCACCGCGCCCGCGTCGGTGAACGCCGAGGCGACCTCGTGGGAGACCACCACGGCGGCGGCGGCGCTCGTGCCGTTCGTCAGCCCCTTGGAGGTGATCAGCAGGTCGGGCGGCTCGGGCCACTCCTGCGTGGCGAAGAAGCTCCCCGTCCGGCAGAAGCCGGTGGCGACCTCGTCGGCCACGAGCAGGAAACCGTGCTCGCGGCGCAGGCGGAGCAGGGTGGCCACGTACTCGTCGGTCAGGGGGATCGCGCCGCTGCCCAGCACCGGCTCCACGACGACCGCCGCGACCTGTCCGCCGAGCCGGGACATCAGCCGTTCCAGCTCCGCCGGCTCGTTCGGCGGCACGTGCCTGGTCAGCCGCTGGTCGACGCCGTAGAGCCGCTGCCCGAGGTCCTCGCCGGTGAGGGCGAAGCCGCCGAAGGTGAGGCCGTGATAGCTGCCCAGCAGCCCGACGACGATCTTGCGTTGGGCGGCGCCGGTCAGCGCGTGATACTGCCTGACGACCTTCGTCGTCGCGTCGTTGGCTGCCCCGCCCGAGGTGGAGAAGATCGCTCGGCCGTAGTGCTCGGGGCCGCACAGCTCGACGAGGGCGGCCGCCGCCTCGCGGGCGTAGACGTTCTCGTAGCGGAAGACGTTCAGGTACGACGCCTCGCGCAGCGCCTGCGCCGACGCCTCGGCGATGGCCTCGTTGCCGTAGCCCAGGTTCGTGTTCCACAGGCCGCTGGTGCCGCACAGGAGCTCCCGGCCGTCGGCGAAGCGGACCCTGACCCCCTTGGCGGAGACGGTGCACAGCTCATCGGAGCCGTGGGAGTCAGGCGGCAGCAGGGCGGGCCAGAGCGGCCGGCCGGCGGGCGTCATGCGGCCACCTCGGCTTCCATGAGCACGTCGCGGTGCCTGCCGCTCTGGTCTCCGAGCGGGATCCGGGAGCGCACCGTGAAGCCGTGCGCGGTGAGCTCCGACTCCAGGAGGTCGGCGGGCAGCACGCCGATCGTGGTCGTGCAGACGGTGAGCTGCTCCGCCTCCGTCTCCGTGGGGAAGATGGCGACCACGCGGCGCCCGTCGGCCCGTGCCCAGCGCTCGAAGAAGCGGTAGGAGCGGCCGCTGGGACCGGTGAAGGCGAACTCGGCCTCCTCCTGCCCGGGCGGGGCGTGCAGCTCGACGGTGGTCAGCAGGAAGCGGCCCTGTGGCAGCAAGTGGGCCCGGACGCTCCGGTAGAGCGCGGCGCGACCGGCCGCGTCGAGCAGCGAGATCGACGAGGTGCCCAGGACGATCGCGCCGAACCGCTGGTCGAGCACGAAGTCGCGCATGTCGGCGTGGACCACCGCGCAGCGCTCGGCGAGACTGCCCCGCGACTGTGCCAGCCGCTCCTTCAGCAGCGCCAGCAGGGTCTCCGACAGGTCCAGCGCGGTCACCTCGCGGCCGAGCGCGAGCAGCGGCAGGGTCAGCCTGCCCGAGCCGGCGGCGAGGTCCAGCACGGGGCCGGGGAGCGCGCGTACCAGCGTCACCAGTTCGCGCACCTCCTGCGTGTCCGCGCCGGCCATGTCGTGATAGACCGCCGCACCCGCCGGGCTGTACAGGTCGTGGACCTCCGCGCGGTTCCCGAGCTCGGCCAGGAGATCGGCCGCGCCGCGGGCGAGCGTGGGGGCGTCGAGCGTCGTCACGACGCCTCCTCGGCGGTCAGGCGCACGCCCGCCTTGGCGAAGAACACCGTGACGCTCTCCAGGCCCCTGCGGTCGTCGTGCTGGGCGGCCGCCTCCATCGATCCGTGCACCAGCAGCGCCTCCACGAGCTGGCCCGCCCTGTGCTCCACCTTGAAGGTCCTCGACGGCCACAGGGTGTGCACGTAGGCGGACGCCTCGGTCCACAGCAGCAGCGGCAGGTCCGCCGTCACCATGTCGGCCGGGTTCTCGACCTCCTCGAGGCCACGCACCAGCCGGCCGCCGAAACCGGAGACGCGGAAGTCGCTCTCGCCCCGGGTCAGCAGGTCCTGCTGGGCCGCGATCGCGCCGTGGTAGCGGCCGAGCCAGGGCCGGGAGGCGAGCTCAGCGGCCCGCCGCGCCTCCGGGACCGCCTTCGCCAGGCAGACGGCGCACGGCTGGTCGCTCTCCGCGTTGAGCCGGGCCCACTCCTTCTCGAGGGTCGGCAGGTCGTCGCCGGCGTGGCCGATCGCGCTCCCGGTGGGCGAGATGTGGATGTCGCCGTCGGCGGTGACGTAGAGGCGATGCCGCGGGCCGTCACGGTCGATGCCCGCGCCCAGAGCCGGCAGCTCGGCCAGCCGTACCGCGGGATGGATGAGGAACTCGCGGAACTGGCCCTCGTCCTTCGCCCGGTCGGCGTCGTCGAGGAACAGCTCGAAGTCGGCCTCGTTGAAGATCCTGATGGAGGTCGGGCCGATCACCGACATGAACTCGCTGGTCGAGTAGTCCTGCGTCTGCAGGAAGAACGAGTCGGAGATGGAGATCTCGCTCCCGGCCTCGCGCAGCGAACCCGTGTAGCCCACCACCACCGGGCCCGCGTCGTCGCTGGGGCCGCCGGGCAGGAAGACCACGCTGGTCGCGCCCACCAGCCCGGACCTGCGGAGCGCGTGCAGATAGCCGGGGTCCTCCAGGACGAGGGTGGAGACAAGGTGGGGTTCGCCAGGAGTCAGGGCCTGGCCGGTGCCCCAGTGCATCAGGTTCCGCTTCGTCGAAGTCATCGCTCCCCCTTCAGCGCAGTTTCTGGCCGGTCAGTGCCCCAAGCAGGGACTTGAGTTCGTTCGTCGTCTCGTCGGGGCCCTGCAGGTTGTAGACCCCGGTCAGGTTGAGGATGATCTCGTCGGCGCCAGCCTGCTCGAACTCCTTCAGCCCGGTAAGGACCTGCTCGAGGTCGCCGCTCACGAAGGCGCCGCCTTCGACGAGAGCCGCCGCGTCGGCCGCGGTGTTCTGGCCGGTCACCGCCAGGCCCGCCTTCCGCAGCATGTCGATGTAGTGCGGCCCCTGCAGGTGCATCGCGTTGCTGGCCAGGGCCTGCTCCGCCGGCGTACGGTCGGGACGGCGCAGCGCGACGGGCACCATCGCGGCCACCCTGGGCATGTCCCGCCCCGCCGCCTGCGCGCCCTCGCGCAGCGCGGGCACGATCGTGTCGGCCAGCCAGGAGGCGGGAGTCAGCCACGTCACCGCGACGTCGGCGACCTCGCCGGCGAGCTTCGCCATGCCGCGCCTGAGCACCCCGAGCCCGATCTCGACCTTGGGCGCCACGGCGGGCGGCAACATGCCCCGGTACCCGAAGTACTCGCCCCGGAAGTCGACCGCGCCGCCGCCGAGCAGTCCGCGCACCACGGTGACGTACTCCCTGATCGCGGTGAGCTGGCTCGGGTACGGCCGGCCGAGCATGTTCTCCTGGAAGACCGCAGGGCCAGGGCCGAAGCCCGCCACCACGGGGTGACCTGTGGTCATGGCCACCGACCGCGCCTGCAGCGCGGCCTCGTACGGATGCCGCAGCGGCATGAGAGTGACGCCGAAGCCCACCGGGCTGCGGAACCCGGCACCGGCCGCGTAGGCGAAACCCTGGTGCGGCTCGATGAGCGTGGACTGCCCCTGCCACAGCGCGTGGGCCCGGCTCAGGGCCACCAATGCCGCGTAAGGGAGAATCTGCTCAGGCCTTCGAGTAACAAACGGGACCAGCACCGAGTATTTAGTCATCAATCAGTCCATCGTGCGATGTTCCGGCTGTTTGCTGATGCATTTGCTTACATCGCATTTATACGAGGTGATGAGTTCCTCGCCGCTTCCTCGCCGGTGTCCGCGCAGGTCAGCGGGGTTTGGATGACAGATGTCATAGGGCGCCGGTGACTTCGGCGTCTACTCGGCGCCGTACCGTCCGCACAAACTGACGGTGGAGCCACTCCGCCCGAGAGGAGCGGGTAATGCCATCTACCGCGTATTCCGTATGGCTGGCGCGCGGCTCCCGCATCGTCCCGCGCCGGTCGTACTCAGCGAAGCTCTGAGAGGAAAACCGTGCCATTCGAGTCCGCACCGCTGGCCTGGGTGCTCGCCGCCGCTCTTGTCCTCTATCTCGCCGTCGTCGCCCCCTTCCTCGGCCGGCGGGCGTATCCACGCCTCGTGCGCGGCGAGGTCTCCCGCCCGCGCTACTACACCGCCCTGTCGGCGGAGATGTGGGTGTGGGCGACGGTGGCGATCCTCGTGGTGGCGCTGTCGCCGACGATCAGTGCGGCCGGCATCGGCATCAAGGAACCGTCCGACCCCGCGATCGCGTACGGCGCGCTGCTGGGGCTCCCCCTGGGGATGACGCCGGTCGTGCTGGTCCTGCGCTGGCTGGCGAAACAGGGTGTCACGATGCCCTGGCACGCCGCCGCCTCCGGGCTGATGGCACGCACCACCCGCGAGCGCTGGCTGGCCGTCCTCCTTGCCGTCTCCGCGGGGGTGTGCGAGGAAGTGGTCTTCCGCGGCCTGTTCATCGGGCTCGGGCGTGAGCTGGGTCTGTCTCTCCCCATCGCCGCCGTGCTCGCCGTGGCGGTCTTCGCTCTCGGCCACATCTACCAGGGCACGGTCGGCACGCTGATGGCGGTGGTGAGCGGGGCCCTGCTCACCTGGACGTACCTGCGCACGGGCAGCCTGCTCACGCCGGTCTTCGTGCACATCATGATCGACATCATCGCGCTCGTCGTCATGCCCTACCCCGGTCGCGTTCAGGAGCCCGCGCCGGCGAAGGCCTGACGGCCCCTGTGAGGAGGAAACGTTCGTGTCTCGTGTCTCGGTGATCTGTCCTGCCTACAACCGCGGCGCCGCCATCGTCGACACCATCGCGTCGGTGCAGGCGCAGACGTTGCGTGACTGGGAGTTGATCGTCGTCTCCGACGGCAGCGACGACGACACCGACGAGGTGGTGCGTACGCTGGCCGAGCGGGACGAACGGATCCGCCTGCTGCGCACCCGCCATCACGGCCATCCTTCTGAGCCGCGCAACATCGGCCTGGCCGAGTCCACGGGCGAGGTCATCGCCTACATCGACCACGACGACCGCTGGCTGCCGCGCCATCTCGAGCTCCTGACCGGGGCGCTGGCCGGGGGCGCCCAGATCGCGGCGACGGCCGCGACCAAGGTGAACGCCTCGGGTGCGGTGCTCGGCACCACGCCGCCGCTCCAGCTGTGCTGGCACCCCGACTTCCAGGTGATGCACGCGCTGTTCGAGCCGACGCAGGCGGCTCACCTCGCCGGGCTGGCCGAGGAGGTCGGCGGGTGGCGGGTGTCCATGACGGGGCTGGAGGACTGGGACCTGTGGCTCCGGATGGCGGACGCGGGCGCGCGCTGCCAGACGGTCGCGGAGGCGACGGTGCTGGAGCTCGTGGACCCGAGCACGCGCCAGTCGATGGTGGTCACGGAGCACGGCTGGGAGATCGCCCGGTTCGAGAGCATGCTGGCCGCGCGGGCCGCCTACCGGGCGCTGAAGGACCTGCGCCGTGTCGAGGCGGCCCGTGAGGCGATGCTGAAGGACGTACGGGCCTGGTACGGCTCGCTGGCGGCCAAGGAAGAGCTGGTCGTGCCGATCGGGTGGCACAGCGACTGGGCGGAGATCGACAAGGCGCTGGTCGACACCCTCTCCCGTACGCAGATCACCAGCAAGGAGCTGTGGCCGGACATGGCGATCGAGCAGCGGGACGGCTACGTCGCCCTGGTGCACCTGGTCTCGAGCATGACCCCGGAACACGCGCGGCGCATCGGCGACCTGACGCGGAAGGTCATGCGCCACCAGATGACGCTCTACGCCGACGTGCTCGAAAGCCAGCGCCTCACCGCGTGATTAGCGTCGGCTCCACTGGCCGCCGGCCGCCGCGGTCGCCCCGCCGGGCTTCTAGCCTGCGAGGACGCGGCGGAGGAACTCCTCGACGGCGGCCACCGCGGTGTCGTGGTCGCCGCCCCTGGCCACCAGCAGCGCGCTCTCGTTGACGGCCGCCAGCAACATGTGCGCGTGCAGGTCGAGGAACTCGGCCGGCACCGCCCCCGTGGCCGCCAGCGCGGCCTTGAGCATCCCGAACGAGTGACGCTCCTCCATGGCCCGCCACCGCTCCCACCCCATCACCGACGGCGCGTCGATCAGGATGATGCGCTTGATGACCGGATCCCCGGCGAGCGAGATCCAGGCCAGGACGCCGGCCCGGAGGGAGGCGGCCGGGTCGGCGATGCCGCGGACCGCTTCGCGGATCTTGCGGCCGATGGCCGACTCCGTGGCCTCCAGCACGGCCTCGAACAGGGCGTCCTTGCCCGCGTAATGGTGGTAGAGAGCCCCCCTGCTCAGCCCCGACTCCTGCAGCACCGCCTCGATCGAGGTGTCGTCGTAGCCGCGCTCGGCGAACAGCCGCGTGGCGATCGCCAGGACCCTGTCGCGGGTGGCCGCTCCGCGCTCCGCCTTGAGGTTCATGCACCCACTCTAGACAAACCGACCGTCAGTCGGTAATTTTCTAGACCGACAGTCGGTTTGGAAAATCGGAAGGAGTACCCGCATGGACGGCATCAGCTATGTGGACGTGGGCGAGGGACCGGTCAGCCTGTTCGTGCACGGGGTGGGCACCAGCTCGTACCTGTGGCGCCACGTCATCGAGGCGTTCCGCGACGAGCGCCGCTGCGTGGCCATCGACCTGCCGCTGCACGGCGGCAGCGCCCCGCGCGACGACCTGTCGATGCCCGCGCTGGCCGAGGCCGTCGAGGAACTGTGCGACGGCCTCGGGCTCGGCGAGGTGGATCTCGTCGCCAACGACACCGGCGGCGCCGTGGCCCAGATCTTCGCCGTACGCCACCGCGAGCGCCTGCGTACGCTCACCCTCACCAACTGCGACGTCCACACCAACGCCCCGCCAGAGGCGTTCAAGTCCACGGTGGAGCTGGCCGCAAGGGGCGAGCTGGCCGCGCTGACCGAGGCCGTGCTGGACCAGCCGGAGCTGCTGGCGCAGACCGCCTTCGGCGTCGGCTACGAGCGGATCGACGACCCGGCAGAGCTGGTGGACGCGTTCCTGAAGCCGATCTTCGCCAAGCCCGGTGGTGGCCACGCCTTCGAGCGGATGTTGACCTCCATCGACGCCAAGGACCTGGTCGCCATCGAGCCGCAGCTCACCGTGCTGACCGTGCCGACGCTGGTGGTCTGGGGCACGGGAGACGCGTTCTTCGACGTGAGCTGGGCCCGCTGGCTGCGCGACACGATCCCCGGCGTCAAGGAGGTCGTCGAGATCGAGGGCGGGCGGCTGTTCTTCCCCGACGAGAGGGCGGATGAGCTGGTGCCGCATCTGCGCCGGTTCTGGGCCCAGCCCCAGCCGTAAGATCGGCTTCATGTACCTGGAGACCCTGCGGCGCTACTCCGTCAAGTCGATGCTGGGGGAGGGGATCTCCGAGAGCGAGGTCACCGAGCGCGGGCTCGCCGGGGACCGGGCGCGGGCGGTGCTGGACGTCGCGACCGGGAAGATCGCCAGCGCCAAGAACCCGCGGCTCTGGCGCGGGCTGCTGGCGATCGAGGGCGCCGGGGCGCTCGGGGACGAGGAGCTGTCGGAGCTGCTCGGGCGGGAGGTGCGGCTGATCGACGTGCCGCCGGAGGGCGCCGAGTTCGAACGATCGGTGCCGGAGCGGGTGCTGGCCAAGGGGGTCGACGCGGAGGTGCCACACACCGTCGGCAGGCTAGGGGGAGCGTCACCCGAAGGCACGTTCTTCGACTTCGCGCCGATCCATCTGATCACCACTTCCGCCGTCGAGCGGATCGGGGCGCTCAGCGCGCGCGGGCACGTGGAAGCCCTCCGCTACCGGCCGAACCTGGTCGTCCGGACGCCGGGAGAGGGCTTCCCCGAGAACGACTGGGTGGGCCGGGAGCTGCACGTGGGCGACGAGGTGGTGCTGGAGGTCATCGTGGCGACCCCGCGCTGCGCCGTGCCGACCCTGGCACACGGGCCGCTGCGGCGCGACGCCGAAGCCCTGCGCACAGTGGCCAGGCACAACCGGGTGCAGGTGTTCGACATGGGGCCGCAGCCGTGCGCGGGGGTGTACGCGCGAGTGCTGCGGCCCGGCCGGATCAAGCGGGGCGACCAGGTACGGCTGGGAGCCCCCCGCCGCCCATGACGGCTCAGACCAGGGGCGTCAGGTACTTGTCCAGGTCGTCGAGGATCTTGCCGGCGGCCGTGACGCCGATGCCGGTCATCCAGACCTCGTCGTCCACGTTGTGTGCGTTGTTCGACTTGACCGCCTTCAGGTTCTTCCACAGCGGCCCGCCGGTCACCGCCGCCTGCGACTTGGCCGCCGCGTCCCCGTACGCCGTGTAGAAGATCGCGTCGGCGTCCGCCTTGGCGATGTTCTCCTGGCTCAGCTTGCCGAAGCGCTTGTCCGCCTGGTCGGCCAGCTGCTGCGGCTCGGGCCGCTGGATGCCCGCGTCGCCCACCACGATGCCGCTGAACGACTCCGGCCCGTACATGCGGATCTCGGTGGGCATGAACCGCACGATGCTCACCTGCAGCTTCGAGAACTTGGCACCCACCTCCTTGGCCCGCTTCTCGTACGCCGACATCAGCTGCTGGGCCTGGTCCTTCTTGCCCAGCGCCTCGGCGTCGAGCAGGAAGTTCTCCTTCCAGGTGATGCCCACCTTCTCGGTGAACACGGTCGGCGCGATCTTGCTGAGCTTGTCGTAGAAGGCCGCCTGCCGGAACTTGCTGCCCAGGATGAGGTCCGGCTTGAGCGCCATGATGGCCTCGATGTTCGGCGCCTGCAGGGTGCCGACCGCCTTGGTGGCGGACAGGGCCGAGCCGAGGTACGCGGGCCACTTCTGGTTCTCCTGGGCCTGCGCCGCGCCGACGGGCGCCATGCCGAGCGAGACCATTGTGTCGAGTTTGTCCGTGTCGAGTACCACGACCCGCTTGGGGGTCATCGGCACCTTCGTCTCTCCCATGGCGTGCTTGACGGTCCGGGTAGGGCCGCTCTCTTGGGAGGAGGTCGATGTGCCGCAGGCGGCGAGGGCGAGGACGGGGAGCATGGCGGCGACGGCCAGGCGGAGGCGCATGGGCATTCCTTGATCGCTTTAGGTTAGGCAATCCTAAGTATCTCACGTCCGATATAGCCGAGCCGAAACCGCATCAGTGAGAACTCCGAAACCTACTCGAAACACCCATCCGGCGAGATTCACGAATGTGAAACACGCCTGGTCGAGCCACGAAACGCCGGGCGAACACGCTGTGGCAACACGTCACATGTAAGGAGGGTCGCGTCGTGAAGATCGATAGCGGCACCACAGCCTGGATGCTCGCGGCCACCGCGTTGGTGTTGCTGATGACTCCAGGTCTCGCTTTCTTCTACGGGGGCATGACCAGGGCCAAGAGTGTCCTGAACATGATGATGATGTCGTTCGGCGCCATCATCACGGTGACCATCGCCTGGGTGCTTTTCGGACACTCGCTGGCGTTCACCGACAACCCCATCGGGGCGATCAACAACGTGGTCGGCGGCTTCGACGCGCTCGGCCTGCAGAGCCTGGTGGACACCGCTACGAAGGACGACGGCACCGGCATGCCGAGCCTGGTCTTCTCCGCCTTCCAGCTGACGTTCGCCATCATCACCGTCGCGCTGATCAGCGGCGCGATCGCGGACCGGGCGAAGTTCGGTGCGTGGATCCTCTTCAGCATCCTGTGGGCGACGATCGTCTACTTCCCGGTCGCACACTGGGTGTGGGGCACCGGCTGGCTCAACACGATGGGCATCGAGGACTTCGCGGGCGGCACGGTCGTCCACATCAACGCCGGCGCCGCCGGCCTGGCACTGTGCCTCGTGCTCGGCAAGCGCCACGGCTGGCGCAAGGAGCCGATGCGGCCGCACAACCTCCCGTTCGTCCTGCTCGGCGCGGGCCTGCTGTGGTTCGGCTGGTTCGGCTTCAACGCCGGCTCCGAGCTGGCCGTCGACGGCACGGCCGGCCTGGCGTTCATGAACACCCAGATCGCCACCGCGGTCGCCGCCGGCGCCTGGCTCCTCGTGGAGAAGATGCGTGACGGGCACGCCACCAGCCTCGGCGTCGCCTCCGGCGCGGTCGCCGGCCTGGTCGCCATCACCCCCGCCTGTGGTTTCGTGGACCCGTGGGCCGCGATGGTCATCGGCCTGCTCGCCGGCGTCATCTGCGCCTACGCCGTCGGCCTGAAGTACAAGCTCGGCTTCGACGACTCGCTCGACGTGGTCGGCGTGCACCTGGTGGGTGGCGTCATCGGTGCCGTCGCGCTCGGCTTCCTGGCCGCGTACCCCTTCCTGGAGCAGCAGAGCAAGGGCCTGTTCTACGGCGGCGGCTTCGGCCAGCTGGGCCTGCAGGTCCTCGGCCCGGTCGCGGTCGGCGGCTACTCCTTCATCATCACCTGGGTTCTCGGGAAGATCATCGACAAGACGATGGGCTTCCGGATCTCCACCGAGGAAGAGATGACCGGCATCGACGTCACCGCGCACGCCGAGACCGGGTACGACCTCGGCACGGTCTACGCCTCCGGCGTGACCTCCCCCAACGGGCCCACCGCCCCGGCTGTCAAGAAGGTGGACGCATGAGGCTCATCACGGCGATCATCAAGCCGTTCAAACTGGATGACGTGAAGGCCGCGCTGGAACAGTTCGGCATCAAGGGAATGACGGTCAGCGAGGCGAGCGGCTACGGCCGCCAGCGCGGCCACACCGAGGTCTACCGCGGCGCCGAGTACCAGGTCGACCTGGTGCCGAAGGTCCGCCTGGAGGTCCTCACAGAAGAGGACGACGCCGAGGACGTGATCGACGTCATCGTCAAGGCCGCGCACACCGGAAAGATCGGCGACGGCAAGGTCTGGTCCGTCCCGGTGGACTCCGTCATCCGGGTACGCACGGGAGAGCGTGGTCCTGAAGCCCTGTGACCGCTCCTGGATCCAGTGAAGCGAGGGCATCGACATCGCGACGCCCGGACGACGGCGTCCGGGCGGAGCTGGGCAAGGGGGCACAGCAGTGAGGGGAGAGGCCCGTTCGTACGCCGCGGCCCGCAAGGAGCGGGCCGCGGACATCGACCGCTGGCTCAAGGATCTGTTCAGGACGGCGAGCGACGGCGACCATGTCTCACTGGTCGCCGTCGGGAGCCTGGGAAGGGGCGAGCTCGCCCCAGGCAGCGACCTCGACCTGGTCCTGCTGCACAACGGCCGGGCTGACGTGGCGCGGATCGCCGACCGGATCTGGTATCCGGTCTGGGACTCCGCGGTAAACCTCGACCACTCCGTACGGACGGTCGAGGAGGCGGTGAGCGTCGCCAGGCAGGACCTGAAGGCCGTGCTCGGCCTCATCCAGGCCAGGCACGTGGCCGGCGACCCCGAACTGACCAAGAAGGCCAGGGAGGCGGTGCTGGCCGAGTGGCGGGCCGACTCCCGGCGCAGGCTCGGCGAGCTGCGTGAGGCGACCGACAAACGGGCCCAGGCCAGCGGCGAGCTGGCCTTCCTGCTCGAACCCGATCTCAAGGACGGCCGCGGCGGGCTCCGCGACGTCCAGGCCATGCAGGCCGTGGCCGCCGCCTGGGTCGCCTCGGCCCCTGGCCCCAGGGCGCGCGAGGCGTACGAGCTCATCCTGGACGTGCGGCACGCGCTGCACGTCGTCACCGCCCGCGGCACCGACCGGCTGGTGCTGCAGGAGCAGGACGCCGTGGCCGGGCTGCTCGGCCTGCTCGACGCGGAGGCGCTCATGCGCAGGCTCGCCGAGGCGGGCCGGACCATCTCCCACGCCATCGACGGCACCTGGCGCACGGTTGACAGGCTGCTGTCAGGCCCCGCTCCCCGAGGCCGCCGCCCGCTGGCGGACGGTGTGGTCGAGCATGGGGGCGAGGTGGTGCTGGCCAGGGGTGTCGACCCGCGCAAGGACCCGATGCTGGTGCTGCGTGCCGCCGCCGCGGCGGCCGACTCAGGGTTGCCGCTCGCCCCCGCAACGGTGTCCGTACTCGCAGCTCAGTCGCCTCCCATGCCGGTGCCCTGGCCGGAGGAGGCGCGCGACCACCTGGTGTCGATCCTGGGCGCGGGCCGCGCCGCCGTGCCCGTGTGGGAGGAGCTCGACCAGGCCGGCATCCTTGTCAAGCTGCTTCCTGACTGGGAACGCGTCCGCCACCGTCCCCAGCGCAACCCGATCCACCGCTTCACGGTCGACAGGCACCTGATCGAGGCCGCCGCGAACGCCGCCAGCCACACCCGCGAGGTCTCCCGCCCCGACCTGTTGCTGATCGGCGCGCTGCTGCACGACGTCGGCAAGGGCTGGCCAGGGGATCATTCCGCGACGGGCGAGGTCGTGGTCCGCGACATCGCCACCCGCATCGGCCTGCCTCCGCAGGACGTCGAGACCCTCGCCACGGTCGTACGCCACCACCTGCTGCTGCCCGAGACCGCCACCCGCAGGGACCTCGACGACCCGGTCACGATCGAGAAGGTCGCCGCCACCGTGGGCTCGCGGGAGGTCCTCGACCTGCTGGCCGCGCTGGCGGTCGCGGACGGCCACGCGACCGGTCCCGCCGCCTGGAACAGCTGGAAGGCGGGGCTCGTCGCCGACCTGGTACGCCGCGTCAGGTCCGTGCTGGCCGGCGCGCCGCCGCCCAAGCCGCCGACCCTGTCGGCAGAGCAGGCGGCGCTCGCCAGGCACGGCGGCGGAGCCGTGCGCGTCAACGGGGGAGCCGTCACGGTCGTCGCCCCCGACCGGGTGGGGCTGCTGTGGAGCGCCGCCGGCGTGCTCTCCGCCCACCGGCTCATCGTGCGCTCCGCCTCGTCCGCCTCCGCGGGCTCCACGGCGGTGATCGAGTTCTCGGTCATCCCCGAGTACGGCTCCCCGCCGGACCCCGCGACACTGGAGTCCGATCTCCGTCTGGTCCTTGCTGGCCGTCTTGACATCGAACAGAGATTGGCCCGCCGCACCCGCTCCATGAGGCCGCCCCGGGTGCCTGTGGCTCCACCTCGGGTAACACTGGTCGACGACGCCTCCGCGACGGCCACCGTGGTGGAAGTCAGGGCCCATGACAGACCGGGACTCCTGTGGCGCATTGGACGGGCGTTCGGTGAGTGTGGTCTTGACGTGAGAGCCGCTCGCGTAGAGACTCTCGGCGCGGAGGCGGTGGACGTCTTCTATGTCGTGGATCGCGCCGGTCGCCCCCTCAGCGACGCCGCACAGAGGGCGCAAGTCCGCGATCAGGTCCTTGCCGCACTGCGATAACCAACAGCACACGACACCGGTCACATTTTGTAACAATTGTGTCCGAAATGCCCGGTAAGTCAGAAGCTGCGGATACCTTGTGGGACGGCTTTAAGGCCCGTGCTGGGCGGGACGATTGAGGGGTACGGGAAGCAGTGACTACGGGGAACTCCGACAGCGGCCTCGCCGCGAAGCGGGACCGCGGGAAGCGGCCCCAGCCACGCCTCGGCCTGCGTAACTGGCGCGTGCGCTGGCGGCTCACCGCGCTCATCCTGGTGCCCACGATGGCCGGCGTCGTGCTCGGAGGAGCGCGCGTGGTGGGCTCGGTCCAGAGCATCGCCGACTACGACCGCACGGCGACCGGTGCCGAGCAGGCAGGCCACATCCGCGACCTCGTACAGGCGCTCGGTCTGGAGCGTGACACGAGCGGGTGGATCGGCGCCAGCCGTGCGATGCGCAAGAGGCTCGCCGCCCCGCTCGAGCAGCGCAAGGCGGCCGTGGACACGCTGGTCAAGACCGTGAACGCCGACCTCGACACGATGGACGAGTCGTACGGCCCCCGCATCGTCAAGGCCGCCCAGCAGGCCAAGTACGACCTGACCCGGCTGCCGAAGATCAGGACCGAGGGCCAGACCGACACCATCCGCTACGACTTCCTCACCGACACGCTGCTCAGCCTGCACGACGAGCTGAGCCTGCTGTCCGACGACTCGCAGATCATCGGCCAGTTCCGCGCCCTGAACGCGCTCGCGGCGGCCAAGGAGGAGATCTCCAAGCAGCGTATCCAGCTGCTCCAGGCCTCGTACGACCCCGACAGCGTGGACGCCAAGGAGGTCGAGGAGTTCATCGCCTCCAACGCCCGCCAGCTGAGCGACATATCCGACGTCGGGGCGGAGGCCGGCGCCGACGTCGGCCTCAAGTTGTCCAGGGCGCTCACCTCCAACCCCCAGTACGTCAACGCCCAGCTCACCAAGTCGCGCGCGGTCACGCTGGCCAGCGGCCGGGCTCTGGCCCGCGGCCAAGCCCCGGGCGTGCGGATCACCGACAACCTGATCTCCGCCGCCGGCAGCCGCGACCAGTGGTTCAACGACAACACGGCCGCCATCAAGGTGCTGAGCGGGATCGAGAAGGAGCTGGCCGGCGAGGTCGGACTGCGCGGCAAGGAGCTGCGCGAGGCCGAGATCCGCAACGCGATCATCGCGGGCGCCCTGATCCTGGCGCTGCTGCTGCTCGTCCTGTTGCTCACCGTGGCGATCGCCCGCTCCATGGTCGGCCCGCTGCGCAGGCTGCGCACGGAGGCGCTGGAGGTGGCCGGCTTCCGGCTGCCCGACGTGGTGCACCGGCTGCGGGTCAGCGGCGACGCGTCCGTGGGCGACGTCCGGCCGATCGAGGTCGAGGGCAACGACGAGATCGGTGAAGTGGCCAGGGCCTTCGACCAGGTGCACCAGCAGGCTGTGCGCCTGGCGGGCGAGGAGGCCGAGCTGCGCAGCAACATCAGCTCGATGTTCGTCAACCTCTCGCGCCGCACCCAGACGCTGGTCGAGCGGCAGATCTCGCTCATCGACGGCCTGGAGAAGGGCGAGCAGGACGGCGCCCGGCTGGCCGACCTGTTCAAGCTCGACCACCTGGCCACCCGCATGCGCCGCAACTCCGAGAACCTCCTGGTCCTCGCCGGTCACGAGGCCACCCGCCGGCGCAGCCAGCCCGCCAAGCTGGTCGACGTCGTACGCGCCGCGCTGTCGGAGGTCGAGGGCTACGAGCGCGTCCAGGTCAAGGTCCACCGGTCCACCTCGGTGCTCGGCAGCGCCGCGAACGACCTGGTCCACCTGGTCGCCGAGCTGGTCGAGAACGCCATCCAGTTCTCGCCGAACACCTCCCAGGTCGTCGTCACCAGCAGTCTCATCGAGGGCGGCGGCGCGCTGCTGTCGGTGAGCGACACCGGCATCAGCATGACCGAGGAGGAGCTGGCCGAGGCCAACCGCCGCCTGGCCGAGCCGCCCGTCGTGGACGTGTCGGTCTCGCGGCGCATGGGCCTGTTCGTGGTCGGCCGGCTGGCGCTGCGCCACGGCATCAGGGTCCAGCTCAGGAAGGGCGAGGGCGCCGGGCTGATCGCCATGGTGCTGCTGCCGCCCACGCTGATCACCGACGGCACCCAGCAGCCGCTGCCGCAGCGACCCGCCTTCGGCGGTGGCTCCGTGCCGACCCCGGCGGCCCCGCCCGTGCAGAACGGGACGTTCAGGTCGTTCGGCAGCTTCGACTCCTTGGACGGCGGCCCGCGGCCAAGTGGCCCCGCGCCCCGGCATGGCTTCCGGTCCCCTCAGGGCATGCCGGAGCCCGCCTCGTACGACAGCTCGCCGTTCCACTCGGACCCCGGCAAGGCGGGCGTGAACGGCTTCTCGGCCGACACCGACGGGGGCTCCTACCGCAGGCAGTCGGCCTCGTTCGACTCGGGCGGCTATCCCTCGTTCGCGACCCCGGGCTCATACCCATCTGGTAATGGCGCGTTCCAGACGCCTCCGCCGGCCCCGGCGTATCCCACGAACGACGTGCGGAGGCCGGAACCGACGCCCTCGGTCGAGGTGTCGCCGATGGAGCCCGAGCAGGAGGAGTACCTGCCGATCTTCGCGTCGGTGGAGTCCGCCTGGTTCCGCAGGCCGCCCAACGAGCCGGCCCACGAGGCGACGCCGCGGCCGGTAGCCGGGGGTGAGGACAAGTCCTCGCAAGCCGTACCCTCTGGGGAGGAAGCGTGGCGAACGGCGGCAGACGCCGGCTGGCGCGCGGCGGCCGCTGCCGCCGAGCCCAGCCTCGGCGGCATCACCGCCGCCGGGCTACCGAAGCGCACCCCCAAGGCCAACCTGGTTCCCGGTACGGCGAACCAGCCGGCGCAGCCGCAGCAACCGCAGCGGACGGCTCCGACGCCGCCGGTATCGGCGGACCGGATCCGGAGCCGGATGGCCAGCTTCCAGCAGGGTGTGCGACGGGGCCGCCAGGAAGTACGTGGACAGGAGGAAAAGAGTGAGTGAGCGTCCCGCCGGGGAGGATGCGTGACAACCCTTAGTCATGAGGCGAACAGGTTCGACTGGCTGATCACCGACTTCGTGCGTAACACGCCCGGAGTCGCGCACGCGGTCGTGGTCTCGGCCGACGGCCTGTGCCTGGCCGCCTCTGAAGGCTTCCCGCCGGACCGGGCCGACCAGCTCGCCGCCGTCTCCGCCGGCCTGCTGAGCCTGACCGTGGGCGCCTCCAGGGTGTTCGAGGGCGGCGCGGTGACGCAGACGGTCGTCGAGATGCAGCGCGGCCTGCTCCTGGTCATGGCGATCAGCGACGGCTCCGTGCTCACGGTGCTGGCGGCTCCGGACTGTGACATGGGGCTGGTGGCGTACCAGATGACGTTGCTCGTAGACAGAGCCGGACAGGCTCTCACGCCGGCCCTGCGGGCCGAGCTCCAGGCCGCCAGGACCCGGTGATGTGATGGAACTGATGGGAGCGGGCCGTGTATGGCGTTGACGGCGCAGGGGACGACGAGCCCCTGTTCCGTCCTTACGCGGTGACCGGCGGCCGATCCGAGCCGCGCTATCACCTAGCGATGGAGACGTTGATCTCGTCCATGTCGATCCCGGACGACGAGATGGCCATGCTCACCCCCGAGCAGGAGGCCATCATGCAGCTGTGCAGGTCGTTCCGGTCGGTCGCCGAGATCTCGGCCCTGCTCCGCGTCCCGCTGGGCGTGGCCAGGGTGCTCGTGGCGGACATGTCCGACGAGGGGCTTGTCCGCCTGCACCAGCCACGCCTCAGCCAGGGACAGCCAGACCTCAACATGCTCGAAAGGGTGCTCAGTGGACTACGCAGGCTCTAGCCCCGGGCTGACGTCGACGAAGATCGTCGTCGCCGGTGGGTTCGGCGTCGGCAAGACGACGTTCGTGGGGGCGGTGTCCGAGATCCTCCCGCTCACGACAGAAGCGGTGATGACGGACGCGTCCGCGGGCATCGACGACCTCGGCCTCACCCCGAACAAGCAGACCACGACCGTGGCCATGGACTTCGGCCGCGTCTCACTCGACCGTGACCTGATCCTCTACCTGTTCGGCACGCCCGGGCAGCACCGGTTCTGGTTCATGTGGGACGACCTCGTCCGGGGCGCGATCGGCGCGGTGGTGCTGCTCGACACGCGCCGGCTCGCCGACAGCTTCCCCGCGATCGACTACTTCGAAGAGGCGAAGCTGCCGTTCGTGATCGGCATCAACGGCTGGGAGGGGCAGTTCCCGCACTCCGACGAGGAGGTCAGGGAGGCGCTCGCGCTGTCGCCGCACGTGCCGATCGTGCGTACGGACGCCCGCCACCGCGAGTCGGTCAAGGCGACGCTGATCTCGCTGGTCGAGCACGTCGTGCGGCTGCGCGCCGCGCCGGTCCGCTAGGCCCAGGGGACGCTCTCCAGCGAGTTGAGCACCGGGATCAGCTGCTCCTCCTCGTAGGCGAAGTGGGCCTCCAGCTCGTTCGCGACGCGGTCGAGCGTCTCGGGGTCGGCGGCCTCGCGCAGCTTCCCGACGAGCTCGGCGATCAACGCATGCTCTGCGCGCAGCCGGTCGAGGGGCTCCTCCAGCTCGGGGAAGAGCTTCTCCAGGTGCGGGAACGCCACCCGCTCCTCGCCATTGTGGTGGAAGGCCATCGCGTCGCAGAAGGCCAGGCAGTGCGCCCGCAGGTCGCTGGCCGAGGACCCTTCGCGCACCTTGGCCAGCTCCCGTCTCAGGTGGTCGTGGATCCTGGCCAGCTCGTCCCCGAACGCCTGCAGCCGCTCGGCCTCGGGGTAGAGCGCGACGACCGGGATGACCCGGTCGGTGCCCTCCTGGTAGGCGGCGAAGGCCGGGTCGATCGCGCTCTGCCTGGCGTACATGCGGTCGCGCTCCTCGCCCTCCAGCGGCACCGCCCTGGCCGCGAACCGCTCCTCGCCCAGCTCCACGATGACCCTGGGGTTGGCCAGCACATTGTGGTACCAGGCCGGGTTGGCGTCGGCGCCCGCGTTGGAGGCGAACACCAGGACCCGCTCGCCGTCCCGCAGGTAGACGGCAGGGTTGGTGCGCCGCCGGCCGCTCTTGGCGCCGGTGGTGGTGAGCAGGACGAGAGGCGCGCCCTCGAACATGCCGCCCACCTTGCCGCCGTTGGCCCGGAACTCCTCGATCACCTGCTGGTTGAAATCGGACACGTCACTATCCTTAGACGAGGCTTCATATTTGCTTTGCAATCAAAGCTAATTTAGACAGCAAGGTATTGAGGATGTCAACTGACGGCTTGAGCGTGGACGACGGGATCAGGACGCTGCTGCTGCTGATGCCGCGCATGGTGGGGCGGGTCAAGCGCCTGGGGGTGCCTCCTGAGCTGCAGTCGTTGTCGCTGGCGCCCAGGCATCTGTCGCTGCTGGCGTACCTGCTCTTCGACGGCCCGATGACGGTGAACGAGCTGGCGTCGCGGCTGGAGGTGGCGCCCGCGACGGTCAGCCTGATGGTGGGGGATCTGAGCCGGAAGGGTGTGCTCGACCGGCGCGAGGACGAGGCCGACCGGCGCCGCACGATCGTGAGCATCGCCGACCGGCACGCGGAGTCGATCAACGAGTGGCTCGGCTACGGCGCCACGGCCTGGCGTCAGGCGCTGGAGCCGCTCACGCCCGAGCAGCGCCGGATGTTCGTGGACACCCTCCTGGCCTACGAGCAGGCGCTCTCCGGCGGCTAACGGTCGAGCCGCTGGTAGCGGCGTACCGACAGGAAGAAGAAGACGGCGGTGATCACCACCGGCCAGATCACCGCCATCAGGACCGCGTGCTGGGCCACCCACGAGTCCCCGCCCCATCCGCGGTTCCCGAAGAGCTCCCGGGCTGCCGCCACCGTGGACGACAGAGGGTTCCACTCGGAGATCGCCCCCAGCCAGCCCGGCATCGTGCCCGGCGCGACGAAGGCGTTCGACAGGAAGCCGATCGGGAACTCCAGGGTCTGCACCGCCACCACCGCGCCCGGCTCCTTGACCAGCAGCCCCAGGTACATGCCGGCCCAGAGCAGTGAGAAGCGCAGGAGCAGCAGCAGGCCCACCGCGCCCAGCGCGCCGGAGAGCGAGACGGGGCGCCAGCCCACCGCCAGGCCGCAGGCCAGGAGTCCGGCGAGGACCAGGACCGAGTTGAGCAGGTCCGCGACGGCCCGGCCGATCAGCACGGCCGAGGGGGCCATGGGCATGGAACGAAAGCGGTCGGTGACGCCCTTGGACGCGTCGGTGGTGACGGCGACCATGGTGGCGCTCAGCCCGAAGAGCATCGTCATGCCGTACATGCCGGGCATGAGGAAGGTGAAGTAGTCGGCCCCCGGGGGCACCTCGACCGCGCCGCCGAACAGGTAGCCGAAGGCCAGGGTGATCATCACGGGGAAGAGGACCCCGAACACCACCGTCATCGGCTGGTTGGCCCAGTGGATCAGGTCGCGGCGGGCGACCGTCCAACCGTCGGCCAGAGCCCATCTCATCTCGCGTCTCCTTGGCGGTTGGTGAGGTTCAGGAAGACTTCGTCCAGCGTGGGGCGGCGCAGCGCGACGTCCTCGACCTCGATCCCCGCCGCCGCCAGGGCTGCGAGGACTTCCGTGAGGGCCTGCACCCGCTCGTTCACCGGCGCGCTCACGTGCCTGGTGTCCCGGTCGACCTCGGCCGGTCCTGACGCCACCCTCCCGGCGATCCCGGCTGCCTCGTCGAGCCGCGCCGGATCGTGGATCACCACGTCGAGCCGGTCGCCGCCGAGCTTGGACTTGAGCTCGTCCGGCGTGCCCTCGGCCACCACCCGCCCGGAGTCGATCACCGAGATCCGGTCCGCGAGCTGGTCGGCCTCCTCGAGGTACTGGGTGGTCAGCAGCACGGTCGTGCCGCCCGCCACGAGCTCGCGCACCGAGCGCCAGATCTCCGCGCGGCTGCGCGGGTCCAGCCCGGTCGTCGGCTCGTCGAGGAACAGCACCGGCGGCGCGAGGATCATGCTGGCCGCGAGGTCGAGCCTGCGCCGCATGCCGCCCGAGTACTCCTTGGCCGGCCCCTTGTGGTCCAGCCCGAACCGTTCGAGCAGCTCGTCCGCCCTGGCCCGGGCCTTGGGCGCGCTGAGGTGGTAGAGGCGGCCGAACAGCTCGAGGTTCTGCCGGCCGGTGAGGATCTCGTCCACCGCCGCGTGCTGGCCGACCAGTCCGATGCTGCGGCGTACCTGGCGGGGCTGGGTCGCCACGTCGAACCCCGCGACCTCCGCGCGGCCGCCCGAGGCCCGCAGGAGCGTGGTGAGGATGCGCACGGCCGTGGTCTTGCCCGCGCCGTTGGGGCCGAGCAGGCCGCACACCGTGCCCCCGCCCACGTCGAGATCGATCCCGTCCAGCGCGGGTTTGTCGCCGTACGTCTTGCGCAGGTCCTGCGCGAGCACCGCTGACATACGTGTCCCTCCCTGATTTCGTACGCTGTACCGTACAGCATACGGTTGAGTGCACGCAATCGTACGGTGTACCGTACGGATGTGACCGTTGAGTACTCCGGGAAGGGCGACCCCGCGCGCAGCCTGGCCCTGCTCTGGCGCACCAGTGAGCGCGCCAGCCGCAAGGGCAAGCCCGAGCTGAGCGTCGACCGCATCGTGCGCGCGGCCATCGAGGTCGCCGACGCCGAGGGGCTGCAGGCGCTGTCCATGCGGCGCGTGGCCGAGCGGCTGGGTGTCGGGACGATGTCGCTCTACACGTACGTCCCGGGCAAACCCGAGCTGTTCGACGTCATGCTCGACACCGTCTACGGAGAGACGGCCAGGCCGGAGGACGTGCCCGGCGGCTGGCGGGGCAGGCTGGAGCAGATCGCCAGGGAGAACTGGGCGCTCTACCTGCGCCATCCGTGGCTGCTGCAGGTGGCGGCGAGCCGGCCCGTGCTCGGCCCGAACGTCACGGCGAAGTACGACTACGAGCTGCGCGCCGTGGACGGCATCGGCCTGTCGGACCTGGAGATGGACTCGGTGATCACCTTGGTCACCGGGTTCGTGCACGGGACGGCCAGGGGCGCGGTGGAGGCCGCCCAGGCGGAGAGCCAGACGGGCATGACCGACGAGCAGTGGTGGGCCGCGCACGCGCCCTTCTTCAGCCGCATCGCCGACGCCGGCCGGTTCCCCACGGCCTCGCGCGTCGGCCAGGCAGCCGGCGAGCAGCTCAACGCGGCCTACAGCCCGGAGCACGCCTTCGAGTTCGGCCTGCAGCGCGTGCTCGACGGCATCGAGGCGCTGGTGAACTCCCGGGCGGCGTGAGCGCTACCGCGCGGGCGCACAGAGCACCGAAAAGCGCTGAAACGACCAGGTAGTCGGGCCGACCGGCCTCCAGCACCAGGACCGACACCGAGGGGTCGGCGCGCAGCGCGCGCCGCCGCCGATGACGTGGTCGAACCTCAACGGGGGATCCAGTCCTTCCACACGATCTTGTTCTCCCGCACCCACCGCTCCGCCGCCTGCTCGGCGGTCATCTTCTCGTTGATCATGTCGCCGGCCACCGCGTTCTGGTCGTCGTTGGTCCAGCTGAAGTTGCGGACCAGCTCGTACGCCTTGCCGCCGGTCTCCGCGAACCGCCTGCTGACGATCTTGTCCAGCAGGTACGGCGGGTAGTCGCAGGCGACCTTCTTCGGGTTGTCGTCGCAGCCCACGGCATAGGGCGGCAGCGCGACCTTGACCAGCTTGACCTTGGTGAAGAGCCATTGCGGCTCGTAGAAATACATCAGCAGCGGTGTCCGATTCTTGGTCGCGAACTCGGCCGCCTTGATCAATGCGGCCTCGCCGCCCGAGTAGACGACCTGGTAATTGAGTCCGAGGTTCTTGACGAGAGCCTCGTCGTTGGTGACGAACGTCGGATCACCGTCCAGAACCTGTCCGAGGTTTCCGGTCTTTTCGGTCCGGAAGAGAGGCGCGTACTTATTGAGGTTTCGGTAGTCCGTAATGTCAGGATATTTCTTGGCCATCCATTCAGGGACATACCACCCGATCACGCCTTTGTTCCCGGTGAGGCCGGCCGACAGAGCCACCTGCCGCTGCTCGATGAACTTCTTTTTCAGGTCGTTGTGCCCCCAGCTCTCGACGATCACGTCGACCTTGCCGGACTCGAAATCCTCCCAGGACTGGCCCTCCTTCACGGGCCGTTTGCGCACCGTGTAGCCCAGCTCGTGCTCGAGCAGATACGCCAGCACGGCGGCCTGGGCCTCGTACCCGACCCGGCCGTGGATGTCGATGTTGACGGTGCCCTTGGCCCCGGCGGGGGCGGCGGGCTCCTCGCCGGAGCACGCCGACACCAGGAGCAGGGCCGCGACCAGCGGCCCGACGAGCTTCTTCGTTCGTAACATGAGAGGTCTCCCGTAGACCGCAGCCCCTTGTGCGGGGCCGCGGTCAAGAGGGCGTCACTTGGGGATCCAGGCCTGCCACTTGGCGGTGTTGGCCTCGACCCACTTCTTCGCGGCCTGCTCGCCGGTGTCGGCGAACTTCTTCCTCACGGTCTTGCTGAACAGCATTACCTGCGGGTCCACGGCCAGCGGGCGGGCCAGCCCGACGCGCTGCTGCATGCCGCCGGAGAGCTGGTCGGGGTAGGCGTCGGCGTGGCCAGTCGAGGCCGACGGGGGAGAGGATCTCCGCGGCCCGCGCGTGCCTGGCCGTCTTGGCGGCGCCCTGGACCTCCAGCCCGTACGCGACGTTGTCGATCACGTTGCGAGCCGGGCGGGGGAGGCGCTGCTGATGTCCTCGCCGCCGATCCTGATCTCGCCCGCGGTGGGAGCTCACGCCCCTGGAGTCGAAGATCTTCCAAAGGCCCTCGACGGTGATGGCCGCGCTGTCGGCAGAATTCCCCACCTACGCCTCCTTCATGATTGGCACAACATATGTCCGGAATAACGGCCATCTCAACGTCGTGACCTTCCAGAGATCAGCACGCTCCTCGCGTGTTATGAAGTTGGAGCGTGTGAAAGCCCCACAACTGGATATATCGTGCGTTTGAGGTTTATTTCCCGCTCTATGATCATTATGGGAAGACCTCGGCTTTTGTCTCAGTAGTCACAGAACTTGTTTTTTGTAGCGTTATGTTCGTGTGAGCTAACCTGCCGTGGGATGTGTTGTAATTACCGGCACTTGCTGCTTTCCCATGGGGCACAACCCTCTCAAATACGCCAATTCGGGCGAGGAGCGTTCTGTGAGTACAGGGCTGGGCGAGAGGCAGGCCAGTAGGGGGACCTGGCGCCTGAGCAATTGGCGCGTCCGCGCACGTCTCGTCGCCCTCATCTTGATCCCGACGGCCGCCGCCGTGCTGCTCGGCGGCGTCCAGGTGCTCGCGAGGACGGCCGCCGCCGGCGACTACGCCCGTACCAACCAGTTCGCCCGGCTCTCCGCCCAGCTGGGCGGCCTCACCCACGAGGTGGCCGCCGAGCGGGCCAGGACCGCCTGGTACATCGCCCGCAACCGCCCGGCGGACGGGCTGCCCGCGGTGCGGAACCAGATGAACGAGGTGGACAGGATCGCCGGTCAGGTACGCGGCACCGTCAGGCAGCTGCTGAACGACGCGACCGGCCGCTCCGCCGACCAGCTCGGGAACCTGATCAGCCGGCTGGACGACCTGACCGCTCTGCGCAAGCAGGCGCTCGAGGACAACCTGCTGCCGGGCCCCGCCGTGGAGCTCTACACGACCTTGATCGGCGAACTGCTCTCCGTCCACAACGAGCTGGTCAAGGACAGCTTGGACGACGAGCTGTTCCGCCAGACCCGCATGCTCGACGCCCTGGCCAGGGCGAAGGAGAGCGTCTCGTACCAGCAGGCGCTGGTCACCGTCGCGCTGGCCGAGGGGGCGTTCGACCAGGACCAGCTCAAGCGTTTCCTCGGCGAGCAGTCCAAGGAGCTCAACGAGCGCAGGGCCTTCACCGTCGAGGCCACCACGGAGGAGCGGCTCTTCTTCGACGAGACCGTCAACGGCAGGTCCGCCGACCGCATGCTGCTCCTGCGCGAACTCGTGCTGATCAGGGGCACCAAGGGGCTGCCCCTGCGCGGCCTCGACCTGAGCCGGCGCGACGACGCCAAGGAGTGGTTCGACGCAGCCGGCGTGGTCGTCGGCTCCATGCGCAAGGTCGAGGAGCGCCAGGCCCAGGGCATCATGGCCAGAAGCGAGGCGCTCAGCGCCGGCGAGCGGCAGCAGGCGTTCGTGGCCGCGGGCGCCGTGCTGGCGCTGCTCGTGGCGGTCCTGCTGGTCACCACCGGGGTCGCCAGGTCGCTCGTACGCCCCCTGCGCCACCTGCGGGGCGAGGCGCTGGAGATCGCGGGCAGGCGGCTGCCCGACTTCGTCCAGCACCTGCGCGAGTCGCGCGACGGAGCGGTCCAGACCGATGTGCCGCCCATCGGGATCTTCTCCAAGGACGAGGTGGGCGAGGTCGCCCGCGCGTTCGACGAGGTGCACCGCGAGGCGGTGCGGCTGGCCGGCGACGAGGCCAAGCTGCGCGCGAACGTCAACGCCATGTTCGTCAACCTGTCCAGGCGCAGCCAGACGCTGGTCGAGCGGCAGCTGACGCTGATCGAGCGGCTGGAGCGCGGCGAGCGCGACGACGCCAGGCTCGGCGACCTGTTCAGGCTCGACCACCTGGCCACCCGCATGCGCCGCAACAGCGAGAACCTCCTGGTCCTCGCCGGCCAGGAGGCCGCGCGCAAGTGGAGCGAGCCGGTCGAACTGATGGACATCGTGCGCGCCGCGCTCGGCGAAGTTGAGAGCTACGACCGGGTCAGCATCCAGGTCCAGTCGGACGTCGCCATCGCCGGGCAGGCCGTCACCGACGTGGTGCACCTGTTCGCCGAACTGATCGAGAACGCCGTCTCGTTCTCCTCGCGGGACACCAAGGTCATCATCTCCAGCGGCCGGATCGACGGCGGCTCGCTGATGTTGTCGGTCACCGACCACGGGATCGGGATGAGCCCCGAGGAGCTGTCGGAGGCCAACTGGCGGCTGGCGAACCCGCCGGTCGTGGACGTGTCGGTGTCGCGGCGCATGGGCCTGTTCGTGGTCGGGCGGCTGGCGCTGCGGCACAGCATCAGAGTGCGGCTGCGCTCGCAGGACATCGGCGGGCTGACCGCCATGGTGCTCATCCCGTCCGCGCTGCTCACGGCGGTGCCGCCCGCGCCGCCTGCGCCGCCCGCGCCGCTCGCGCCGCAGCGCGTCCAGCCGCCCCCGCAGGCGACCCTGCCGACGCCTTCCGCGCCGTTCTCGGCGCCGTTCTCCGCGCCGTTCTCTGGGCACCCGTCGCTGGACGGCGCGGCGCCGGCGCCCGAGCCCTCGTCCTGGTTCACCTCGTCCCGCGCCCACTCGGTCGAGCCGCCGCCGGACCCGGCCACGCCGGGTGACGCGTACCCGTCGTTCGCCACCCCGAGCGCGGCCAAGGACGACTTCATGTCCATCTACGCCGCGATCGAGGAGAGCAACTGGTTCACCAAGCCGGCGGCCACCGAGGACCACCGCGACCCAGGCTGGAAAACAACCGCCGACCAGGGCTGGCAGGCCGCCGGCGCGACCGCGGAGCCCGTGCGGAACGGCACCACCGGCTCCGGCCTGCCGAAGCGGACCCCGAGGGCGAATCTGGTACCGGGCACCGCGAATCCGAAACCCCCGCCCGCTCCCGCTCCTCCGCCGTCGCCCGACCGGCTGCGTAACAGGCTGGCCAGCTACCAGCAGGGCGTGCGCAAAGGCCGCGCCGAGCTCGAGGAGGACTGATGAAAGAGCTGAGCCAGGGGGCCAGGGACATCAACTGGCTGGTCAGCCGCTTCGTCGACGAGGTCCCCGGCGTGGCGCACGCCGTGGTCGTATCCGCCGACGGGCTGCCCATGGCCTACTCCAGGGGCTTCCCCAAAGACCGCGCCGACCAGCTCGCCGCCGTCGCAGCCGGGCTCGTCAGCCTCACGCAGGGTTCGGCGCGCGTGTTCGAGGGCGGAGGCGTGACCCAGACCCTCGTCGAGATGGAACGCGGCCTGCTGCTCGTGGTGTCGATCAGCGACGGATCCTGCCTGGCGGTGCTGGCCGCGCCGGACTGCGACATGGGGCTGGTGGCCTACCAGATGACGATCCTGGTCGAGCGTGCGGGTCAGGTGCTCACACCTGTCGTGCGGGCTGAACTGTCGGCAGCGCGTCCCTAAAAGGGGCGAGGCAGGCGGACGGGGTGATGGGAGCAGACGTGGCATCGTGGCACAACGACGAGCTGGAGCAGGAGCGCAGCTCGCTCGTCCGGATGTACGCCGTCACCGGCGGCAGGACCGCTCCTCGCACGGAGCTCGCAATGGAGGCCCTGGTATCGTCGGCCACCTCCGCACAACTCGGTACGACGTACACCCGTGAATACCGCGTGATCAGCGAGCTGTGCCGGCAGGTGCGGTCCGTGGCGGAGATCTCGGCGCTGCTGAGCGTGCCACTCGGGGTGGCGCGGGTGCTGGTGGCCGACATGGAGGCGGACGGGCTGGTCAGGGTGTACCAGCCGCAGCTGGACGCGGGCCTCCCCGACAGGGGCCTGCTTGAAAGGGTATTGAGTGGACTTCGCAGGCTCTAGCCGGCTCACCTCCACGAAAATCGTCGTGGCGGGCGGGTTCGGCGTCGGGAAGACCACGTTCGTGGGATCGGTGTCCGAGATCACGCCGCTGACCACGGAGGCGGTGATGACGGACGCGTCCGCGGACGTCGACGACCTCGCGCACACTCCGGGCAAGACCACCACCACCGTGGCCATGGACTTCGGACGGCTCTCGCTGGAGCGTGACCTGATCCTCTATCTGTTCGGCACGCCCGGGCAGCACCGGTTCTGGTTCATGTGGGACGACATCGTGCGCGGCGCCATCGGGGCCGTGGTGCTGGTGGACTCGCGGCGGCTGGCCGACAGCTTCCCCGCCGTGGACTACTTCGAGGAGTCCCGCATACCGTTCGTCGTCGGGCTGAACGGCTGGAACGGGGAGTTCCCGCACGCCGAGAACGAGGTGCGGGAGGCGCTCACCCTGTCGCCGCAAGTGCCGATCGTGCGCACGGACGCGCGGGAGCGGCAGGCGGTCAAGAGCACCCTCATCTCGCTCGTCGAGCACGCCCTGGCCGCCCGGAGCTAGCCCGCCGACCACCAGCCGCCCGGAGCTAGCCCGCCGACCACCAGTGGGCGGCGACGAGCTCGGCCACCAGCGTCTCGGTGAGCAGGGCGACGTCCGGGTCGGTGTCGTGGACGTACCTGACGGCGGCCGTGGCGTCCTTCACCTCCGCGCCCACGGTGACCACCGTGGAACCGCGCTCGCGCACCCACTCCATGGCCTGGCCGTCGTAGCGGGAGCCGGGGAAGAGCAGGGCGCGGTAGTCGAGGGTCTTGGTGAGGTAGACGTCCACGTGGGACCAGTCGCCGCTCTCGCAGGCGTCGGCGGGGCGGCGCGGGCCCTCGCGGAACATCAGCGCCGACTGCTCGGCCGACGACAGACGCTCGGCCGGGGCGATGGTGTAGACGCCGTGCTCGCCGTCCAGCAGCTCCATCGTCAGGGGGAGCCACTCGTCCCTGCGGTCCAGGAGGTCCTCGGTGGCCTCGGCGGCCCGCTCGACCAGCCCAGGCACATCGCGGCTGGTCCCGGTGAGATGAGCCTCCAGAGCCAGGAGGAGGGCCAGAGTGTGCTGGAACGTACGGCAGGCCACGCCGCCGCGCTCCTCGCCCGCCCGCATGTCGACGACCAGACCGGCCGCCTGGGTGAGGGGCGAGCCGGGGGAGTTGGTGAGCACCGCGAGAAAGGAGGGGCCGTTCGCGTACCGTTCCGTGGCGTCGAGCGTCTCCCTGCTCTTGCCCGTGGCCGAGATCGGGATGACCAGGGTGTCCTCGGCGGCCGGGTAAGTGGCGGCGGCCGAGGCGTAGTCGGCGTACGCGTCGATGCCCGCGGCGCGCAGGCGCAGCGCGGCCACGCCCGCGGCGTACCTGGAGCTGCCCATGCCCAGGAAGAGCACCCTGGTGAGGCCGCTCGGGAGCCGCTCGAAGGGGCTCTCCGCCCGGAGCGCGCCCGCCAGGCTCCGCAGGGCCGCCGGCTTGGCCTCCAGGTCGGACAGGTAGAGCTCGGAATTCACGTGATGTTCTCCTCTTGGTACCAGGTGCGCAGGACGCCCATGGGGGCGTAGCGCCAGCGGGGCAGATGGCGCGCGGCGTAGATCAGCTCGCGGCACTCCTGCTCCACCTCGAACGGGCGGATCAGCCTTTCGTCCAGGAGATCCGGCCTGCCCTCTTCGGCCAGGCGATCCTTGTACGCGGCCAGCAGCTCGGCACGGGCCTTCGCCGCCCAGGCGACCGCCTGATCGGGGCGCACGCCTCGCCGTCTGACGGCGACCTGGGCCACGTGCTCGAGGCTCGTGGTGAGCTGGGCCACGTCCCGGGCGGCGGGCTGGCACGGCTCGGCGTCGGTGACGGTCGGGTTGCCGTCGAAGTCGATCACCGCGTAGCCGTCCCGCCACTGGAGGATCTGGCCCACGTGGAGGTCGCCGTGGATCCGGATGCGGGGGCTCGTGATGTCCGCCTGGAGGGGCGCCAGCTCGTGCCGCATGCGTGCCGCTCTGGTGGCCAGCCACGCGCCGTCCTCGCCGTCGGTGAGCTCGAGCGCCTCCACGAGTGCGGACTCCGCCCTGGCCGCCGCACGGGTGCGCGCCGTATCCCCGGAGGGGAAGGCGGCGAGGGCGAGGTGGAGGCCGGCGGCGAGGCGGCCGATGGCGGGAGCGAAGCGCGTGCTGCCGGCGACGGCCTCGTCGACGCACCACTCCCAGCCGTCGCGGGCCTCCGGCAGATAGCCGGTGACCAAGGCGAGGAGCTCCTCGTGCGCGCCCACCGTGCGGGTCAGGGCAGCGTACGGCGGGGCAGTGTCGTTGAAGCCCGCCTCAACGAGATGGGCGAAGATCTCCGGGGTGGGGTGGGGCAGGGGGACAGGCGGGGTGAGCCACTTGACCACGACCTGCTCGTCCACCACCACCGAGTAGTTCGTCTGGTCCACGTGTGGGCCGAAGTCACGCTCACCTGGGGCCCCAGTGTGGAGATCCTCAAGCCGGTACGAGAGGGTTGGCAGCGGCAGAAACCAGCGCACTCCGAACGGCTCCGGCACCTGGCCCTTGAGCAGCAGGAGGAGCGCCGCGGTGAGGCCGCGGTCTCGGGCGGTGAGCGGCGACTCACCGAGAGAGAGCAACCGGGTGGCTATTGAATCCCAATTCAACTCGTAGACCAAACTTCCAGGTAGCAATGTCAGCAAAAGTCTTGCTCATGTTGATTTACCCTGCAACACTCCTGCTCTGGTCTGCTGTGTCCGGTAAGGTCGCGCGACCCCTCAAACAGCACAAATTTCAGAAGGAGTAGCGGCCGTGTCCCGTACCCGGTTCACCCGTCGTCTCCCGGCCGCCATGGCGGCGGTCGGCCTCGCGCTTGCCGTCTCGGCGTGCGGCGGTGAGTCGTCGACCAGCTCAGAAGGCACGGCCGCGGCGGCGGCCGACCAGCTCAAGCCGAACGCGGACCTGTCGCAGCAGACACTCCAGATCACGGTCTGGGACGGTTACACGCCCAAGGAGCTGCCCCAGAGAGTCAAGGACAAGCTCAAGGTCAAGGACATGAAGGTCGCGCTGCACGCCACCAACGAGGAGGCGATGACCAAGCTCACCGCCCCCGGTGACAGCGGCATCGACGTGGCGTTCGTGTCGGGCCAGTACGCCCAGGCGCTCAACGCGGCCGGCCTGCTGGAGCCGATCCACCCCGAGCTGATCCCCAACCTGGCCAACCTCTACCCGGAGGCCACCCAGCTCTCCTACGACAAGGGCAACAAGTACTCGGTGCCCTACACCTGGGGCACGACCGGCATCTGCTACCGCAGCGACCTGGTGAAGGCCGAGCCGAAGAGTTGGAACGATCTCCTCAAGCCCCCGGCCTGGGCGGACAAGAAGATCACCATGATGACCACCGAGCGCTGGCTGGCCCTGCCCGCGCTCAAGGCGCTCGGCTACTCGGTCAACACCGACAAGGACGAGGAGATCGCCAAGGTCAAGGAAGCCCTCCTGGCGCAGAAGCCCCACCTGCTCACCTACGACGACACCACGTTCGGCGAGAAGCTGAAGTCCGGCGAGGCCGTCATGGTCGAGGCGTGGGACGGCTGGTGCCCGACCACGGACGAGAAGAACAACATCAAGTTCGTGGTGCCGAAGGAGGGCAGCGACCTCTGGGTGGACACCATGGTGATCATGAAGTCCTCCAAGAACAAGGAGGCCGCGCACGCCCTGATCAACTACATCCTCGACCCCGAGATCCACAGCTGGGCCGCCGAGAACATCAACTACAAGGTCCCGAACAAGGCCGCCATGGAGAAGGTGACGGTCCCCAAGGGCTCGCTGCTCGGCATCAAGCCCGCCGAGCTGCTCAACGGTGAGTCGATCGTCGACCTGGGCCAGGCGTCGACCAAGTACACGCGCCTGTCGACCGAGATCACGGCACAGCAGTAACCACGGTGAAGTCTGAGGTCAAGGCCCGGCCGGTGTCCCGTTGGCGGGGGCGCCGGCTGGGTGCGTTCGTTTTCCTGTCACCCGGTGTCACCTACCTGATCGTGCTGTTGCTGGTGCCACTGGCGCTGGTGCTCAGCAACACGGTGTTCCAGCGAGGCCGCTTCGGCGGCATCGTCTACGAGTTCACCACCGAGAACTTCGAGCGCCTGGCCGACCCGCTCTATCTGGGCGTGATGGTCACCTCGCTGAAGCTCGCGGCGCTGACGACGCTGGTCGCGCTGCTGATCGGCTATCCGACGGCGTACGTGATCGCGCAGCTGCCGCGGAAATGGAAGACGGTGGCACTGGTCGCGATCGTGCTGCCGTTCTGGACGAACTTCATCATCCGCGTGTACGCGTGGATCATGCTGCTCAGCGGCCCCGGACTGGTCAACTCGCTGCTGGGCACGCAGCTGGAGCTGCTGTACAAGCAGGGCACGATCGTCGCCGGGCTGCTCTACTCGTACCTGCCGCTGATGGTGCTGCCGCTGTACGCGGCGATCGAGCGGCTCGACCCGCAGCTCAGGGAGGCCTCGGCGAACCTGGGCGCCTCGGGGCTCACCACGTTCAGGAAGGTCACACTCCCGCTGACCGTTCCTGGCGTGATGACCGGGTGCCTGTTCGTCTTCGTGCCGAGCTTCGGCAACTTCGTCATCCCCGAGATCCTCGGCGGCAGCAAGTCGATCATGGTGGGCAATCTGATCCGCGACCAGTTCCTGAAGGCTCGCGACTGGCCGTTCGGCGCCACGCTCGCGCTGGCGCTCATCGCGGTGCTGATCGTGCTGCTCCTCGCGCAGGCATGGGTGGCCCGCCGTGCGTAGGTCAAAGTTGTTGTATGTCCCGTTCTGGGCCACGTACGTCTTCCTCTACCTGCCGATCGTCGTGCTGGTCGTCATGTCGTTCAACTCCGGCAAGTCGGCGTACACGTACGAGGGCTTCAGCCTCAAGTGGTACGGCGAGCTGGCCCACGACGAGCGGGTCAGGGACGGCCTGGTCAACACGCTGATCGTGGCCTCGGGCTCCACGGTGATCGCCACCGTGCTCGGCACCCTGCTGGCCGTCGGGCTGGCCAGGTACAGCAGGTCGAAGTTGCTGGACGCCATCGCTCTCATGCCGGCAGTGCTGCCCGACCTGGTGATCGCGATCGGCCTGCTGCTGTTCTACGGCGTGATCGCGCTCACGCTCGGCCTGTACTCCGTGGTGCTCGCCCACGGCCTGTTCGCGATGTCGTTCGTGGCGGCGGTGGTGCGTACGAGGCTCGCCAACTCCGACACCTCCCTGGAGGAGGCCTCGCGCGATCTGGGCGCCGGGCCGGTGGAGACGTTCATCAGGATCACGCTGCCGCAGCTCGCGCCGGGCATCGTCGCGGGCGCGCTGCTGGCGTTCACGCTGTCGCTGGACGAGTTCGTGATCGCGTTCTTCACGATCGGCAACAGCGAGCAGACGCTGCCGATCGTCATCTACTCAATGATTCGTTTCGGAGTGACCCCGAAGATCAACGCGCTGGCCGCGATCCTGCTCCTCGTGAGCTTCACGGCCGTGATCGCCGGGCAGCGTATGACCAAGATCGGTGAGGCTCGTGCTCAAGATTGATGGCATCACCCGCAGGTTCGGTGACGTCACCGCGCTCGACGACGTGTCGCTGGAGATCGAGCAGGGCGAGTTCTTCGCCCTGCTCGGCCCCTCGGGCTGCGGCAAGACCACGCTGCTGCGCATCATCGCCGGGTTCGAGACGCCCGACGCGGGCACGGTGACGCTCGACGGCGACGACCTGCTGTCCAAGCAGCCGAACCGGCGGCCGATCAGCCTCATGTTCCAGTCGTACGCGCTGTTCCCCCACATGACCGTGGCCAAGAACGTGGCCTACGGGCTTGAGCGCGAGCGGCTGTCCCGCGACGAGATCAAGCAGCGCGTCGGTGAGGTGCTGGAGACCGTCGGGCTGTCGGCGCACGCCGGTCGCAAGCCCGCCCAGCTCTCCGGCGGCCAGCGGCAGCGGGTCGCGCTGGCCCGCTCCATCGTCAAGCGGCCCCGCCTGCTGCTGCTCGACGAGCCCCTGTCGGCCCTGGACAAGAAGGTCCGCGCCGACATGCAGCTGGAGCTCAAGCGGCTGCAGCACGAGGTCGGCATCACGTTCGTGGTCGTCACGCACGACCAGGAGGAGGCCATGTCGCTGGCCGACCGCATCGCGGTCTTCGACCGCGGCAGCGTGCGCCAGGTGGACAAGCCGGTCGCGCTCTACGAGCGGCCCCGCACGCCGTTCGTGGCCGACTTCGTCGGTGCCAACAACCTCTTCCACGGCACGGCCAGCGGGCTCGACGGGATCAAGACCGACGAGTTCGGCATGCTGGCCGGCACCCCGCTGGAGGAGCTGGAAGCGGGCGCCAAGGCGCTGCTGGCGGTCCGGCCCGAGAAGGTCGAGCTGGCCGGCGAGAACGCCACCCGCGGCCTCAAGGGCAGCGTCCTGGACGTCAGCTTCTACGGCGGCGTCTCGCACATCTCCGTGGACGTGCCGGGCCGCGACAAGCCGCTGCTCGTCGCCGTGCAGGGGGCGAGCTCGATGGAGGTGGGCGCCAAGGTCAAGGTGCGCTGGAACGCCGAGGACGCGGTCATCATGGCGGTCTATCCATGATGTCAGCGGGCCAGGTCGTTGCCCGTGGCTGCGCGCGCGTACGACAGGATCAGCTCTGTCGCCTCCGCCGGGCCGATGACCGGGTGCCTGGCCGTGATGCGGTAGCCGTAGGCGTCCTCCAGCGCCACCAGGTTGCGCGCGATGGTCAGCGAGTCGGCGCTCAGCTTGAACACCCCGAGCGCCGCCCCGGTGTCCAGGATCGCCTGGTACATCGACACCTGGCGGTCGTAGAGCGAGGTGAGCAGCACCCCGTAGACCCGGTTGCGGCCTGCGGCCCCGCCCAGCTCGTTGAGCAGGCGCACGTCGGGGTCGAGCGGCCCGGTCGGCAGCCCCGACCTGATCGTGACGACCAGCTTCTGGACCGGGTCGGTGAGCGCGGCGAGCTGTCGCACGCGCTGCTCGTAGAAGCGCTCCATGCCCGAGTGCTGCGCCTCGACCAGCAGCTCGCTGAGGTCGGGGTAGTGGTAGAGCACCGCGCCGGAGGTGAGCCCGGCCTCCTCGGCGACGTGCGAGAGCTGTACGCCGTCGACGCCGTGGCGGATGATGGCCCTGCGCGCGGCCTCGATCAAGTCGATGCGCCGGTCACTACGGCTTTTGCGCTGTGCCACCCGCACCACCCTCACTCGTTTGGCTGCTGTTCAGTTAGCCGTGACCATAGTGCCGGTTACTTGACCTCCACGCTAGATGAGTTCTTGAATTCCTCTTCAAATCGATGAGTTTCCCCGGAGTCTCGATGTCTCTCACCATCCTGTTCATGCCTGAAAGCGCGTACGGTCCGACCAACAACTGCATAGGCATCGGCGACATCCTCCGCCGCCGCGGCCACCGCGTCGTCTTCGCCGCCGAGGCGTCGTGGAAGGGCAAGCTCGAGGCGCTCGGCTTCGAGGAGGACCTCGTGGACCTCGCCCCGCCGCCCGAGAACACGGAGGAGCAGGACCCGGGCCAGTTCTGGAAGGACTTCATCCGGGAGACCGCGCCCGAGTACCGCAAGAGCACGCTGGAGCAGCTCGAGACCGTCACCAAGCCCATCTGGGTCGAGCTGATCGACGGCGTGAAGTACTGCGAGCCGCAGCTCAAGGCCATCATCGAGCGGGTGAACCCCGACGTCATCGTCGAGGACAACGTGATCACGTTCCCGGCGCTGCTCACCGCGGGCAAGAAGTTCGTCCGCATCGTCTCCTGCAACCCGCTCGAGGTGCGCGGCGAGAACATCGCGCCGGTCTTCTCCGGACTGCCCGCCGACGACCGCTCCGAGTGGGACGCCTTCCGCGCCGAGTACGACCGCACCCACCGCGAGCTCTGGAGCGCCTTCAACGAGTGGTGCGTCGAGCAGGGCGCCGCGCCGCTGCCCGACCTGGACTTCATCCACCAGGGCGACCTGAACCTCTACGTCTACCCGGAGGTCCTCGACTACAGCGACGCCCGCCCGCTCGGCGAGTCCTGGCACCGGCTCGACTCATCCGTGCGCGAGACCGACGATGACTTCGCGCTGCCCTTCGAGGGTAATGAGGGCTCGCTGGTCTACTTCTCGCTCGGCTCGCTCGGCTCCTCCGACGTGGAGCTGATGCAGCGGGTGATCGACGTCCTGGCCACCACGCCGCACCAGTACATCGTCTCCAAGGGCCCGCTGCACGAGGAGATCAAGCTGGCCGACAACATGTGGGGCGCGGAGTTCCTCCCGCAGACTAAGATCATCCCACTGTGTGACTTGGTCATCACCCACGGCGGCAACAACACGACCACAGAGGCGCTGCACTTCGGCAAGCCGATGATCCTGCTGCCGCTCTTCTGGGACCAGTACGACAATGCCCAGCGGGTCGATGAACTCGGCTATGGTGTCAGGCTCTCCACCTACACCTTCACAGACGAGGAACTGAAGGGGGCGGTCGAGCGGCTGCTCGGGGACACCGAGCTGCGTGCCCGGCTCGCCGCCGCGGGCGAGGAGATCCGGCGTCGCGACGGCCTGCGCAAGGCCGCCGACCTGATCGAGCAACTTGGCGAGTGACATGCGTGAACTGATCAACCCCGCCACCGGTCTGCCGTGTGCCGAAATTCCGGACACGCCGGTGGAGGGCGTGGCGGCGGCCGTACGCACGGCCCGGGCGGCCTTCGAGGAGTGGTCGCAGGCCACTCCCGCCGACCGTGCCCGGCTGCTGCTGCGGGTGGCCGACCTGGTGGAGGCCGACGCCGAGGAGCTCACCAGGCTCGAGGTGGAGGAGACGGGCAAGCCCGCGACGGTGTTCAGGGACGGTGAGCTGCCGTTCGCCGTCGACAACCTGCGCTTCTTCGCCGGTGCCGCCCGCTCGCTCGAAGGCTCGGGCGCCGGGGTGTTCAGCCCCGGCTACACCTCGGTCCTGCTGCGCCGCCCCGTCGGCGTGGTGGGCTCCATCGCGCCGTGGAACTTCCCGTTCGTCATGGCCGTCTGGAAGATCGGCCCGGCGGTCGCCGCCGGCAATGCCGTGGTGATCAAGCCGGCGCCGCAGACGCCGCGCACGACGCTGCGGCTGGCCGAGCTGTTCGCCAAGGCGGGCGCGCCCCACGGGCTCGTGCAGGCGGTCACCGGGGACGCGGAGGTCGGCCAGGCACTGGTCACCGACCCCGGCGTGGACATGGTCAGCGTCACCGGCTCCACGGAGACGGGCCGGGCGGTCATGACCGGGGCCGCGGCCACGCTCAAGCGGGTGCACCTCGAGCTCGGCGGCAAGGCGCCCGCGCTGGTCTTCGAGGACGCCGACCTGGCGGAGATGGCCCGCGGCGTGGCCATGGGGGCGACGTACAACACCGGTCAGGACTGCACTGCCGCCACCCGCGTGTACGTCGCCCGCGAGGTGTACGCGGACGCGGTCGAGGCGCTCCGGGCAACTCTTGCCAAAATAACCGTCGGTGACCCCTGGGACCCGGCCACGGACATCGGCCCGCTGATCTCCGCCGCGCACCGGGAGCGGGTGCACGGGTTCGTCTCCGGAGCCGGCGGGCGCGTGCTGCACGGCGGCGCCCCGATCGAGGGCTCCGGGTTCTTCTACCCGCCCACGCTCGTGACCGACGTCGCGCAGGACAGCGAGATCGTGCAAGGGGAGCTTTTCGGACCGGTGCTCGTCGCGCTACCGTTCGACGGCGAGGACGAGGCGGTCAGGCTGGCCAACGACACCAGGTACGGTCTGGCCTCGTCGGTGTGGTCGCGTGACGTCTCCAGGGCCATGCGCGTTTCACATCGGCTCGATGTGGGCGTGACCTGGGTTAACGACCATCTGCCCATCGCCAGCGAGGCGCCGCACGGTGGGGTGAAGGGCAGTGGGTTCGGCAAGGACATGAGCCAGGAGGCGGTCCAGGAGTACTCGGTGACGCGGCACCTGATGGTGAAGCACGCGGCACCGGCCAACCGGGATTCTTTCCGGCCCGCCTGAAACGTGTACGGCGCTATGTTGCCCAAAGTGAACCCTTGGGCACATGTGATGAGATATGTTCGGTTGGCCGATCTGGTACGGGTTGTGTTCCAATTACCCAGCCGGACAGAATCCCATGCGCCACACGCGTGTCTGATTTTTCGAGCACGTACCGGCGAGAGGTAGCGAGAGTCAGTGAGGACGAAAGACCCCAGGCACACGAGGTCAGGGGAGTACACAGGCGGACGTTTCCGGCTGGGGAACTGGCGTGTGCGCTCCAGGCTGGTCGCGCTGATCCTCATCCCCACGGTCGTGGGTGTGCTGCTCGCCGGCGTGCAGCTGGCCGACGCCATCGGCACCAGCGCCGAATACCGCCGTCTGACCCAGGTCGCCGAGCTCGTGCAGCGCATCGGGGCGCTCAACCACGAGCTCGGCAAGGAACGCACGCTCACCGCGTGGTACGTCGCCGACCGCAGCCGCGGCCAGCGCCTCGTCCAGCTCAAGACGCAGCGACAGGCCACTGACGCCGCCAAGAAGCAGGTGCTCAGCGCGGCCACGGCCATCGACGCCACCCACTCGGCTCGCGTCCGCGAGGGCGTCGCGAACATGCGCCGCTGGCTCGAGGGCCTCGACAGCCTCCGCACGTCGATGGTCTCGAACGTGCCGCCGCGCGCCGCCATCAGCATCTACACCACCATGATCAGCACCTTCTCCGCGATCCAGGGCGACCTGGGAGACGGTGTCAGCGACGACACCCTCCAGCGTGAGGTGGCCTCGATCGGTGCGCTCCAGCAGGTCAAGGAGGAGATCTCGCGCCAGCAGATCATCCTGATCGTGGCGCTCGTCGAGCGCCAGCTGGACAGCGACGACCTGTCGGACCTCCTGGGCTCCTGGAACAAGCAGCAGGCCGAGCTGGCCTCCTTCGAGCAGGAGGCGGACCCCGCGGACCTGAAGGCGTACCAGCAGCTCATGCGAGGGCCCGAGATCGACCTCGCCGACGCCATGCGCCAGCGCGCGCTCGCCCAGGTGCGCGCGTACAACCGGATCAAGGACCTCGACGTCACCACCCACCGTGACCTGAGCAACTGGTTCGACAGCACCAGCCTGTCCGGCAACGCCTTGCGCAAGGTCGAGGACGGCCTGGCCACCAAGATCGTGACCAGGACCCGGGACCTGAGCGACACCGAGCAGCGCAACGCGATCATCTCCGGTGCGATGATCCTCGTCCTGCTGCTCCTCGTCCTGATCTTCACCACCCGCGTGGCCGGCTCGCTGGTCCGCCCGCTGCGCCGGCTGCGTGCCGAGGCGCTCCAGGTCGCCACTACCCGGCTGCCCGAGACCGTCCGCGTGCTGCGCGAGTCCGGCGACGGCGCGCACGTGCCCGAGGTGCCGTCGGTCGGCGTCAACACCCGCGACGAGATCGGTGAGGTGGCGCGGGCGTTCGACGAGGTCCACCGCGAGGCGATCCGGCTGGCCGGTGACGAGGCCAAGCTGCGTGCGAACGTCAACTCGATGTTCGTCAACCTCTCCCGCCGCAGCCAGACGCTGGTCGAGCGGCAGCTGCAGCTCATCGAGGGCCTGGAGCAGGGTGAAGAGGACGAGCAGCGGCTCGCGAACCTGTTCAGGCTCGACCACCTGGCCACCCGCATGCGCCGCAACAGCGAGAACCTCCTGGTCCTCGCCGGCCAGGAGGCCGCGCGCAAGTGGAGCGAGCCGGTGCCGCTGGTCGACATCGCCCGCGCCTCGCTGTCCGAGGTCGAGAACTACGAGCGGGTCCAGATCCAGATCCCGTCCGGCACGCTGATCGTCGGCCCGGCTGTCACCGACGCCGTCCACCTGCTCGCCGAGCTGATCGAGAACGCGATCTCGTTCTCCCCCCGCGAGAGCAAGGTCACGGTCACCAGCACGCCCGCCGAGGGCGGCGTGCTCGTGTCGATCAACGACATGGGCATCGGGATGAGCCCGGAGGAGCTGTCGGAGGCCAACTGGCGGCTGGCGAACCCGCCCGTCGTCGACGTGTCGGTGTCGCGGCGCATGGGCCTGTTCGTGGTCGGCCGGCTGGCCTTGCGGCACGGCATCCGCGTGCAGCTCAGCCAGCGGGAGACCGGCGGGTTGAGCGCGCTGGTCATGCTGCCCGACATGCTGATCAGCAGCGGGGTCGGCGTGCCGCAGCAGGGCGGGCAGTACGAGGCGTTCACGACGTTCGACCCGAGCATGTTCGGTGAGCCGTCGCAGAACGGCTCCCGCGCCGCCGACGGGCCCGAGCAGGTCGTCGACACGCAGTGGCCGGGGTCGCTGCCGGTGCCAGGGAGCGCGGGCTGGTCCGCGTTCGGCGAGCAGCCCGCGGCGTACAACGAGCGGCCGGCCGATGATCGCCCGTTCGAGCAGCCCTTCGGCGAGCAGCCGTCTTTCGGTGGGCAGCCGCCTTTTGGTGAGCAGCCGCCTTATGGTGAGCAGCCATCTTTTGGTGAGCAGCCGTCCTTCGGTGAGCAGCCGTCCTTCGGCGAGCGCCAGTCGCCTTTCGCGGAGCAGGCGCAGGGCGGGTCGGGGGCGCAGGGCGGCGACCAGCCGCGCTGGCCGTCCTTCTCCGACGAGACGCCGCAGCCGGCCCAGCAGTCGTTCGAGGAGCCGCGCTGGCCGTCGTTCTCCGAGGAGACGCCGCAGCCCGCGCAGGAGCCGTTCGCGGAGAACCGGTGGCCGTCCTTCGCGGAGCCGCCGCCTCTGCAGGACGACGAGCCGCGCTGGCCGTCGTTCGCCACCGAGCCGCCGAAGCAGCCGCAGGAGGAGCCGCAGTGGTCGTCGTTCGCCGACCCGCAGCCGCGCAGGTCGCTGTTCGAGGCGGAGGATCGGCCGCGGTCGCAGCTCGGTGACGGGTCCCGCTCGCCGTTCGCGGAGGAGCTCAAGCCCGCCGACCAGTTCGAGCAGAACGGGCACTCGAACTTCGACAGGTTCGGTCCCGGCGCCTACTCCTCGCAGGACATGACCGGGCCGCTCCCCGTGGTGCGCAACTCGCCCATGGAGGAGCAGGGCGACGAGTTCCTGCCGATCTTCTCGTCGGTCGGGTCCGACTGGTTCCGCCGGCCCGATCCCGAGATCCTGGCCGCGCGTACCGAGCAGCCACCTCCCGTGAAGGAGGAGGAGCCCGAGATCACGGCCGTGCACCCGGCCGTGCCCGCGGACGCGGCCTCTCCCACGGCCAGCGGGCTGCCCCGGCGCAAGCCTGGCGCGTCCGGGGCGGGCGCGACGTGGTCCTCGCCCGCGGACTCCGGCTTCCAGGCGGCGCAGGCCGCCGCGCAGCCCGCGCAGGGCGGCACCACGCCCTCGGGTCTGCCCCGTCGCGTCCCCAAGGCCAACCTGGTGCCCGGCACGGCCGGCCTCGCCGACCCCCAGGCCCAGTCTCAGGGACAGCCGCCGGCGCCGCAGGTCTCGCCCGAACGGCTGCGCAGCAGGCTCTCCAGCTTCCAGCAGGGTGTCCGGCAAGGCCGAGCGTTCACCCGCGGAGAAGAGAATGAGGAGGACAAATGAGAGAAATGAGCCAGGGAGCGCGCGGCATAAGCTGGTTGATCACGGACTTCGTGAACAACGTGCCGGGTGTCGCGCACACGGTCGTGGTGTCGTCCGACGGCTTGCCGCTGGCCTTCTCTGAGGGTTTTCCCAAGGACCGGGCCGACCAGCTCGCCGCGGTGGCCTCGGGTGTGATCAGCCTCACCCAGGGCGCTGCGCGGGTCTTCGAGGGCGGTATGGTGACGCAGACCGTTATCGAAATGCAGCGTGGGCTCTTGATGATCATGTCCATCAGCGATGGGTCCTGCTTGGCCGTCCTGGCTGCGCCCGACTGCGACATGGGGTTGGTGGCGTACCAGATGACCTTGCTGGTCGAGCGGGCCGGTCAGGTGCTGACGCCGGCTGTACGCGCCGAGCTGCAAGCGGCCCGCCCCCGCTAGCGGGGCGGTGACAGGAGATCATGGTGTCAGGTCAGGGTTGGGCTGGTGATAGTACTCCGCCGCATCCGGCGGCTCCCCGTCCGCAGAAGCCGAGCTCCCTGGTACGGCCCTATGCCGTGACCGGGGGGCGTACCGCGCCGCGGATGAAGTTCGCCATGGAGGCATTGGTGTCCTCCGTGACGTCGGAATACCAAGACATTTCTCTACTTAGTCCGGAGTATCAGGCGATCATCCAGCTGACCCGGAACGTCCGGTCGGTTGCCGAGATCTCCGCCCTCTTACGGCAGCCCCTTGGCGTGGTCCGGGTGCTGATCGCCGACATGGCGTCGGAGGGCCTGATCCGTGTGCACCAGCCTGCGCTGGACGCCGGAAAGCCGGACCTGAACTTGCTCGAAAGGGTGCTCAGTGGACTTCGCAGGCTCTAGCCCCGGCCTAACCTCGACGAAGATCGTCGTGGCCGGAGGCTTCGGCGTGGGGAAGACGACGTTCGTGGGTGCGGTCTCGGAGATCCTGCCGCTCACCACCGAAGCGGTCATGACGGACGCTTCGGCGCACGTGGACGACGTCTCCCTCACGCCCAACAAGACCACCACGACCGTGGCCATGGACTTCGGCCGGGTCTCGCTCGACCGTGACCTGATCCTGTACCTGTTCGGCACGCCCGGACAGCACCGCTTCTGGTTCATGTGGGACGACCTCGTACGGGGCGCCATCGGCGCGGTCGTGCTCGTGGACACGCGCCGCCTCGCCGACAGCTTCCCGGCGATCGACTACTTCGAAGAGGCGAAGCTGCCGTTCGTGATCGGCATCAACGGGTGGGACGGGCAGTTCGCGCACGCGGAGGAGGAACTCCGCGAGGCCTTGTCGATCGGTGGGCACATCCCGATCGTCCGCCTGGACGCGAGGCAGCGGGAGTCGGTGAAGGCCACCCTGATCACCCTGGTGGAACACGCCCTGACCCGCCACATGCGCACCCCGGTGTAGACCCCCGGCGGTGATGCGGGTAAATCGGCGGCCCCCCACGCACGTGGGGGGCCGCCTCGCATTTCGGTGCTGATCGGCCTTCAGAGGGTCTTGACGGTGCCGCCGTCGATGACGTGGTCGGCGCCCGTGATGTTGGCGGCGACATCCGACAGAAGGAACGCGATCAGGGCGGCCACCTCGCGGGGCTCGGTGATCCGGCCGGTGGTGATGCCGAACGCCGCCGGGATCTGCTCGAGGAAGGCGGCGTGCTCGGCTCCCGCCAGAGCCGCCACCTTGCCGCCGAAGCCGTCCGGATCGTCCCAGATGGCGGTACGGACGACGCCGGGCGAGACGGTGTTGACCCGGACGCCCCGCGGCCCGAACTCCTCGGCGAGGGACTTGCCGAGCGCGGTCAGCGCGGCCTTGGCGGCGCTGTAGGCGACGGGGCCTGCGGCCGGGAGCCTGGAGTTGATGGACGAGACGTTGACCACCGATCCGCGCCGCTCGATCAGGCTGGGCAGAGCGGCCCGGGTGACGCGTACGGCGCTGAGCAGGTTGATGTCGAAGATGGCGGCCCATTCGGCGTCACCGGTGTCGAGGAATCCGACGGGCTCGACGTCATCGCCGCCGCCGACGTTGTTCACCAGCAGGTCGATGCCGCCCAGCTGGGCGAGCGCCGTTTCCATGAGGGTGGCGACCCCTTCCGCGGTGCTCAGGTCGGCCGACACCGCGACGGCTCCCGACTTCTCCAACTCGGGGGTGACGGTGCGGGCGGCGCCGACCACGCGTACCCCCTCGGCGATCAGGGTCTGCACGGTGGCCAGCCCGATGCCCCGGCTGGCACCGGTGACGACGGCGGTCTTGGCGTGAAGGTTGAGCTCCATGAGCCGCTCCAATTCTTGAACTATAGGTACAAAAAATAGGCATGGTGGAGGTCCCGCCATGGCATGCGGGACTCAGAGGGAGTCGATGACCGCGTCGATCACCCTGTCGAGGCGGTCCGGCCCCTCGGCGACGCGCGCGATCAGGCGCATGCCGACGACGGTGTTCAGCAGCAGGCTCCCGATCGCGTGAGCGTCGCGGTCGGCGGCGATCTCTCCGCCGCGCTGGCCCTCTTCGATCAGCGCGCGGAAGGCGTCCTCGGTGCGGTCGAGCATGCGCCGTACGAGCCGCGCCGCACTCTCGTCCGCCCGCCCCAGCTCCGCGGCGGTGTTGACGGCCATGCAGCCACGCCGGTCGGGGTCGGCCAGGTCCATCTCGGCCAGGAGGCGCAGCGCCCCGCGCAGCCGGTCCTTGACGGGACCGGGCTCCTCCAGCATCTCGATCAGCGCGACCGCCTGGCTGTCGCGGTAGCGGCCCAGCGCCGCCTCGAACAGGGCGTGCTTGCTGCCGAAGGTGTTGTAGAGGCTGCCCTTGCCGATGCCGAGCGCGTCGACCAGGTCCTGCGGCGTGGTGGCGCCGTAGCCCTTGCGCCAGAACACGTCCATGGCCTGCTCGACGGCCACGTCCGGATCGAACTGCTTCGGCCTTCCCATGGCCATGACCGTAGCATTTTCTTGACCTGGAGGTCAAAATCCGTTCCCTTGACCTCTGTCTGGCCGGTCGGTCATGATCAACGGCGACTCCCGCCGAAAGGTGATCACGTGCGATTAATCGCAGGCGCAACCGCAGCCTTATCCACCGCCCTGACCGCCGTCCTCCTCGTTCCCCAGCCCGCCTCGGCGGCCACCCAGCTCATCGGGAACGGCACCTTCACCAGCTCCACCGCCCCCTGGGCCGCGATCGGCCAGACGACCGTCACCGCCGAGTCCGGATGGATGAAGGTGGCCGTGAAACAGGTCGTCGCGAACCCCTGGGACGCCATGGTGGCCGCGCCCACCACCGCCGGCCTGAACCCGGGCAAGAGCTACACGCTCTCGTTCGACGCCTACTCCACCACCGCCTTCAAGGCGCGTGCGACCGTGCAGTACACGGCCACCCCCAGCGCCAACCAGTCGCTTGCCACGGACGTGCAGCTCACGACGGGGAGCAAGCGCTACAGCATCCCGTTCACCGCCGCGACCGCCACCGACACGGCCGCCGAGGTGACCTTCCAACTGGGCGGGTCCGGTGGGGCCCCGACGGTCCGCTTCGACAACGTGTCGCTGCTGGAGACGCAGACGACGCGGCCGACCGCCCTCTACGTGTCCCCCCTGTCGAACCCGGCCAGGTGGGCCGGCGACCCGGCGAACAAGGACACCGACACGGGGAAGGCCATCGCCGCCAACATCGCGAACAAACCGATCTTCGAGTGGTTCGGCGGCTGGTTCGGCGACATCACCAAGGCCGTGGACGACTACGTCGGCGCGGCGCAGGCCCAGGACAAGCTGCCGATGCTGGTGGCGTACAACATCCCCAACCGGGACGCGTGCGGCGGGGAGTCGGGCGGCGGCGCCGGTGACGCGACCGGGTACCACAACTGGATCACCGAGTTCGCCAAGGCCATCGGCACCAGGCACGCGATCGTCGTGCTGGAGCCCGACGCGGTCGCCGCCGCCGAATGTGTCACCAAGTTCGGCAAGGACCCCGAGGACCAGTACCGGATGCTGCTGGACGCCACCCAGGTGCTGCGCGCCCAGGCCCCCAACGCGTGGGTCTACCTGGACGCGGCCAACGCCACCTGGCACGCGCCCGACAAGATGGCGCCGCTCCTGGTCAAGTCGGGCATCGCCAACACCCGCGGCTTCTCCGTGAACGTGTCGAACTACTTCACCACCGTTGACTCCGAGACGTACTCCGTCGCGGTCAACGGCTACCTGTCGGGCACGGTGGGCGCCAAGAAGTACGTGATCGACACCAGCCGCAACGGCAACGGTCCCTACGAGGACGACACGCCTGGGGACAACTGGTGCAACCCGCCCGGCCGAAAGCTCGGCACTCCTCCGGCCAAGCAGTCGAGCGGCGCCGAGTACCTCTTCTGGGTCAAGGTGCCCGGTGACTCCGACGGCCAGTGCGGCATCTCCGGCGAGCCGGCCGGGACCTTCGATCCCGACCTGGCGATGGCTCTGATCAACGGCTGACGCGTATTCAGACGGCCGGGCCCGCTCAACGGCCCGGCCGGTTCATCGGCCCCGTTCCTCAATGTGGCGGGCGAGGAGAGCGCGGGCCGTGGCGGCCATGGCCTCGTCGACCATCTCACCCTCGAACGTCACCGCCCCCGCTCCGCCGGCCTGGGCCGCCTCCACGGCCGCGATCAGCCGGGCGTGACGGGCCAGCTCATCGGGGGAAGGGGAGAACGCCTCGTTGATGACGGGGATGTGGGAGGGGTGGATCGCCATCATGCCCTCGTACCCGAGCGAGCGGTTCTGCTCGGCGAAGGCACGCAGCCCGTCCAGGTCGCCGATGCTTGTCCACAGACCCGCCACCGGGTTGGGCGTCCCGGCCGCGCGCACGTCCAGGAGCACCCGGGAACGCAGGCCCAGCGTGCTCTCCAGACTCCATCGGTAGCCGACGGCGCGGGCCACGTCGCCGCCGGGCGCGGTCACGGCGCCGAGGTAGGCGACGCGGGGGGCCGCCCGGGCGATCTCGTACGCCTCGCGCAGCGCACAGGCCGTCTCCAGCAGCGGCACCAGGGCGAGGTGCCCCGGCGGCAGGCCGTGCTCGCGTTCGCACCAGCCGAGCAGCCGGTCCGCGACCCGTACGTCCTCGGGGCCGGCCACCTTGGGCAGCACGATCCCGGCGAGCCTGCCGTGCGCGACGGCACGCAGCTCCTCGGCCCCCGCCCAGCCGTCCAGCGGGTTGACGCGGACGAACAGGGCCATGCGCCCGTCGAACGCGGCCACCGCCGCGGCCACCCGGCGGCGTGCCTCGGCCTTGCCGTCCGCCGGGACCGCGTCCTCGAGGTCGAGGATCGCCGCGTCCGCCCCCGCCGCCTCCGCCTTGGCCAGCCAGTCCGTCCTCGTGCCCGGGACGAAGAGCAGGGAACGCAGGGGGAGCCGCTCAAATGACACCTTGCTTCTCCAGGTCGGCCAGCTCGTCCTCGCCGAGCCCGAGCCAGTCGCGGTAGACGAGGCGGTTGTCCTGCCCCAGCTCGGGGCCGGTGCGCCAGACCTTCCCCGGCCGTCGGTGGAAGTGGGGGATCACGCCCTGCATGCGTACGGGGCCGAGGTCGGCGTCGTCGACGGTGATGATGTCGCCGCGTTCGGCGTAGACCGGGTCGGCCACGATGTCGGCGGCCGTGAACACCCGGGAGGCCACCACCTCGGCGCGGGCGAACTCCGCCAGGCACTCGTCGGTGGTCCGCGCCGCCACCCACTCCCGCAGGCCCTCGTCCAGGGCCTCCCGGCCCGCGTGCTGCTGTGCCGAGGTGGCGAAGTCCTCCTCGGGCAGGCCGAGTAGGCGGGCCACGTTGCGTACGGAACGGAGGGTGGCGGACGTCACGGTGACCCATTCGCCGTCGCGCGACCGGTAGGTGTTGATCACCGCGGCGGGCGCCACGGCCAGCTGGTTGCCCGCCCGCTCGGGCACGGCGCCGAGCTGGTCGTAGGTGATGATCTGCCACTCGATCAGCCGGTACAGGGGCTCGAAGAGGGCCAGGTCGATCCACTCGCCGTCGAACTCGGGGTCGCTCGCCCGGCGGTGGAGCGCGGCGAGCACGGCGTACGCACCCATCAGCCCCGTGACCGCGTCCCCGTGGGAGAACCCGGTGTGCACGGGAGGCCCGTCGGGGAACCCGGTCAGGTGCACCACCCCGCTCCTGGCCTCGCCCATCTTGCCGAAGCCCGGCTCGTTCGCACGCGAGGAGGTCGCCCCGAACCCGGAGATCTGCAGCAGGATCGCCGCGGGGTTGATCCGGTGCACGGCCTCCCAGTCCAGCTCCCAGTCGCGCAGCCGCCCGGCCCGCAGGGTCACGATCACGACGTCCGCCCAGGCGACGAGCCGGTGGGCGATCTCCCGTCCGGCCGCGTGGTGCAGGTCGAGCGTGACCGAACGCTTGTTGCGCCCGGCGACCTTGAACCACAGAGGTACGCCATCCCGTACGGGACCCATCGCGCGGGCGGCGTCACCGGCGCCGGGGGCCTCCACGTGCACCACGTCCGCACCCTGGTCGGCGAGCATGGAGCCGGCCATCGGACCGGCCACCACGTGCGCGAACTCCACCACCTTCAGCCCGCGCAACTGCCCCTGACCGGCCCCGCCCGTGTCCTGCCCTGTGCCTGTCACCCGCGCTCCTTCGCCTCCCGATCGCGACTGCGGTCGTTTCATCCTGCCGAGGCGGTGAAATGCGTGTCCAGCACAAGAAAACCATCATTCAATGCACTTTCCACATAAATCCCCACCCCGCACGCCCTCGATGGCGCGTGAGGCTGGTCGCCGAGATGTCCCGGCACTCCTGCCGAAGACGCCTCCCCAGAGGGACCCCAGCCCCGGTCGGCGGGGTCGTCTCAGTGCGGCGCCGACGTGCGCTGAGGTGCCTCGGGGTGGTCGAGTCCGGGGCGGCGGGGACGTGGGGGCGGCGTCAGTCGCGGTTCCAGGAGACGCCCAGGGGCAGGTCGCGCAGTTCGCGGCGGAACGCGTCGAGCAGGTCGAGGAACGCGCCGGTCGCCAGCGGCAGCGTGCGGCGGGCGCGGACGACGACGTCCAGGCGGCGGTCCACGACGGGGTCGGCGAGCGGCCGGTACACCAGTGGAGACCCAGACCCCATCAGCGGCAGCACCAGGGCGGGCATCGCCGAGACGCCGAGCCCCGCCGCGACGAGCCCGCCCACCGTCGCCACGCTCCCCGCCTCCGCAGCGAGCGTCACGGAAGCCCCCGCCTGGGCGAAGGCCGCGTCCGTGAGCCGCCGCACGCTCGACTCAGGCCCGACCGCGAGGAACGGCTCCCGCGCCAGTTCCTCCCACGTGACGTGCTCCTGCGCGGCGAGCGGGTGGTGCTCGGGCAGCACGGCATGGAAGCGGTCCCTGATCAGCGGGCGGTGCTCGAGCTGCTCGGATGCGGCGCCGACCGTGGAGATCGCGAAGTCCGCGTCCCCCGAGAGGACCCGGCCGAGCACCACCTGCTCCAGACCGTCCATGATCCGCAACGCCACCATGGGCCGCCGCCGCCGGAAGTCGGAGATCACCTGGGGCAGCAGCACCGCGGCCACCGACGGCAGCGTGGCCACCGCCACCACGCCGGACTCGCCGAGCAGGTAGCGCTCCAGCTCCTTCATGCCCGAGCGGTGGGCGGACACGATCTGCTCGGCCACCCGCAGCGTCTCCACCCCGGCCGCGGTCAGCTGCACGTTGCGGGTGTCGCGCTCCAGCAGCTGCGCGCCGAGCAGCCGCTCCAGCTCCGCCACCGCGCGGCTGAGCGACGACTGCGACACGTGCATCTCGGCCGCCGCCGCGGTGAAGCTCGACGCTCTGGCCACGGCGGCGTACGCGGCCAGGAGCCGCAGGTTCGCCTCCATGGCGGTGAGCATAGACCGACACTGTTGCGCAGAATGCATGGATAAATGTTGCTTTGATGCTGGACCTGGGTTTTCGTCGCTCGGAAACTCTTCCGTAACACTCCGGCACGTCACCCCCAGCGAGCCGGGCTAGGAAGAAGGCGAACATCGATGCTGGCAGCCCTGGGATTCACCACGATCGTTCTGTTCCTGCTGCTCACCATGACCAAGCGCGTGTCGGTCCTGATCGCTCTGGTGCTGATCCCGGTCCTCGCCGCGCTGGCCGGGGGCTTCGGCGGCGAGCTGGGGAAGATGATCCTCGACGGGCTGGGCAAGGTCGCGCCGACCGGCATCATGATCGCGTTCGCGGTCCTGTACTTCAGCCTGATGATCGACGCCGGTCTCTTCGACCCGCTCATCCGCGGCATCCTGCGCCTGGCCAAGGGCGATCCGCTGCGTATCGCGGTCGGCACCGCCGTGCTCACCATGTGCGTGGCGCTCGACGGAGACGGCGCGTCGACGTTCCTGATCACGGTCTCGGCGCTGCTGCCGGTCTACCGGCGGCTCGGCATGAGTCCGCTGGTGCTGTCGGGCGTGGTCTGCCTGGGCGCCGGGGTCATGAACCTCATCCCCTGGGGCGGACCCACCGCGCGGGCGATGGCGGCGCTGAAGCTGGACAGCTCCCAGGTGTTCACGCCGGTCCTGCCCGCGATGGCGGCGGGCATCGTGTGGGTGCTGGTGGCGTCGTACCTGATCGGGCTGAGGGAACGCCGCCGCCTCGGCAAGCTGCCGTCCGCCGGCGTGCCGGAAGAGCACCTGGTCGGCGAGGGACCCGGCACCCAGCGGGCGCCCGTGCACCCGGCTCTGACCGTCTTCAACGTGCTCCTCACCGTCGCCCTGCTGGTCGGGCTCGTGCTGCAGGTGATGCCGCTGCCGGTGCTGTTCGTGGTCGGGTTCGCGATCGCGCTGCTGGTCAACCACCCGACCTGGGAACGCCAGCAGGAGCTCCTGGAGCGGCACGGCAAGAGCGTCGTCCTGGTCACCACGATGATCTTCGCGGCCGGCGTGTTCACCGGCATCCTCACGGGCACCAAGATGATCAGCCACATGGCCTCCGCGTTCGTCGGCGTCATCCCCGACTCGCTCGGCGGGCACCTGCCGGTGCTCGTGGCGATCACGGGCATGCCGCTCAGCCTGGTGTTCACGCCCGACGCGTACTACTTCGGCGTCCTGCCGGTGCTCGCCGAGACCGTCAGCGGCTTCGGGGGCGCGCCCGCCGAGGTCGCCAGGGCGGCCATCCTCGGCCAGATGACCACCGGGTTCCCGCTGAGCCCGCTCACCGCCTCCACGTTCATCCTGGTCGGGATGAGCGGCGTGCAACTGGGCGAGCACCAGCGCTTCATCTTCAAGTGGGCGTTCGCCACCACGCTCGTCATGACCGCGGTAGCGCTGCTCACCGGCGCCTTCTCCCTCTGAAACACCCTCCCTCCGACCTCAGAGGATCGCACGTGAGAACTGTCAAGATCATGGCCGCGCTGTCGGCCGCCGCCTTCACGCTGACCTGCAGCCCCGCCCTCGCCACGACCGGCGCACCGCTCCCGCCCGACCCCTTCTTCTCCTACGACCGCCCCGCCGAGTACGGCGTACACAAGGAACGCGTCACCGTACCCGTGCGTGACGGCAGCCACCTGGCCTGCGACCTGCACCGCCCCGCCGCCCCCGACGGCACGCCCGCCCCTGGCCGCTTCCCCGGCATCGTCTACGACTACAACGCCTACAACCAGCTGGAGGCCCAGGGGCGGGCCGCCGCGTACTTCGTCACCAGGGGTTACGTCGCGGCCGTCTGCAACGCCCGGGGATCGGGCGACTCTCCCGGACACCTCGACCCGTTCAGCCCTCAGGAGCAGCGCGACAACTACGACCTCATCGAGTGGCTGGCCGCCCAGCCCTGGTCCACGGGCCGGATCGGGCAGACGGGCGTCAGCTACGGCGGCCACTCCTCCCTCCTCGTCGCCGTCAACAAGCCGCCCCACCTGGCCGCCATCATCCCCGTGGACGGCATCAGCGACTGGTACGAGAACACCATCTACCGGGGCGGCATCTATTCGGCCAGGATCCGCGACTGGCAGCGCGCCACCGCCCCCGACACCCTGGTGACCTACGCCCAGCACCCGCTCTACGACGACTTCTGGCGCGGGCGCAGCGTCAAGTCGCGGTGGAAGGACCTCGACGTCCCCGTCCTGGAGATCGCCGGCTGGTACGACCGGTACCGCCAGGGCATGGTCGAGAACTTCCAGGCGCGCGAGCGCAACGTCTGGCTGGTGTCCGGTCCCTGGGTGCACGGCTGGCCGGCCGGGCAGCCGGCCGACATCGGCAACGGCGCCTACCTCGCCTGGTGGGACCGCTGGCTGGCCCGTCGCCCCGGCGCGCCGCTGCCCGCGGCCAAGGTGACCTCGTACGAGGTGCCGGGCACGGGCTGGCGGCAGTTCGACAGCTGGCCGCCTGCCGGGACGCGGCAGGTCCGCCTGAGCCTGTCCTCCGACGGCACCCTGTCGGCCACCCCGGAGGTCTCGGCGACCCGTACGTTCGAGGTCAACACCAAGCCGGCAGCGGGCGGGCCGGGTCAGCGGCTGGAGTTCGCCACGGGGCCGCTCCCGCGCGACCTGGTCCTCGCCGGTGACGTCCAGGCCAAGGTACGGGCCTCGTTCAGCGCGACCGACGGCAACCTCGCGGTCGTGGTGCAGGACGTCGCACCCGACGGGACCGCGACCCGCATCACCCAGGGCTGGCTGAAGGCGAGCCACCGATTCGGCCACGACCGCGCCGTCCCGGTGAGCCCGGGCAAGGCGTACGACCTGGAGATCCGCACCTGGCCCACCCACTACCGCGTCGCGGCCGGGCACAGCATCCGCGTCACGGTGTCCAGCGACGACTACCCGGAGATCGACTCCGACGCCCCGGCCGGCCAGGTGTCGCTGAGACTCGGGCACGGCGGCTCGACCATCCGGCTGACCACGCTCTGACCCCGGCCGCCGTCCCCGGTCACTTGCGGGACGGCGCACTCGGATAAGATCGGGCCATGGTACCCGGCACCTTGTTTCGCTGATCACGCGCCAGTGAGAAGGCGCAGTGCCGCTGGAGCATGTCGGCACCAATGGCGGCTCGGCCGCGCCTGAGTCCGGCCGTAAGCCCGCGTTCCGCACTGCGTTCCTCACCACGTCGACCGTCGATCGGCATCACCAGAGAAACGAGTGCATCACCATGGCTTCCGATTTCCCATCAGCGCACACCGCTGTCCTGAACACCCTCGACCCCGACGCCCCCGTCCTGGACGATCTCGAACCGCTGCGCGGCATCATCGAAGACGCCCAGGTCGTGGGCGTCGGCGAGGGCGCCCACTTCGTCCGCGAGTTCACCCTCGCCCGCGCACGGCTGCTGCGCTTCCTCATCGAACGCTGCGGATTCACCCACGTGGCGCTCGAACTCGGATCCACCCAGGCCGCCGCCGTCAACCCCTGGCTCGCCGGCGATGGCGAGGAGCCCGACCTGCACCGATTGAGCGGGCCCCTCACCCTCGGCATGTTCGGGGAGCTGCTGCGCTGGCTGCGCCGCTACAACGTAGGCAGAACGCAGCCCATCCAGATCGCCGGGATCGACCTCCCCAACACCCTGACCCTGCTGCCGGACCTCGATCCGGTCGCCGACTACCTGGGGCTGGTCGATCCGGACATCGGCGACCTCGTGGCGGGCGTCCTGCGCACGGCCGGCGAGATCACCGGCGGCTCCGCCGCCGTATCGGCACCCCGGTGGGGGACGCTCGACCCTGCGCTCCAGGACTCCCTCACGGCGAGCCTGGCCCGCCTGTCGACGCGGCTTCGCGCGCTCGAACCGATCTACGTCTCCCGCAGCGATCAGCGCAGCTACGACACGGCCCGCCACCACCTCGACACGGCCTGCCACACCGACTACATGCTCCGGGCGATGAACGACCTGTTCTCCGGCGCGGGCGCGCCGGGCGACACGTCGGTCCGCGACCACTTCATGGCCGCATCCGTACAGTGGCACCTCGCCCGCGCCGGCACCGGCGCGCGAGTCGTGCTGGTCGCCCACAACAACCACATCCAGAAGACCCCCGTCACCTTCGACGGCCACCTGGCCGCGCTGCCGATGGGCCACTACCTCGCGAGAGACCTCGGCCGGCAGTACCGCGTCGTGGCGATGACCCACACCGCCGATCAGGTGCCGGAAATGAGCGTCTCCCCTGAGGGCTCCCCGGTCGGCTTCACGGTCGAACTCGTCACCATGGACGCTCCGGCCCCGGGAAGCGTGGAAAAGACCCTCACCGACGCCGGGCTCGGCGGGGCCGTCACCCTCACCGATCTCCGTTCGCGGACGTCGCTCGATCGCATGCGCTCGCAGAGCGCCGTCGTGGACACGCCGCTTCACCAGGCCTTCGACGCGGTCGTGTGCACGCCCACCGCGACACTCGACCCCACCGTCAGCTTCTAGCGAGGACGCGGATCATGGACATCACCAGTGCCGTCGTCACCGGCGCAGCCAGTGGGATCGGCAGAGCGCTCGCCACCCGTCTCCGTTCGACCGGGGCGCGGGTCGTGCTCGCCGACGTCGACGAAGCGGCGCTCGCCGGTGCCGCGGCCGAGCTGCGGGCCGACGCCGTCCGTACCGACGTCTCCGACGCCGCGCAGATGGAGGCACTCGCCGCCGCGGCGCCGGGTGCCGACCTCGTGTGCCTCAACGCGGGCATCGTCGGCCGCGACCTGGGCGCGCCGTGGGAGGTGAGCCCCGAGGACTGGGACCGGGTGTTCGCGGTGAACGTCGGGGGCGTGGTCAACGGGTTGCGCGCGTTCGTCCCGCGCCTGCTCGCCGCCGGGCGCCCCGCGCACATCCTGATCACCGCGTCTCTGGCGGGCCTCGTCACCTTCCCCACCGGCGGCGCGTACGCGGCCTCCAAACACGCCGTCGTCGCCCTCGCCGAGCAGGCCGCTCTGTCGCTGGCCGGCACGCCGGTCGGCGTGACAGTGCTCTGCCCTGCCCTGGTCCGCACCGCCATGTCGCCCGACGGCGAGGACCCCGCGGCCATCGCCGAACAGGCTCTGGCGGCCGTGCGGGCGGGGACCTTCACCGTGGTGCCGGACGGCTGGGCCACCGGGATCACGCGGCGCGGCCAGTGGCTGGCGACCGGCGCGCAGCCGGACATGCCCACCGCAGACACTCGGCCATGACGGGCTGAAGACGGCTCCCCTCGCGGTCGTCTCCGCCGGCGAGCAAGTGGGCACGTCGGCTACGCGCAGCCGAGCATCAGTGCGCGGGCCGCCGGCGTCAGGCGCTGCGGGGTGTTGAAATCTCGATGGCCAAAGCTTCCCAGCGACTGGAAGCTGGTGAGCGAGCAACGGTCTTGGCGCGCGGACGTTTCACCCGTCGAGTGCCGCCGCCATGCGATCGAGGTCGGCGAGGAGCTCGGCGAGGCGTTCCTCCGGGACGGCATCGGTCATGCGCTGGTCGATGGCGTAGACGGCGGAGCGTGCCGCCGCGAGGCGACGGTGGCCCTCCTCGGTGAGGTGGGCGGGCAGAGCGCGACCGTGGTCGGTGCTGGCCGGCCGGGTCAGGAGGCCGGCGTCCTGCAGTCCGCGAAGGACGACGTTCATGGACTGCCGCGTGACGAAGGTGCCGCGGGCCAGCTCGGCGTTGGACAGGCCGGGGCGCTGGTCGAGGAGTTCGAGGCAGGCGTACTGCGGCACGGTCAGACCGTACTCGCGCAGTGCCTTGTCCATCGCGCTGCGCAGGGTCGCGGCGGTGCGCTTGAGGCGATATCCCAGGCGCTCGGTCACGTCGGCGGCCGGGGCGTGGCTGGAGGGAGTCCCATCATGCATGTCAGGAGTTTGACATGTAAGTGCGGCGACGTCTATCTTCCTCTTATGTCAAAGTCCTGACATACATGTGATCGAGGAGTACTTCATGACTGTCACCGTCAGTGGGCCGGACTTCATCGCTCTGCAGGTGCGCGATGTCGAGGCGGCAGCCGCCTTCTACGAGCAGCACCTCGGGCTGCGCCGGGCGCCTGCCTCGCCGCCCGGCGCCGTGGTGTTCACCACCGAGCCCGTTCCGTTCGCCGTCCGCGAGCCGCTGCCGGGAGTGGATCTCGACGCCGTCGAGCGACCCGGACTCGGGGTCGCCCTGTGGTTCCGGACCACTGGCGCGCAGGCCCTGCACGACCGGCTCCACGCCGCCGGGGTCCCCATCGTCAAGGCACCCGAGGATGGTCCGTTCGGCAGGATGTTCACGTTCGTCGGCCCTGAGGGCTACGTCATCACCACGCACGAAGCCTGACCATGACCGCCATCGCCGTCACCCCGCGCGGGCCGTTCTCGCTTGCGGAGGCTCGTTCGGCTGGTGCCCGGCCGGAGTGACGTGCGAGGGCCGGCGTGCTCGGTGGACGGCTGTCCCTGGACGTAGGTCATTCCGGCCGTGGGGCTCTGCTGAGCTTGCCCCGTGCCACCAGTTCCAGCGCGAGCGCGACCGCCACTGACTCCACCACCAGCAGCGCGACCAGGACGAACAGCTGCACTGCCCCGGCCAGCAGCGGTGATGCGCCGCCGAGGAGCATGCCGATGAACGCGCCGGGAAGGGTGACCAGCCCGACCGTCCTGGTCTGGTCGAGCGCCGGGATCAGTGCCCCGGCCGCCGATGGCCGGGCGATCTCCAGTCGGGCATCCCGGTCCAGGAGCCCGATGGACAGCGCTGCTTCGACCTCTCCGTGCCGTAGTTCCAGCTCCTCCAGCGAGCGCCGCCCGGCGAGCACCGTCGCGGTCAACGCGCCTCCGATGAGGATGCCGGTGACGGGGATGAGCGCGATGCCTTTGACCGGGACCAGCCCGACGGCTACGAGCAGCAGTACGACCGGGAACACGCCCGCGCCGATCGGCACGGCAGCCCACCACCAGGTGTGGTTCTTGGTGATCCGGCGGCCGGCCGTGCGGGTCGCCACCGCGAACATCACGGCCAGGAAGGCGAAGAGCAGCGGGCGCGAGTCGAATGTCCATCGGATGACGGCGACGACGGCGGCCAACTGCACGGTCGCCCGGAGGCTGGCGGTGAGGATGGCGCGGGCATGCCCGAGCCGGGCCAGCGCCGCCACCCCGGCGCCCACGACCAACAGCGCTGCGAGCACGACGCCCAGAGTCGGGTTCACCGGGAGCAGCGTGGATGCCGACGCGGTCATGGAATCACCCCAAGGGCTCGCAGAGACATCAAGGCTTGGTCTCCGGGTCGGGCTCGGCCCAAAACTCCGCATCGCAGAGTGATCGGCACGATGCGGCATTGACAGACACTAAGGATAGCCTTACCTTACATCGAGTGTGATCAACTGTCTGCCCTCCGAACCGGGGCATCGAGCTGAGGGAGCATCGTGACTGCCGAAGCAGCCGTCGATACCGCCCATCCATCCGCCGCCCACGAGTCGGTCCGTGAGTCGGTGTTCGACTGCGTGGGAAACACCCCGGTCGTCGCGCTGCGGCGGCTCTTCCCTGAGCCCGGCGTCGAGGTGCTGGCCAAGCTGGAGTTGATGAACCCCGGCGGCAGTATGAAGGACCGGTCGGCACGCCACATCATCGAGACCGGGCTCGCCGAGGGTTCCATCCCCCCGGGGAGCACGGTGGTGGAAAGCAGCTCGGGCAACTTCGGCATCGCGCTCGCGATGGCCGCGCGCATTCACGGGTTGCGGTTCATCTGTGTCGTCGACCCCAAGACGACCAGCGCCAACCTGGCGCTGTTGCATCAGCTCGGCGCGACGGTCGAAATAGTCTCCGAGCCGGACGAAGCGGGCGGCTACCTGCACACCCGGATCCGGCGCGTCAAGGAGCTACTGGCCGAGGTCCCCGGCGCGATCTGGATCAACCAGTACGCCAACGACCGTAACTGGCAGGCCTTCTACCACGGCACTGGCGCCGAACTCGTCGAACAGCTGGTCCGGCCCCCGTCCTACCTGTTCGCGCCGGTGAGCACCACCGGCAGCATCCTTGGCTGCTCCCGCCGGCTCCGGGAACATTTCCCCGGCCTGCGCGTGATCGCGGTCGACGCGGTCGGATCGGTGATCTTCGGCAGCGCACCCGCACGCCGCGAGATCCCCGGCATCGGGTCGAGCCGCGTCCCGGAACTGTTCCGGCCCGACGAGATCGACGACGTCGTCCATGTCGACGACGTGGAGGCCGCCGAAGCCTGCCGTGATCTGCTGGCCGCTGAAGGCATTTTCGCCGGTGGGTCGAGTGGCGCGGTGGTTGCGGCCATCCGGCGCACCCTTCCGCGGCTGACCACGCCCAGCCGCGTGCTGGCCATCTTCCCCGACCGCGGCGACCGCTACCTCGACCTCGTCTACGACGACGACTGGCTGGAGCGGATGCGTGCCGACAGGGCCCGGGCAACCGCAGCAGCCTGCTGACCCCTCGTCACCACCGCGCCTCGAAACTGCGCATCACCACCCCATTGCAAGGAGAACCCCATGACCGTCTCGACGACGCAGGCAGACGCAGGCAAGCCCCGCATCCTCTACCTCAGCCGCAGTGACGTCGCCTCGGTCGGCGGCGACCGTTCCGACCTCTACGTCCAGGCCCTGAACGATGCCCTGCAACTGCACGCCGAGGGCAAGACGGTCCAGCCGCTCAAGCCGTACCTGCGCGTGAACGGCAAGGAGGGGCACATCGCCGACCGGATCATCGCGATGCCCGCCCACGTGGGCACGCCGGGAATGTCCGGCCTGAAGTGGATCGGCAGCAAGCACGACAACCCGACGCGCGTCGGCCTGGAGCGTGCCAGCGCGGTGATCGTGCTGAACGACCCCGCCACGAACTACCCGATCGCCATCCTTGAGGGCAGCCTGATCAGCGCCGCGCGGACCGCCGCGGTGACCGTGCTCGGCGCCTGGCACCTGGCACGGAAGGACTTCACCGACGTCGCGCTGATCGGCTGTGGTGTCATCGGCGCCGCCCAGATCACCGCTCTGCTGGAGCAGTTCGGCCACATCACCACGGTGCGCCTGTACGACCGTCAGCGGGCGGCCGCCGACGCGCTCGCGGCCCGTGTCACCGCGGAGTACCCGCAGGTCACCGTGAAGGTGGCCGACAGCGCCGAGGACGCCGTGCGCGCGGGCGACGTCGTGGTCCCCTGCACCGTCACCGACCAGCCCTACATCGAGGCGGCTTGGCTCAAGCGTGGGGCCTTCCTGTCCAACGTCTCCATCATGGACGTCCACAAGGAGGTCTTCCTCGCCGCGGACAAGGTCGTCGTCGACGACTGGGAGCAGAGCAACCGCGAGAAGAAGATCATCAACCAGCTCGTGCTCGAAGGGAAGTTCTCGCGCGAGGCGCTGCACGCCGAGCTCGGTGAGATCCTGGCCGGGACGCGTCCGGGCCGCGAGACCGACGACGAGCTGATCGTGCTCAACCCCATGGGCATGGCCGTCGAGGACATCGCCTGCGCCGCCGAGGTGTACCGGCGGGCGGTCGACCAGGGCGTGGGCACCTGGCTGGACCTGTACTGACCATGCAGGTACTGAGGGTGCCGGCGATGACGTCCTCCGATCCGACCGAGCTGGTCCTGCGCGACCTGGTCGACACGCTGCTGCAGGAGAACGTGGCCGGGGCCGCGGATGCGGTGACGGTCGCGGACTCCGCTTCGGCGCCCGGGGCGGAGCTGGGCGACGGCGAACTGTGGTGCCGCATGGGCGCGCTCGCCTTCCGCGGGCGTGCCGGCGGCGCGCTCCAGAGCCTTCGCCTCTCCCGTGGGCCGGTCTGGCACATCGGCGCTGACGGGCGGACGCGGGAGCTCACGCCGAGCGAAGTCCTGACCACCCTCCACGCCGGCCGGGACGGAAGCGGCGTACGGACGGCCGAGGTCGCCGCCGACCTCCAGGCCGCCGTCGACCACGCGGCGATATCGCTCGGCGGTTACGCGACGCTGCCCGACCGGGCCCCGAGGCCCGGCGGGCTGCTGGCGGGCGAGCGCATCGCGGCGACCAGGAACCGGCCGTTCCATCCGACGGCGCGGGCGGCAGCCGGCTGGTCGGCCGCCGAATTGGAGCAGTACGGCCCCATGCGCCAGGCGGCGCTCGGCATGGACTGGGTCGCGGTGCGCCGTGACTGCCTTCGGCTCGGTACCGGTGAGGCGTCGGACGGGCTGGCCCAGCTGCTGCTGACCGACCGGGAACTGAACGTGCTGGCCGAGGACGCGCGCCGTGCCGGCGTAGGGATGGGGGAGTACCAGCCGGTGCCGGTCCACCCGTGGCAGTTCGAGCACGTCCTGCCGCGGGAGTTCGCTCAGGAGCTGGCGGACCGGGACGTCGTACGGCTGAGCAGAGGGCTCGGCGGCTTCCACCCGACATCCTCGCTGCGCACCCTCACCACGTCCCCCGAGTCGGCCCTGAACCTCAAACTGCCCCTCGGCGTCGCCACCCTGGGCGCCGCGCGGCTCCTGCCGCCCCGCTACCTGGACAACGGCGAGCGGGCGCAGGAGTGCATGACCTCCCTGCTCCGATCGGATTCCGGCCTCGGTGCCCTGGTCCGGGTCTGCGACGAGCGGACGTGGTGCGGCTGGAGCGGTCCGGGCGTCGACGACGAGTTCGCCGACCGGCCGGGCCACCTTGCCGCCCAGATCCGCAGCTATCCCGCGGGCCTGTTCGACGACCAGGACGCGCTCGTACTGCCGATGGCTGCCCTGGCCGCTCACGAGTGGGACGTCCTCACCCCGGCGCTGACCGTGGCCGGTTTCGACACCATCGATCCGGTCGGCCTGTTCCGCACGATCGCCGAGGCCTTCTGCGCGATGGGCCTCAGGTTCCTACGGGCAGGGGTCCTGCCGGAGCTGCACGGCCAGAACGTCGTCGTCGTCCTGGCCGACGGCGCGGTACGGGAGTTCGTCCTGCGGGACCACGACACGCTGCGACTGTGCCCGGAGCTCATGGACGCGGCCGGAACGGAGGACCCCGGGTACCGCATCAAGCCCGGCGCCCCCCAGTCCCTGAAACTGTCAGAGCCCCGCGCCCTGCTCGCGTACCTGCAGACCCTGGGCTTCCAGGTCAACCTGTACGGCATCGCCGACGCCCTCGCCCGGCACCACGGTCTCGACGAGCGGCTCCTGTGGTCCGAGCTGCGCGCGGCCGTCGCCGCCTGCCGGGACCGACTGGACCTGCCCGCGCACGTCGCCGCGCTCGTCGACGCGGAAGTGCTGGCGGCCAGGGAGTGGCCCAGCCGGGAGATCCTGGCGCCGCTACTGCGCCAGGGCCGCTCCTCCGGTGTCAGCATGCCGGCGGGCACCGGACGCGTACCCAACCCGCTGATCCCGGTCCCCGCGGCGGTGACGTGATGGCTCGGACGTCAGGCATAGCCAGCTCCGCCGATCGGCGGGCTTTCCGGATCCTGTGGTTCGGTCAGTTCGCCGCCGTCGCGGGCCTGACCGTCGTGGTTCCGCTCCTGCCGTTCTACCTCGCCGGCTTCGGGCTGCCGGACGGCGAGGTGGCGTGGTGGACCGGGGTCTCGCTCGCCGCGCCCGCCGTCGCCCAGCTGGTCACCGCCCCGCTGTGGGGCATGGTCGGCGATCGGTACGGACACAAGGCCATGGTGGTGCGGGCCCACGCCGGACTCGCCCTGGCCGTCGGGCTGATGGCGCTGGCCGATACACCGGCCGAGTTCCTCACCTGCCGACTGCTGCAGGGCGCCTGCGGCGGGGTCGTCGGCGCCACCGCCACGTACGCGAGCACGGTGGTCGCACCGCACCGCCGGGGGCGCGCCCTGGGCAGCCTCTTCGGCGCGACCGGCGCCGGGTCGCTGCTCGGGCCCCTGGCCGGCAGCCTGCTCGCCGACCGGTTCGGCTTCGGCGCCCTGTTCGGCGGTGTGGCCGGCCTGCTGTTCGTCGCCGCCGTCCTGGCACTGGCCCTGCTTCCCCGCCGCACGGCGGTCCGCCCGGAGGCGACCGCCGAGGTGGAGCGGCCCGCCTTGCGGGACGTGCTGTGCCGGATCCTGGGCGACCCGCGCAGCCGCGCGCTGATCCTGGCGGGGCTGTTGGGCCAGGCGGCCGTCTTCGCCCTGGTCGTCGTCTTCGCGCCGCAGGTGGAGCACATCACCGGGTCGGTGTCCTCGGCGACGGTCTGGGTGGGCGCGCTCCAGGCCGCCACCTGGGCCGCGTCCCTGGCCGGCGGCCCGTGGTGGGGCATCCGCAACGACCGCAAGGGGGCGCCGGCGAGTTTCGCCATCGCCGCCACCTGCTGCGCCGTGGCCGTGGCCCTGCAGGGCCTGCCCACCTCACCGGAGCTGCTGGTGCCGCTGCGGATCGTGCAGGGATTCTGCTTCGCCGCGCTCGCCCAGTCCGTGCTGCACGTGGTCTGCCACGTCGTGCCCGAGCAGGCCCGCGGGACCGCGCTCGGCACCGCCAACGGCCTGCTCGACGTGGGCCAGATCTGCGGGCCGCTGCTGGGAGCCCTGGCAGTCGGTCTGCTGCCCCCGTCCGCAACCTTCGCCGCCATCGGCTCGCTGCTGATCGCGGCGGCGGGCCTCGCCACACTCGGCGCACGCCGACGGCAGGCCCACCACCGTCCCCGGGCGGCTTACGCCGTCGCGGCACTGTCCGAGGTGAAGCAATGACGTCAACCGAGTCCGCCACCAGCACCACCGCGGCGCGCGCGGGCGCCGAAGAGGCGGCCCGCCAGCGGCTGCTCAACACCTACCTCCGGGAGTCCGGCACGCCGCTGGGCACCACCGGCGACGACCTCGTACGGATCGACCTGCCCGCCGCGGGCGCCGCGCTCGTCGTGGCCCTACGCCACCACTCGGTGTTCGGCCACCACGCGTACGGCGACCAGGTATGGCTCGAGAAGCGGGACGGTCGCCGTGTCCCCCTGGACCACGACGCGCTGGTGCGACTGCTGCTCGATGAGGTGGAGGCTGTCGCCGCCAAGGTGTTCGGATCGGCGCCTGACGGGGCGGAGCGCAAGCGCGCACTCGCCGAGCAGATCGAGAGCAGCATCGCGGCCACCACGCGGTACCTGCGCAGCCGGCGCACCCGAGCTGCGGACGACGCGCACGCACTTACCCGCGAGGCCGAGCAGTCGCTGCTCCTGGGCCACCCCTTCCACCCGACGCCCAAGAGCACCCAAGGGTTCGGCGACGACCTGGAGAAGTACGCACCGGAACTCGGCGCGGCGTTCGTCCCTCACTGGTTCGCCGTCGACCGGCGCATCCTGCTGGAACGCAGGGTGGCAGCGGGAACGTGGATCCCCGGCCCCGTGGCCGCCGCGGCCGCGGAGGTGCTCGGCGCGGACCACGGTCACGCACTGCTGCCGGTGCACCCGTGGCAAGCGCGGTACCTGCTGGCCAACTCCAGAGTGGCGCAGCTCGTCACCGACGGGCTGCTCGTCGACCTCGGCGCGCTCGGCCGGGAGGTCTACCCGACCTCCTCGGTGCGTACGGTCTGCGACCCCGCCTTCCCGACCTCCTTCAAGCTCCCCCTGCATGTGCGGATCACCAATTTCATCCGCAACAACCCGGTGCCGCACCTGGGCCGCGCCACCGACGCCAGCGCCGTGGTCGCCGAGCTCGCGCCGGAATGGGCGCACCCGGGCTTCTCCGCGCTGGTCGAGACCGGCTTCCGTACCGTGGACCCGGCCGTGGTCGGCGACGACCTCGCCGCGGACTTCTCCGTGCTGTACCGGGACAACCCCTTCACCGACGGCTCGGCCGCCCCGCGCGTGATCGCCGCCCTGCTCGAGGACCGGGACGGCGATGTGCCGGACCTGATCCACGAGGTACGCCGCTGCGCCCCGGACCCCGATGTCACGCCCGGCGCCGACCACGTGGCCGCATGGCTGCGCCGCTACTTGGGCATCTCCCTGATCCCGCTCCTGGAGATCTTCGACCGCGACGGCGTCAGCTTCGAGGCCCACGCGCAGAACTCGCTGCTGCACACGGACGGTGGATGGCCGACCCGCTTCTGGGTCCGGGACATGGAGGGCACCAGCGTGAGTCGGCAGCGGCTGCGCCCGGGGGCCGTACCGCCGGACAGCCCGCTGCTCTACGACCACGACGAAGCGTGGATGCGGCTGCGGTACTACGCGGTCACGAACCACCTCGGCCATCTGATCAGTGTGCTCGGCCAGTACACCGACGCCGACGAAGCCCTGCTGTGGCGCACGGCGCGCGAGATGCTCGCGGCGAGCGGCGGCGAGGCGGCGGCCGACCTGCTGCAGCGGCCGGTGCTGCCCGCCAAGGCCAACCTGGTCAGCTACTTCGTCGGACGAGGCGAGAACCCCCTGTACGTGGACGTCCCCAACCTGCTCTTCGAGGTGAACCGATGACCCCTCCGACCCCCGACCTGGTGGTCGCCGCGCTGCGCGCACCGACCTATGCGGACGTCCGGCGCCGGCTTTTCCGCCAGCTGCTGGAGTCGCTGGTCTACGAGGACGCGCTCCGCGTGACCACCACCGGCGACGGCGCGACCGTCGTGGACGGTACGGACGAGCAGGGGCGCCCCGTCCAGTACGTGTTCACCGCCCGCCGCCGGTACGGCTTCGACCGCGTCTCCCTCGGCCCGGAGCCGGTCCGGCGGGTGGCCGACGGCGAGAGCGCCGAGGCGGACTCGCTGATCCGGTTCCTCGGAGAGGTGCGGCAGGCGCTGACCGCCGACCCCGAGTGCCTGGCCCGGTTCTGCCGGGAGCTGGAGGCCACGCTGGTCAAGGACGCGCTGGCCCAGCACGTCCGCACCGAGCGGGGCGATGTGCTCGCCGAGCACGACTACGACACCCTCGAGGGCACGGTCACCGACGGGCACCGCTACCACCCCACCTACAAGTCCCGTATCGGCTTCGACCTTGAGGACAACCTGACCTACGGGCCGGAGTTCCTCCACCCGATCCGGCCCCTGTGGATCGCCGCGCACCGCGGGATCTCCCGGGTGGCCACCGCAACCGAGCTCGCCGAGGACGCCTTCGTGGCCGCCCAGCTCGGCGAGGTCACCCTGCGGGACTTCCGGAACCGGATCGCCGCGGCGGGATGTGACCCACAGGACTACACCCTGCTACCCGTCCACCCCTGGCAGTGGCGCGAGCAGATCGCGCCGACGTGGGCGGACCAGCTGCGCCGCCAGGAGGTCATCCTGCTGGGCGAGGACCCGCACGCGTTCGCCGCCCAGCAGTCCATCCGTACCCTCAGCTGCAGGGACATGCCCGAGCGGCCGTACCTCAAGCTCGCCCTGTCCATCGTCAACACCTCCACCAGCCGCGTGCTCGCCCCGCACACCGTGGGCAACGCCCCCGTGGTCTCGGACTGGTTGCGCGGCGTGGTGGCGCGCGACGCGTTCCTGCGCGACGAGTGCCGACTGGTCGTGCTCGGCGAGGTCATGGGCACCGCCGTCGACCCCGCACCGGCCGCCGACCTGGTCCGCTCGGACACCTACGGCACCCTCGCGTGCATCTGGCGGGAAAGCCTGCACCCCTTCCTCGAGCGGGACGAGCGGGCTGTGCCCTTCACCGGGCTGACGGCCCGTGAACTCGACGGCACCCCGCTGATCGACCCGTGGGTTCGCGCGCAGGGCGTGCGGACCTGGCTGCGCCACCTGGTGCGTGCGTCCGTCCTGCCACTGCTGCACCTGCTCTTCCGGCACGGCATCGCTCTCGAGTCGCACGCCCAGAACATGGTGCTGGTGCACAGGGACGGCGTGCCGCAGCGGGTGGCGCTGAAGGACTTCCACGACGGTGTCCGCTTCTCCCGCACCCACCTCGCGGAGCCGGAGGCTTGCCCGGTGCTGGCCGCCCCGCCGTCCCACCATGTCAACGCCAACTCCTTCCTGGAGACCGACGACCTCGACCAGGTGGCCGACTTCCTGCTGGACGCGTTCTTCTTCATCAACATCGGCGAGCTGGGCCTGTTCCTGGCCGACACCTACGACCTCGACGAGCAGGAGTTCTGGACGGTCGTCCGGGACCAGATCCGCGCCTACCAGAAGCGATTCCCCGACCTGGACGCCCGTTTCGAGCTGTTCGACGTGTTCAAGCCGGCCATCGAGGTGGAGAAGCTGACCACCCGCCGGCTGCTGCCGGACACCGAGGTGCGGGTGCACGCAGTGGCGAACCCGCTGGCGGAACCGGCCACGCGGCGGCAGCCGGACAGCGTGGGGGGCCGCTGATGCTGAAAGCCAACGAGGTCAAGCGCAAACTCCGGGACGGGCAGGAGGTCTACGGCCTGTTCTGCTCGATCCCCGCGCCCGCCCTGGTGGAGATGATCGGCTGCGCCGGCTATGACTTCGTCATCCTTGACAGCGAGCACACACTCGTCGACCCCGAGGGCCTGGAGAACCTGATCCGCGCCGCCGAAGCAGTTGGCCTGACGCCGTTCGTCAGGGTCCCCGAGTCCGACCCGGGTGCCATCCTGCGGGCGCTGGACGCGGGCGCCATGGGGGTCGTCGTACCGCACATCCGTTCCCGGGCCGACGCGGACGCGGCGATCCGGGCCGCCCGGTACGCACCGGAGGGGATGCGCAGCCTCAACGGCGGGCGCGTCCCCGGCTTCGGCCTGATCGATCTCGCCGAGTACGTGCGACTGGCCAACGACGAGGTCATGGTCGTCGCGATGATCGAGGATGCCGAGGGCGTCGACGCGCTGCCCGAGATCCTGGCCGGCGAAGGGATCGATCTCGTCCTCGAAGGCGCCGCCGACCTCTCCCAGTCGTACGGAGTGACCTGGCAGACCCGCCACCCGAAGGTGGCCGAGGGGTTGCAGCGGATGCAGGCAGTGTGCGCCGAGTACGGCGTGCCGTACTGCGCCATACCGCGCGCCCGCGAGGACCACGATGCGTGGCGCAAGGCCGGCGTCACCGCCTTCGTACTGGGCGAGGAGCGGGGACTGGCCGCCCGCGCCCTGCGTGGGCACCTGAACGAGCACCGCCCGCACCAGAAGGACGGGGGAGCGGCATGACCGACGTACTGACCAAGGGGATCGCCGACCGGGCGGGCCGCGACGAGCCGGTGTGCCTGTACGCCTACGACCTCGACGCGCTGACCGACCACGTGGAGCAGGTCGTCGCCGCCTTGCCCGAGCGGTGCCGGATGTTCTACGCGATGAAGGCCAACAGCGCGGCACCGATCCTGCGGACGCTCGCCCCCGTGGTGGCCGGATTCGAGGTGGCCTCCGGCGGTGAGGTGGCCAAGGCCCGGGCGGTCGGCGCCGACATCCCGGTGATCTTCGGCGGACCGGCGAAGACCGCCCAGGAGATCGCCGAGGCCCTGTGGCACCGGGTCACCCGGTTCCACGCCGAGAGCGTGCTCGAACTGCACCGTATCTCGCAGGCCGCAGTCGAGGCCGGAGTCACGGCCGACGTCCTGCTGCGCGTGAACCTGGCCGGTCCGTTCCCCTCCGCGACGCTGGCGATGGCCGGGCGGCCGACCCAGTTCGGCATCGATGAGAGCGTTCTCGCCGACGCGGTCGAAGCTGCCACCACCCTGCCCGGCCTGCGACTCGCCGGCTTCCACTTGCACTCGCTGTCGAACAACCTCTCTCCGGAGGCGCATCTGGACATGCTGCGCCTGTACCGGGAGAAGGTCATGGGCTGGGAGCGCGAGTTCGGCATCCGGTGCGAGGTGCTCAACGTCGGCGGCGGCATCGGCGTCAACTATGCCGACCTGGATGCCCAGTTCGACTGGGCGGCCTTCACCCGCGGGCTTGCCACGCTGGTGGAGACCTTCCCGGCGCACTGGCGGGAGATCGACTTCGAGTGCGGCCGCTTCCTGACCGCCCCGTGCGGCAAGTACGCCGTCGAGGTCCTGGACATCAAGCGCAACCACGGCGTGTCGTACGTCCTGGTGCGCGGCGGGACGCACCAGTTCCGGCTGCCGTCGTCGTGGCAGCACAGCCACCCGTTCACCGTGCTGCCGGTCGACGTGTGGCGCTCGGCGGCACCCCGGCCCGAACTGCGCGACGAGCCGGTGACCGTGGTGGGCGAGCTCTGCACCCCCAAGGACGTGCTCGCCCGCGATGTTCACTTGTCCCACGTACGTGTGGGGGACGTGCTGGTCTTCAGTCATGCGGGCGCCTACGGCTGGGAGATCTCGCACCACGACTTCCTCTCCCACCCGCACCCGGAGCACGTGTTCGTAGCGGACGGTGGGGAACGCCGCTGAAGTCCCGTCGAAGGCGCCCAAATGAGAACTGCCCGAGCGCAGCGAGGTCCTTGACATTGACCGCGACCGCCAGGCGCAGCTTCGAGCAGATCCTGCGCGGCGAGGTACCGATGAGCAGTGTCAACGACGGCAAAGATGATCCTGGTGCTTGCAAGCAGGCGACTTGTCGATCCGGCTCGATGACGTCGGCGACCAACCGCCATTATTCTGGAACGAGGTCGAGAGGAAGCAGCGACGATGAGCGCCACGCACGGCATGTCGCTTCCTGCCCGCCCGGATGACACGCATCCGCTGCGGACCATCCGAGAGATCCGCGAGTCCCTGCCCGACGATCAGTTGGCCTACTTCGACGCCGAACTCGCCGAGACCGACATCTCCGAACTGGAGTCGATGCTCACCCGCTGGGCCACGCTCGCCAACGACGGTTTTATGGACTTTCTTCTCTCGACTCCCTTCGAGGGCTTGGAATTCGGCGGCCGCTCCTACGATGAGCAGCAGGACGGCGAGTGATCTATCTCCTCGACACCATGTCGTCGCCGAGCTCACCACGAGGCCGAAGCCCGATCCCAACGTCATCGCCTGGGCTCGATCGATTCCCCGTTGTCCACGGCAGCCTCAGTCCTTGGGGGAGTCTTGAGAACGATCCCGGATAAGACTTTGGGCCTCCATGGCGGTGGCTGAGTGCTCGTCGTACCCGTCGTCGCCCGGTCGTAGGGGCACAACGCCATCAGCGTGCACCCGTTGGGAGATCGGTGTGGAACGGCACCTGCAGGAAGCCGTCCTCGGCGAGGATCGCCGTCCATGCGGCGCTCATGTCACACCCCGTACACGCGACGAAAGTGGTCGAGACTATCGCGGCCAGATTGTCCTGGCCATCGAGAACTCGCAAAAGACGGCTCGCCTGGCGTGTTGCACACAATGCGAATGCCTCGGTCCCCATTCCGCCCGGCTGTCACAGTAGCGCGGGTACCGTGAGATGCCGGCGCACCAACATCATGATGATGACCCAGCCCTCGCCACCGCTCATTACGAGCACGGGCGTCTTCGACAGGGCGAACCCGAGTCAACCACTGGCGCCTATTAGAGCCCGTGCGGGATTGGCTAAATGGTCAACAAGCGTTGCAGATCCAGACGGCAGGGTGGGCATCAGCAGGCTCACCACCCAGATGGGCAACGGGGGGGTGGAGCCCGGCCCACCTACACGGTGGCGTGGCCGCGGACCAGGCGGCCGACCTCGGCGCGCAGGTGTACGAAGTCCGGGTGCTCGCGGGTCGTGATCTGGTCCCGGGGCGCGGGCAGGTCCACCTTGAGGTCGCCGACCACGTGGGCGGGGGCCTTGGACAGCACCACCACGCGGTCGCCCACGTAGACGCTCTCGTCGATGTCGTGCGTGATGAGGACGATCGTCATCTGGTGGTGGCCCCGGACCTTGAGCACCAGGTCCTCGAGGTCCTCGCGGGTCTGGGCGTCCACGGAGCCGAACGGCTCGTCCATGAGCATCAGCGTCGGACGGTACGCCAGCGCCCGCGCGATCGCCACCCGCTGCTGCATGCCCCCCGACAGCTGGAACGGGTATTTACGCGCCGCGTCCGCCAGTCCGACCGACTCCAGGGCCTCGTGGGCGGCCTCGCGGCGCTGGCGCTTGTCCATGTTCTTGCGGCGCAGCGGCAGCGCCACGTTGTCGGCCACCGACATCCACGGGAACAGGGAACGGCTGTAGTCCTGGAAGACCACGGCCAGGTTGTCCGGTGTCTGGCGCACCACGTTGCCCTCGACCTTGATCTGCCCGCCAGTGGGGGTGATCAGCCCGGCGATCGAGCGCAGCAGCGTCGACTTGCCGCATCCGGAAGGCCCGACGATGCACAGGAGCTCGCCCTCGGCGACGCTGAGGCTGAGGCCCTCGATGGCGCGGTGCTCGTTGGGGCTGCCGCCGCCGTAAACGTGGGAGAGGTTGTCTATCTCGAGCAATGGATTTCCTCGGGGGGCGAGACCATGGACAACGCGAAACACTCTATCGGAGCGGGTAAATCTAGGCGATCGTACTCTCATTCGCCGGCGAGCTGCTGGGCGGCGTGGTGCCAGGCGAGCACCCGCCGCTCCACGACCAGGAACAGCTCGTTGAGCACATAGCCCAATACTCCGAGCAGTACGATTCCACCCCACATGAGGGGCAGGTCGAACATCTGATAGGCGGACGTGAGCTGAAATCCGATGCCGTTCACGGTGCCGGGCAGCAGCTCGGAGAAAACCATGACGATCAGCGAAAGTGAAAGGGCGAGCCGCAGCCCCGCGAACATCTTGGGCAGCGCGGACGGCAGGATCACCCGGTAGAGCCGTTCGGCCCTGGACAATCGGAACGCCTGGCTGGTCTGCAGGTGCAGCGGCTCGACCGAGCGGGCGCCGTCGGCGGTGTTGAGCAGCACCGGCCACACGATGCTGAACGTCATGAACGCCAGCTGCATCCGCAGCCCGAACCCGAACACCACCAGGAAGACGGTGACCAGCGCGGGCGGCGGGATGGCCCGCAGGAACTGCAGCACCCCGTCGAGATAGTCGTACGCCCGCGCGGACAGCCCCACCAGCAGTCCCAGCACGACCCCCGCCAGCGCGCCCCCCGCGAACGCGGCGGCCATCCTGCCCATGCTCGGCAGGATGTTCTCGAGGGCGGCGTCGGTCAGGAACATGGTCTGGAGCGGCCCCGAGAACCACATCTCGTGCATCCTGGCCACGATCCGCGACGGCGGCGGGAAGAACGTGTTGCCCGCCATTTGCGTGGCCGCCTCCCAGGCCAGGACCAGAACGACCAGCACCAGCGACCGGAACGCCGCCGTACGCATGCCCCTGGTCCTCATTCCGACGCTCCCAACCGGGCGTGGTGCCAGCGGAACGCCCGCCGTTCGGCGGCCACGAGCAGCGCGTTCACCAGCACCCCGAACAGCCCCACCCAGAACACCGCGGCCAGGATGTCGGTCATCCGCGCGGGCACGGCGATGCCGGCGAAGAAGATGAACACGCCGATGCCCTCGCCCCGCCCGGCCACGATCTCCGTGCTGACGGTCAGGATGAGCGCCACCCCGGCGGCCAGCCTGAACCCGGTGGTGATGAAGGGCGCCGACGACGGCAGCGACACGCGCAGCAGCACCGACGCGGGTCCGAAGCCGTACGATCGCAACGACTCCTTGGCCATGGGGTCGACGCCGCGCAGGCCGTACATCGTGTTGTAGAGGATCGGCCACAGCGAGGCGTAGACCACCAGCGTGACGCGCACCTGCAGCCCCGTGCCGATCAGGAGGGACACCAGCGGGATCAGCGCCACGGAGGGGATCGGCCGCAGGAACTCCACGACCGAGCGGGTGGCGGCGTCGACGATCGGCACACTGCCGAGCAGCAGGCCCAGCGGCACCGCGAGCAACGCCGCGAGCCCGAGCCCGATGGCCCAGGCGAGCAGGCTCGTCAGGGCATGGGCGCGAAAGGCAGGATCGGACACCAGCGCCGCCGCTCGCCCGAGGATCTCCGTCGCGGGCGGCAGGAACTCGCGGTCGGCCAGCCCCGTACGGCTGACCAACTCGATCAGGGCGGCGAAGGCGAGAGCCCCGGCCACCCGGCGACGCCAGCGCGTGGCGGCGGACGCCGGGCGGAGGCGGGACAGAGTCTGAGCGCTCACCCTGAGGTGGTGGGCGACATCAGTGACTTGACGTCGATCGCCTTCGAGAGCCATTTGGCCTCCAGCATCCAGTCGGCCACCCGCTGGAGCCGGACCGGGTTGTCGCTGCTGGAGAAGTACGGGAACGTGACGGTGGCGGCCGTGGACGCGTCGATCTGGGTGAAGTTGGGCAGCACCTTGGCCACCACCTCACGGTTGTTCTCCATGAGCTTGGCCGCGTTGTGGATGGCTCGCTGGAACGCCGCCGCGGTCTTGGGGCTCTTGTCGTACCACTCCTGCGTGCCGACGTAGCCCGAGATCGGGAACTCGGCGGCGGGACCGGACGCCGGGTCGAGGATCTTGCGGGCGCCCATCGAGGAGGTGGCCGCCGTGACCATGGGCTCGCCCAGGTACGCGGCGTCGATCTGGCCGCCCTTCCACGAGGGCATGATGTTCTGGAACGTCACCTGGACATACTTGATCTTGGACGGGTCGACGTTGTTGGCCTTGAGCACCTGCGTCAGCGCCAGTTCCTGGAAGTTGTGCAGGACGTTCACGTTGATCGTCTTGCCTTCGAGGTCCTTCGCCGTCTTGATGGGCGAGTTCGGCAGGGCCATGATGCTGAGCGAGTCGGGGGCGGCACGCGAGCCCTCGGCGAGGATCCGCAGCTTGAGTGCCTGCTTGTCGTGCGCCTGGAACATCGACACGTAGTTGCCGAACATGGCGTCGATCTCGCCCTTCACCAGCATGGGGATGGCCTCTGGCGCCGCCTGCACCACCTGTGGGGTGACCTCAAGCCCCTCCTTCTCGAAGAGCTTCTGGTCGATGGCGACGTAGAGGGCGGCGCTGTCGATGGCGGGCAGGGTGGCGACCTTGATCTTCGTCTTCTCCAGGCCGCCGGCGGACGCGGACGGCGGCGCGCTGGCAGTCGGGGAGCCGCCCGTGCTGCACGCAGCGGCGCCGAGTGTCAAAGCTAACCCGATGATGGCGGCCCTGGCGGGACGGCCAAGCCTCATGTCAGGGACTCCCTTCAGGTGGAGCCAGGGGGGGGGACCGGGTGGCTTCTGCTCCCGGGGGCTGTGTGCCTGACGCACAGCAGGGATCCGACCGTAACACCAAATCTGCGGTCATTATCGCGAAACTAACACTTGTAGTTGCAATGTCCGATTGCGGCTCTATCGTGAAAAATTGAAGACCAGATGAAACTGTTGTTTGTCCGGTTTGGGAAAGGAGGTGTCGGTCGGGGCTTCAGTTACTGATGGGGCATGCTATTCGATCTTTTCCACGAGTCAAGAGGCGTCTCGTGGAGCGGTCTCGCATTGCCTCTTTCCCCAGATAGAGGGCTGTTGTGCCGATTCCATTGAATTTTCCGGACAATCGGGGATAAACACCTCAAGAGGGCACTGATGGTGGTTGGCCCTGGGCAACTGCTGTGCTCAAATGACGCATATCTCGACGTACATATTGCCCCACCTGCATTTACCTGCATGGCCACCGAGAATTCCCCTCCAGGGGCGAGAGGTTGCGAAGGCAAGTGAGAACGCAGAGCGCTGAAGCTTCCGCTGACCGCGAGCCGCACGGGCATCAGAAGCGACGGTTGTCCAACCCTCCTTCTCGCAGATTCGGGCTGGGCAACTGGCACGTGCGATCGCGCCTTGTCGCGCTGATCGTCGTTCCCACGGCCGTGGCCGTGGGGCTGGGCGGACTGAACGTGATCACCTCGCTCAGTGATGCCAACACCTACCAGACCCTCAGGGAGGTCGCCGAGCTCAGCGAGCAGCTCGGGACCGTCACCCATGAGCTGGCCTTCGAACGCGACGAGACCGCCCTCTACATCGCCCAGGGCCGGCCGGAGAACCGCGAGGCACAGCTCCGCACCACCTACAGCGGGGTGAACGCCCTCATCGACGAGGCCAAGCGGCGGGCACAGCTGCTCACGGACACCCATGCGGACGCCGTACGACCGGTGCTGCGGCGCCTGGACGAGATCCCGACGCTGCGCGACACGGCCGTCAAGGGGAAGATCCAGCCCCTACCGATGATCCAGAAGTACTCGCAGATCATCGCGGCCGTGCTGCAGTTCCACGACCAGGTCGGCCAGGTCGCGGTGGACGACGAGGTCTCACACAGCGCCAGCTCGATGTCCGCCATCGCCCGGGCCAAGGAGGAGGCATCCAAGCAGCGCGGTGTCCTGGCCAGCGCGCTGGACAAGAAGGGCTTCGACAGCGGCGAGCTCGACGCCCTCACCGACGCCAAGTCGCGCGAGGAGAGCGAGGAGACGCTGTTCGCGACCCTGGCCAACCTCGACCAGCTCGAGCTCTACCGCAACACAGTCGTGGGCAGGGACGTCGACCAGACCGACCTGTTCCGGCTCCGGGCCATGGCCCAGTCCGCTGAGGGCAAGGAGCTGAGCATCGGCGTACGGCCCGACAGGGACGTGGCCACCTGGTTCGACGTGAGCACCGGCAAGATCGACGCGCTGCGCAGCGTGGAGAAGGAGCTCTCCTCCTCCGTCATCCTGCGCGCACGTGCCCTGGAGGAGGGCGCCAACCGCTCGGCGATGATCTCTGGCGGCCTCATCCTGCTCCTGCTGCTCGTGGTGGTCGCGATCATCTCGCTCATCGCCCGCTCGCTCATCAGGCCGCTGCGCAAGCTGCGCGGCGAGGCGCTCGACATCGCGGGCCACCGCCTGCCGGAGACCGTGCAGCAGCTGCGTGAGAACGGCGAGGGCTCGATCGGCCCGGTCATCCCCATCGGCGTGGACACCCACGACGAGATCGGCGAGGTGGCGCGGGCGTTCGACGAGGTGCACCGCGAGGCCGTGCGGCTGGCGGGCGAGGAGTCCAGGCTGCGCAGCAATGTGAACGCGATGTTCGTGAACCTGTCGCGGCGCAGCCAGACGCTGGTCGAGCGGCAGATCACGTTGATTGACGGGCTGGAGCAGGGCGAGCAGGACGAGCAGCGGCTGGGGAACCTGTTCAAGCTGGACCATCTGGCCACGCGTATGCGGCGTAACAGCGAGAACCTGCTGGTGCTCGCGGGTCAGGACCCGCCCCGCCGCTGGAGCCAGCCCGTCAAGCTGGTGGACGTCGCCAGAGCCTCGCTGTCGGAGGTGGAGAACTACGAGCGGGTGGTGCTCCAGGTGCCCGACGGCGTCTCGGTGGCGGGTCAGGCCGTCAACGACGTCATCCACCTGCTGGCCGAGCTGGTGGAGAACGCGCTGTCGTTCTCGCCCCGCGAGACCAGGGTGACGGTCTCCGGCAGCAGGATCGACGGTGGCGGCGTGATGTTGTCGATCACGGACTCCGGCATCGGCATGACGCAGGAGGAGCTGGCGCAGGCGAACGACCGGCTGACGGACGCGCCGAGCGTGGACGTGTCGGTGTCGCGGCGGATGGGCCTGTTCGTGGTGGCCAGGCTGGCGCACCGGCACGGCATCAGGGTGCAGTTGCGCCCGCACAGCTCGGGCGGCCTGACCGCGATGGTGCTCATCCCCGAGAACATGCTCGGCTCCCAGGCCCCCGACTTCACGGGGACACCGTCCTTCTCCGGCAACCAGCCGCCCGCCTTCGCGGGCGCGGTGACCGGCGGGCCCAAGGACGAGCCGTACTCGGGACCTCACCCCGCGCCGCCGGCTACGGACTGGCCGCAGGCCCCGTACCAGCTGGGGCCAGGCCACCCGTCGTTCCCGTCGAACCCGGACCACAACTGGCCGGCGTCCACGCAGCAGTGGCAGCCGGAGCCCGGCGGGTGGCCGGCGGAGCCCCGCCTCGGCGGTGGCTACGACAGCGACGTGTGGACGCCGCCCCGCGGTCCCGCCTGGAACGGCGACCACGCCTTACCCAGGCGGCCCGTCCCCGAGCCGCCGCCGGGCGGCTGGGGCCGTGACACCATGCCGCCGCAACGGCCCGGATTCGACTTCCAGGAGGGCGAGTCCGGCGCCACCGGCCCAATCCCGGCCGCTCCACCCGCGTCGGCGGGGGACGACTACCTGCCGATCTTCGCCGCGGTGGAGTCCGCCTGGTTCGGCCGCAACAACGGGGCGAGCTGGGGCTCGAGCAAGGCAGATGAGGGTTGGAGCGCGGCGGAGGCGGTTGTGGAGCCCGTACGTGACGGTCAGACGGCGTCAGGCCTGCCCAAGCGGGTGCCGAAGGCGAACCTGGTGCCCGGCTCCGCCGACTCCTCGGCGGCGCCGAAGGGCGTGACTCCGATGCCGGCGGTGTCGCCGGACCGGATCCGCAACCGGCTCTCCAGCTTCCAGCAGGGCTTCCGGGCGGCGCGCGACGACATCAGCGAGGGCAGGGCGTTCCCCTCTGGCCCGAAGAACAACGACAGGGAGGAGGGAGCATGAATGATTTAAGTCATGCGGCACGTGGAGTCGACTGGCTGATCACCGACTTCGTCAGCACGGTCCCAGGCGTCGCGCACGCGGTGGTCGTCTCGTCGGACGGGTTGCCGTTGGCGGCCTCGTCGGGGTTTCCGGCTGACCGGGCTGATCAGTTGGCTGCGATCGCGTCGGGTCTGGTGAGCTTGACGCAGGGTGCGGCCAGGGTGTTCGAGGGTGGTGCGGTCAATCAGACGATTGTGGAGATGCAGCGCGGGCTGATGCTGATCATGTCGATCAGTGACGGTTCGTGTTTGGCGGTGCTGGCTGCCCCGGACTGTGACATGGGTTTGGTGGCGTACCAGATGACGCTGATGGTTGATCGCGCCGGTCAGGTGCTTACCCCGGCTGTGCGCGCCGAACTGCGCGCCAGCCAGACCAGGTGATGTACGTGTCAGACCCCAGATGGAACAGCGGCGGTTGGGCGCCTCCGCCTGTGCCCCAGCCCCAGTCGCAGCTGAATCCTGACCCCGCCTCGCCCGTCCGCCCGTACGCGGTGACAGGTGGACGGACGGCGCCGCGGGTCAAGCTGGCGATGGAGGCCCTGGTGTCCTCGGCGACCGCCGAGCACCGGGAGTTCTCGCATATCACGCCGGAGTACCAGGCGATCAGCCAACTGTGCCGGCAGGTCCGGTCCGTGGCAGAGGTGTCGGCTCTGCTGCGGATCCCCCTCGGCGTGGTACGCGTGCTGATCGCTGACATGGCTGCCGAAGGTCTGGTCCGCGTGCATCAGCCACAGCTGGACGAGGGCAGGCCTGACGTCAATCTGCTCGAAAGGGTGCTCAGTGGACTTCGCAGGCTCTAGCCCCGGCCTCACCTCGACGAAGATCGTGGTGGCTGGAGGTTTCGGGGTGGGCAAGACGACGTTCGTCGGCGCGGTGTCTGAGATCATGCCGTTGACCACGGAGGCTGTGATGACAGACGCCTCCGTGGGGATCGATGATCTTGGCATGACGCCGTTGAAGTCGACCACGACCGTCGCCATGGACTTCGGCCGCGTTTCGCTCGACCGCGACCTGATCCTCTACCTGTTCGGCACGCCCGGGCAGCACCGGTTCTGGTTCATGTGGGACGACCTGGTACGCGGCGCCATCGGGGCGGTCGTGCTCGTCGACACCCGCCGTCTCGCCGACAGCTTCCCGGCGATCGACTACTTCGAGGAGGCCCAGCTGCCGTTCGTGGTGGGCGTCAACGGCTGGGACGGCCAGTATCCGCACAGCGACGCCGAGGTGCGCGACGCCCTGACCCTGGCCCCGCACATCCCGCTGGTGCGGCTCGACGCCAGGTCCAAGGACTCCGTCAAGGCCGCGCTGATCAATCTGGTCGAGCACGCGCTCTCGGTGCGCATGGCCGTGCCGGGCTGGGGTGGTTGATTTCCCGTTCGCGAGCGCGTTGACAGCCGCGGCACTCTCCTGATCACAATGGCTCCCGCCGAGCATCGCAGGAGCATCATGTCCCGTGGCCGCACCACATGAACGTGAGAAACCCGCTCACCGGGGAGGACGACAGGCCGCTCGCCCCGGTCCCGCCGGACCGGCTCGCCGCCATCGCGGCCGACCTGCGCAAACGTGCTTCGGGCCGGCCGGCCGGAGAGGCCCTCTCCCGGTTCGGCGCCGCGCTGGCCGATGACGACGACCTCCTCGCCGCGCTGGTGGCCGACACCGGCAGGGTGGGGGAGTCGGTGCTGGAACGGCAGATCGTCGCCGGCCTCATCGACCGATGGGTACGCCAGGCGCCCGCCCTCCTCGAGCCTCCGACTGAGATCCCGGCCTCCCTGCCAGGTGTCTTCGTGGGGGGCGACGCGGTGCCGTACGAGCTGGTCGGGGTGATCAGTCCGTGGAACTTCCCCCTGCTGCTCGGCCTCATCGACGCCGTGCCCGCGCTGGCCGCGGGATGCGCGGTGCTGGTCAAGCCCAGCGAGGTGACGCCCAGGTTCATCGAGCCGCTGATGCGGCTGGTCCCCGACGAGCTGCCGCTCGAGGTCGTCGAGGGCGACGGCGAGACGGGCGCGGCACTGGTGGACCTGGTGGACGCCGTGGTCTTCACGGGCAGCGTGGAGACGGGGCGGCTCGTCGCCCGGTCGGCGGCGCGCGCATTCGTGCCCGCGTTCCTGGAGCTGGGCGGCAAGGACCCGGCGATCGTGCTGGCCGGGGCCGACCTGGAGCGGGCGGCGTCGGCGATCCTGTGGGGCGGCACCGCCAACGCCGGGCAGTCGTGCCAGTCGATCGAGCGGGTCTACGTGGCGCGCGAGGTCCACGACGAGTTCCTGGCGTTGCTCGTGGCCAAGGCCGCTCGGGTCGGGCTGACCTGCGAGGGCGGCCCCATCGGGCCGATCATCGGCCCCGGACAGGAGGACGTGATCGCCGCGCACCTGGCCGAGGCCGTGGCCAAGGGCGCGACCGTGCACACGGGCGGCGAGATCGAGCGGCACGGCGGCGGTCACTGGTGCCGCCCGACCGTGCTGTCCGGCGTCGACCACGGCATGCTGGTGATGACGGAGGAGACGTTCGGCCCGGTGCTGCCGGTCATGGCCGTGGACGGGGCCGACGAGGCCGTCGCCCTGGCCAACGACTCGGTCTACGGGCTGTCGGCCGCGGTCTTCGCCGCCACGGAGGAGCAGGCCATGGCCGTGGCGACCCGGCTGCGTGCGGGCGCCGTCAGCGTCAACGACGCCTCGCTGACCGCGCTGGTGCACGAGGGGGAGAAGCACTCCTTCCGCCTGTCGGGGCTCGGCGGCTCCCGCATGGGTACCGCCTCCATCCGCAGGTTTCTGCGCCGCAGGGCTTTCCTGGTCAACCGATCCGACGCCGCCGACCCGTGGTGGCACACGACGAAGGAGTAGCTCCTGATGGGACTTCGCGCGGACATGCCGCTGCTGGCCCGCCACGAGGGCGAGTGGGAGGGCGAATACCTCCATCTCGACCGCGACGGGACCCCGATCGACCGGCACCGCGTCCGGATGACCTGCGCGATCCGGGACGACGCCGTCTACCACCAGACCAACCGCTACACCTGGGACGACGGGCGCACGGAGGTGCACGAGTTCCCGGGGACGTACCTCGGCGGCGGGCGGTGCGGGTTCGACACCGAGCGGATCAAGGGGGAGTTCTGGGAGCTCGACGCCAGCACGATCTACCTCACCTGGCAGTACAAGGCCGAGGGTGCGGACCTGCGGCTCTACGAGATGATCGTGCTGAGCGAGGACGGCAAGTCACGCAGCCGCGTCTGGCAGTGGATCAAGGACGGCGTGTGCGTGAAACGGACTCTGATCAACGAGCGCCGCGTGAGCTGAGGAGTACCCTTCAGCTTCTCGCGCCCCGGTGCCAGGACAGCACGACGCGCTCGAAGCCCAGGAACGCGGCGTTCAGCAGGATGCCGAGCAGCCCGAGCAGCACGATTCCCGCCCACATGGCCGGGATGTCGACCTGGCCGTGCGCCTCCAGCATGCGGTGCCCGATGCCCTCGCTGCTGCCGACCAGCTCCGAGATGATCATCATGATCAGGGCCAGCGAGACGCTCAGCCGCAGGCCGGCGAAGATCTTGGGGGACGCGCCGGGCAGGATGATCCGGGTGAGCCGCTGCCACGGGCTCAGCCGGTAGACGGCGCCGGTCTCGATGTACTGGCGGTCCACCGTACGGGCGCCGTCCATGGAGTTGATCAGCACGGGCCAGACGACGCCGTACACGATGGAGGCCAGCTGCATCGGGGTGCCGATCTTGAACAGCACCAGGAACACCGGCACGAGCGTGGTGGGCGGCACCGAGCGGCCGAAGTGCAGCAGCGGCTCCACCAGGGCCGACAACCAGCGTGAGCGGCCGAGCGCGACGCCGATCGCCACTCCCGCCGCGCACGCCGCCGCCCATCCCGCGAACAGCCTGCCCAGGCTGGGCAGCAGGTCGGCCACGGCCTCGTCGGTCAGGAACGCCTGCGTCACCGGCCCCGAGAACCACAGCTCGTGCAGCCTGGCCACGATCAGCGACGGCGGCGGGAAGTACGCGGCCTGCGCCGAGCGGGTGGCCAGCTCCCAGCAGGCCACGGCCACCGGCAGCAGCCAGTACCACACCAGTCGCCGGCCGAAGGAGGACCGCCGCACCGCGACCGGGGCGCTCACGCCGCCGCCCTCGGGCACACTCGCGCTCATGCCGCCTCACCCTCTCCCACAGCTCGGGGCCTCATGAGGCGGCCCCGCTACGCGCCCGGTGCCAGCGGAACACGCGCCGTTCGGCGGCCGTGAACAGCAGGTTGGCGGCCAGCCCGATGAGCCCGGCCCACAGGGGCGCCGCCAGCATGCGGTCGAGCCGGTTCGCGCTGCCGGCCAGCGACTGGAACGCGCCGATCCCGCCGTCGCCCGGCGCCAGCAGCTCCACGCTCACCGCGACGATCAGCGTGACGGACACCGCGATCCGGATGCCGGTCGCGATGAACGGCGCCGCGCTCGGCAGGCTCACCCGCAGCGCCACGGCGACCGGCCCGAAGCCGAAGCTCCGCAAGGTGTCCTTGGCCAGCGGGTCCACGTCGGTCAGGCCGTACAACGTGTTGATCAGTACTGGCCACGTGCAGGTGTAGACGACCAGCGCGGTCTTGGCGTCCTGGCTCTCGGTGAACAGGAACATCGCGATGGGGATCAGCGACACCGACGGGATCGGCCGCAGGAACTCGACCAGCGGTCGCACCGACCGCTCCACGAACGGCACCGTCCCGAGCAGCAGCCCAGCGGGCACGGCGACCGCCACCGCGATCGCCAGCCCGCTCGCGCACGCCGCCAGCGTGGCCAGTACGTCGGCCCTGAACTCCGCCTCCAGCGGCAGCTCCGCCGCCGTGGCGAGCACCGCCGACATGTGCGGCACGACCTCGGGGACAAGCCCGATCCGCCCGGCCAGCTCGGCGAGGGCGATGAAGGCGGCGATCCCGAGCGCTCCGAGCGCCGCCCGCCCGAGCCGGTGTTCGATCATCCGCTCACGGGCGCGAACAGCTGCGCCGCGTCCACCTTGGACTTGAGGTAGCCGAAGCCGTGCAGCAGGTCGGCCAGCTTCTGGACACTGGCCTTGTCGGCCTGCATCGAGAACGTGCCGAGCGTCATCGCCGCCGCCGCGTCCGCCGGGATCTGCGTGTACGTCGGCACCACCTCGTCGATCGCCTTCCTGTCGGCGCCCGCGATCTGCTGGGCCTTGGCCAGGGCGCGGTGGAAGGCGGCGGCCGTCTTCGGGTTCTTGGCCAGCCAGTCCTCGGCGACGCCCCACCCGTCGATCGGCACGCCGGCCGTCACGCCGCTGGTGGTGTCGATGATCTGCGTGGCGCCGCCCTTCTTCGCGGCGGTCAGGAACGGCTCAACCAGCCAGGCAGCGTCCACCTTGCCCGAGGACAGCGCGGCGAGCTGGTCGGCGAACTGCACCGGGACGTATTTGACGTCCTCCGGCTTGAGCCCGGCCTCCTGCAGGTGGGCGTTGGTCAGTGTCTGGCCGAGCGCCTTCAGCACGTTGACCGCGATCGTCTTGCCCTTGAGATCGGCGGGGGCCTTGATCGGCGAGCCCTTGGCCACGACGACGCCGGCGACGTTGGGGGCGGCCTCCTGGCTGTGCTGGAAGAGCTTGAGCTTGGCCGCGCCGGAGTCGTTGATCGCCATCAGCGACACGTAGCTCGTCAGGAACGCGTCCATGCTGCCGTTGAGGATCTTCGGCATGACCGCCTGCGGAGCCTGGATGATCTCCGTCTTGACGGTCAGGCCCTCCTCCTTGAAGAAACCGCGCTTCTCCGCGATGAACAGCGGCGCGGACGACGGCACCGGCACCACGCCGACCAGCAGCTGGGTCTTCTCCAGCCCGCCGGAGGACGCGGGGCCGCCCGCGCTTGTCTGGCCGCCGCCTCCCCCTCCGCCGCACGCGCTGAGCGTCAGCGCGATCGCCATACCCGCGACTACAAACCTGGCCAGCTTCATCGCCACTGCCTTTCCAGTCATGAGGGTTCACGGACTACCGGTGGCCTGCCTGTGCCAGACGAGCACGCGGCGCTCGGCCAGTACGAACAGGGAGTTCACGACGTAGCCGAGGACGCCGAGCAACGCGATCGTCGCCCATACCCCCGCCCCGTCGAAGCTGCGCTGCGCGTTCAGCAGCCGGTAGCCGATGCCGTCGGTGCCGCCGATGAGCTCGGTGATCACCATGAGGATCAGCGCCAGCGACAGGCTCAGCCGCAGCCCCGCAAAGATCTTAGGCGAGGCGGCGGGGAAGATGACCACGCGCAGGCGCTGCAGCCTCGACAGGTTGAAGACCGTGGCGGTGTCGGTGTACGTGGGGTCCACCGACCTGACGCCGTCGATCGAATTGAGCAGCACCGGCCAGACCACGCCGAACACGATGGTCGCCAGCTGCGTGGTCAGCCCCGCGTGGAACAGCACGAGGAACACCGGCAGCAGCAGTGGGGGAGGCACGGCCCGGCCGAACTCGATCAGCGGGTCCACGTAGTCGGTGGCCGTGCGCGAGCGCCCGAGCAGCATGCCCGCCACGATCCCGATCAGCGCGGCCAGGACCCAGCCGCCGAACATGCGGCCGAGGCTCGGCAGGATGTTCGCGATCGCCTCCTCGGTCAGGAACGCGCGGGCGGGCGGACCGGAGAACCACAGCTCGTGCATCCGGGACACGATCGTCGTGGGCGGCGGGAAGTCCGTGTCCCTGATCGCGCGCCCGGCGATCTCCCAGACGGCCAGCACCACGGGGACCACCCAGAGCCTGGCCACGGCCTTCACGCGGCCGCCCCCGTCCGCGCGTGGTGCCAGCGGAACAGGCGGCGCTCGCCGGCGAGCAGGACCACGTTCGCGAGCACGCCGAAGACGCCGGCCCAGAACGTCGCCGCCATCATGAGGTCCATCCTGTTGCCGCTGCCGGCCACGTTCACGTAGACGCCGATTCCGGCGACGCCGCCGGCCACCAGCTCGGCGCTGACGGCCAGGACGAGCGCGATCCCGGCGGCGATCCTGATTCCCGTCGCGACGAACGGGGCCGCGCTGGGCAGGCTCACCCTGGCGAGCACGGCCAGGGGGCCGAAGCCGAAGCTGCGCAGGGTCTCCTTGGCCAGTGGGTCCACGTCGTGCATGCCGTACATGGTGTTGATCAGGATCGGCCATATGGACGCGTACACGATGACCGAGACCTTCATCAGCTCGTCCACCGGGATCAGCAGGATGGCGAGCGGGATGATGGCCACCGAGGGTATCGGGCGCATGAACTCGAGCACGGGCCTGATCGCCCGCTCCACCGGTGACAGCGCGCCGAGCAGCACGCCCGCGGGCACGGCCACCGCGATGGCAATCAGCAGGCCGAGCGCCCAGTTGGCGAGCGTGGTGCCGACGCCGGCCAGGAAGCCGGCGTCCGCCGGGAGGCGCGCGGCTTCGTACAGAATGGCCGAGGGCGGCGGAAACAGAAGGTCCTCGCTCAGGCCGAAGCGGATGACCAGCTCTCCGGCCACAAGGAAGCCCGCGGCGCCGGCGGCGCCGCGGAGCAGGCGCGCACCGGTCATCCGCCCGCCGGCGCCGCGACGAGCGATTTCACGTCGACCGGGCTCCGGATGTACTTGTACTCGAGCATGAGGTCGGCCACCTTCTGCAGCCGGGCCGCATCCAGCGCGCTCGGATACGCGCCCAGCTTGATCGCCGTGGCGGTCTTGGCGTCGATCTTCGTGTACGTCGGCAGCGTGGCCTCGATCACCTTGCGGTCACTCGAGGCGAGCTGCTGCGCCTTGGAGATCGCCCGCTGGAACGCGGCCAGCGTCTTCGGGTTTTCCTTCGCCCACTCGTCGGTGGCCATCCAGCCCGCGATGGACAGATCCGCCGTCTGTCCCGTCATGGTGTCGGCGATCGTGCGGAAGCCGAGCTTGCTCTTGTTGGCGGTGATGAACGGTTCGGTGATCCAGCCCGCGTCCCCCTGCCCGGTGCTGATCGCGTTGCCCATCTCGGGGAACGGCTTCTCCGCGAACTTGACGTCCGTCTCGCTGAGCCCGGCCGCCTTGAGCTGCGTCGTGACCGCCAGAGTGGCGATGTTCCTGAGGTTGTTTACCAGGACGGTCTTGCCCTTCAGGTCCGCCACCGTCTGGATCGGCGAGTCCTTGGGAACCATGATCTCGAAGGTGTTGGGAGCCGCCTGGTACATGTCAGCCACCAGCTTGAGCTTCTTGCCCTGGCTGACGGCCAGGAACATCGAGACGTAGTTGGTCTGCGTGATGTCCAGGGCGCCGCTCTCGATCTGCGGCAGCGCGGCGGCGCCGCCGGTGATCGTGACCGGCTGCACCGTCAGGCCCTCTGCCTGGAAGTAGCCCTTCGCCTTGGCGATGTAGAGCGCCACGGGATCGGGAATGGGCAACGCACCGACCTTGATGGTCGTCTTCTCCAGGCCGTCGCCGCCGGCCGGCGCACCCGGGGGCGCGCCGCCCCCGCTGCAGCCGGTGAGCGCGAGGGCGGCGGCGAGGCCGAGCGCGAGTGCGGAACGACGCAGTCTGCGTGCCATGGGGGGTCTCCTGCGTGGGATTCGGGAGAGCGAGACACGTTACTTTGCGTGAGCGTACCTGAGGAATGATCGAATTGGCAGGCGCATGGACCTTTCAGGCGGGCCGGTGCAGGTAGCGGCCCACCGGCCGGCCGACGATCTTGCCGGCGTCCAGCACCTGGTTGCCGCGCACGAACGTGTCGGTGACCTTCGCGGTCAGCTCGAACCCCTCGAACGGCGTGTACTCCTGCGTCGACTCCGAGTCCTCGGCCCGCACAGTCCAGGTGTGCCCGGGGTCGACCAGGCAGATGTCGGCGTCGAAACCGGGCGCGATCGTGCCCTTGGTGCGCAGGCCGTACCGCTTGGCGGGGTTCCACGAGGTCAGCGCGGCGATCCTGCCGTACGGCAGGCCCCTGCGACGCCCCTCGGTGATCAGTCCGGGCAGCAGGTACTCGGCGCCGCCGAACCCGGCCTTGGCCAGGAAGACGTCATCGCGCGGGTCGCCGAACTTGAGCTCGTCGCGGCAGCAGGCGTGGTCGCTGACCACCCAGTCGACGGTGCCGTCGAGCACGTGCCCCCACAGGGCTTCGACGTCATCGCGCGGCCTGATCGGCGGGTTCACCTTGCCCCCGATGCCGCTGGCCGTGTCGATGTCGGCGAGCAGGTGACCGATCGTGACCTCGCGGCGGAAGTCGATGTGCGGGAACGTCGCCGCCATGCGGACGGCCGCGTCCAGGGCTTTGGCGGAGGACAGGTGTAGGAGGTTGACATTGGCCAGCCCCGTCTCGTGGGCGAGGTAGGAGGCGATGAAGACGGCCAGCCCCTCCGAGTGTGGCGGACGGGAGGCACTGTAGGCGGCCAGCCCGCTCAGGTCTCCGGCCTCCTCGACGAGCTTCGTGTACGCGGTCATGATCTCGGCCGTCTCGCAGTGCAGCGACAGCGAGATCTCGCTCGCCAGCTCGGGCAGGCGTTCCCTGGCCGCCTGCACGCCGCGCATCACGAACTCGAAGTGCGCGTAGTCGTAGCGCTCGCCCTCCGGCAGCATGAGGAACGCGCGCTGGTCGTCGGAGCGCCCGTGCAGCCCGTGCCCGCCGTAGAACATGAAGATCTTGAACGACGGGACCCCGAACCGCTCCACCAGATCGGGCAGCTCGCCGATGTGCCCGCTGGACATGGGCGCCAGATGGAACCCGTAGTCGACGTAGGCCCTGCCCTCGGCCTGCCTGAGCACCTCAGGGAAGAACTCGGCGTAGGGGCCGCCCTTGTTCAGGTAGTACTGTCCGGTCCGCATGTACGTGAGCGCGGTCGTCACGCCTCCCTGAGCGCTCGCGCGGCTCTCCGACTCGGTGTCTTCCGGCAGCGGGTTGTAGATGCCCCAGTGCTGGTGGGCGTCCACGACCCCGGGGAAGGCCAGCTTGCCGCCGCCGTCGATCACCTCGCCGGCTCCGGTCAGCCCCGGCTCCACCCGTACGATGCGGCCGTCCGAGACGGCGATGTCCGCGTCGACGGGCTCGTCCCGCTCGTGGGTCACGACCTTCACGTTCTTCAGCAGCAGCTCTGTCACAGGGATGGTCTCTCCTAAGCGATGCGGTGGGCGTCGCGGTGCCAGGCCAGCACGCGCCGCTCGACCATGAGGAACAGGGAGTTGAATGCGAAGCCGAGCACGCCGAGCAGCAGGACGCCGGCCCAGATGGCCGGCATGTCGGCGTTGCCGCTGGCCAGGTTGAGGAGGTAGCCGATGCCTTCGGTGCTGGCCTTGAGCTCGGAGATGACCATCAGGATCAGGGCCAGCGACACGCTCAGGCGGAGGCCCGCGAAGATCTTCGGTGCCGCGGCGGGCAGGATGATCCGGAAGAACCGCAGGTGGGCGGGCACGCCGAAGACGGCGGCGGTATCGACCTTCAGGTCGTCGAGGTTACGTGCGCCGTCGATGGAGTTGAGCAGGATCGGCCAGATGATGCCGAAGACGATGGTCGCGACCTGCACCTGCGTGCCCATCTGGAAGAGCACGAGGAAGACCGGGAGCATCACGGGGGGCGGCACCGCCCGGCCGAACTCGATCAACGGCTCGACGTAGTCGGCCAGCCAGGCGGTCCTGCCGATCGCGACGCCGAGGGCCACGCCCACGACCACGGCGACGGCCCAGGACCCGATCACCCTGACCAGGCTGGGCAGGAAGTTGCCGACGGCCTCCTCGGTGAGGATGTACGGTCCGGAGAACCACATCTCGTACATCCGGGACAGGATCACGGTCGGTGCGGGGAAGTACGGAGTGGCGAGCGATTTCGCCAGCAGCTCCCAGCCGACGAAGACGACGGGGACCAGCCACAGCCGCTTGACCAGTGTGCGGATCATGCCTCTCGCCACCTGAAGAGCCGGCGTTCGGCGCGCATGAGCAGGGTGTTGACGACGATTCCTATCGCGCCGGCCCACAGCAGCACCGCGACGACGTCGATCATCGCGTCCATGCCGATGCCCGTGCTCGCCTCGATGAGGAAGCCGCCGATGCCGCTCGAACCGCCCACGATGTACTCCACGCTGATGGCCAGGATGAGCGTGATGGAGGCGGCCAGCCGTACGCCTGTCGCGATGAAGGGCGCCGCGCTCGGCAGGGAGACCCGCCAGATCACCGCGCCGGCTCCGAAGCCGAACGAGCGCAGCGTCTCCTTGCCCACCGGGTCGACGTCGCGCACGCCGTACAGGGTGTTGATCAGGATCGGCCAGGAGGCGGCGAACACGATCAGAGCGATCTTGGCGTTGATCTCCGGCTGGAAGAAGAACAGCGCCAGCGGGATCAGCGCGACCGAGGGAATGGGGCGCAGGAACTCCACGAACACCCGGGTCATCTCCTCGACCACCGGGACCGTTCCCAGCAGCAGGCCGATGGGGACGGCGACCAGGATGGCGAGCGGCAGCCCGATGGCCGCGGCGATGAGCGTGCCCCCCAGGTCCTCGAGGAAGTCCGGGTCGACGGCGAGCTCGGCCGTCCTGGCCAGTGTGTCCGCGGCCGGCGGCAGCCACTTGACCAGGCCCCACATGCCGAGAATCTGCCAGGCAAGCAGAAAACCCGCCACGCTGGCGGCGTGGCGGGAGATCTTGAGGAGCTTGGCGCGCGCGAGCGGAACCCGCTCGCGCCGCACCGGACTGATCGTGCTCATCATCCCTGTGGGGCTGAGTAGATCATTGAGTTGACGTCGATCTTCTGCTTGAGCATGCCGGCGTCGAGCATCAGGTCGGCCACCCGCTGGATGCGCTGGGCGTTCAGCGAGGTCGGGTAGTTGCCCAGGTTGATGGTGGCGGCGGTCTCAGCCGGGATCTTGGTGTAGGTCGGCAGGATCTTCGTCACCGCGCTCCGGTCGGTGGCCGCGACCTGCTGGGCCTTGGCCATGGCCCGCTGGAAGGCCGCGAGCGTCTTGGGGTTGTTCTGGGTCCACTTGTCGGTGGCCGCCCAGCCCGTGATCGGCAGGCCGTCAGTCGGGCCGGACATGGTGTCCACCAGCATGGTGGCGCCGAGCTGCTTCTTCGCCTGGCTGACGTAGGGGTCGGTCATCCAGACGGCGTCCACGCTGCCCTTGTCCAGCGAGGGGATCCACTGGTCCGTCGGGACCACGACGTAGTTGACGTCCTTCTTGGGGTCCAGGCCGGCGATCTTCAGGTGGGGGCTCATCGTGAGCGTGCCCAGACCCGCGGCGACGTTGACGCCGATCTTCTTGCCCTTCAGGTCGGCGACCTTCTTGATGGGCGAGTCCTTCTTCACCATGATGCCGAACGCGTTGGGCGCGCCCTGGTAGGAGTCGGCGATGTACTTGAACTTCTCGGTGCCCGCTTCCTGGATGGTCAGGATGGTGGCGTAGCTGCCGAGCACGACGTCCATCTGCCCGTTGGAGAGCTTGCCGAGGACCGCCTGAGGAGCCTGGATGGCCTCCTGCTTGACGTTGAGGCCCTCCTCCTTGAAGAAGCCGCGCTCAAGGGCGATGAACAGCGGCGCCGAGTCCGCACCGGGGTACTGGCCGATCAGCAGGTCGGTCTTCATACCGGCGGCGGCGCCAGAGCTTCCTCCCTTGTCGTCCGAGCTTGAGCACCCAGTCGCGACGAGGGTGGCCACAAGCCCAACCAGGGCAGTACGCCCTAATGCACCGAACCGCATTGCGGGGTCTCCTTTTGAACCGGGGGGTGACGCTGACGGGGGGTGTTCAGTAACGCTGGCACCCTAGCGCAGGCCGTAGTTCCGGAGGGAGCAAGGTCATCGGAATTAACAAGATATATCCACATATATGACGATTTAAAGTCATTTGTCCGATTGGTTTGGGGTCCCAGCCTTGACTATTGAGGTCTGGGGAAGGTGTTGTGACTTGCGTAATATGTAGGGCTGTGTGTCGACCGTGATCTTTGCGGCCTTGGCCGATCTCTGGTTGATGTGCTCCAATTAGCTCTCGCCCCAAGGGTGCGTCGGCGTCACACGGTAAACGTGTGCATGACGTGATCTTCGTGCACCAGAGCATCCGAGGAGAGGTTGCGGAGGCAAGTGAAGACTGTTGTCCCCTCTGCGGGCGGTGATCAGGGCTTAATAGAGGAAGCCCCACGACGTGCGTCCCGCGGGCCGAAGACGCCTGTGCCGGGGGGCGCGGCAGGCAAGCGAGCGGGGGGCCGCTTCTCCCTGCGTAACTGGCGAGTGCGCTCCAAGCTGCTGGTCCTGGTCCTCATTCCGACCCTCGCGGCGCTCGTGTTCGCTGGCCTGCGGGTCACCACATCGATCGCCACCGCCAGCGAGTACGCCAAGGTCAACGAAGTCGCCGTACTGGCGAGCCAGCTGACCGCCCTCGCCCACGACGTGGAGCTGGAGCGTGACCTCACCGCCCGCTACGTCGCTCAGGGCCGCAGAGGCGGAAACCAGGCTCCGTCGGATGTCGCCGCTCAGTACGAGATCGTGAATAAGCTCGTCACCGAGGTCAGGCCCGGTGTGGAGACGCTGGCGAAGTCCGACAGCGCCCAGGCGCCGGAGGCCCTGCGCATCAAGAACCGCCTTGACGAGCTCGCCACCTCACGCAAGACCGCGATCGAGTCCCAGCTCGACGTGAACTCCGTTATCGGTCTTTACGACCGGACGATTTCGGACCTGCTCTCGCTGAACGATCAGATCGACCAGGGTGCGGTCGACAAGGACCTGTCCGCGATCGGCGCGGGCTTCGCCGCCCTCGCCAGGGCCAAGCAGTACGTCTCCACCCAGCGCGCGCTGCTCGTGGCGGCCCTGGCCACCAGAGGATTCGGCCCGGACGAGCTCGACGCTTACATCGCCGCCCGCGCCCAGAAGAACAGCGAGCTCGCCACCTTCAGGTCGCAGGTCCCGCTCGAGCTCCGCCAGGCGTACGACGACATCGTCAGCGGCAGGGCCGTGGACCGCGCCGAGGTCATCTCCGCCAGGGCCCTGTTCCTGCAGGACGAGGGCCTGCCCGTGTCGGACGTCAAGCTCGGGCTCACCCGTGACGGCAAGAGCTGGTTCAGCGCCATCAGCGAGACCATCGACGGGATGCGCAAGGTCGAGCAGCAGGCGGCCGACTCCATCGTGCTGCGCAGCCGCGCCCTGGAAGGCGCCGAGCAGCAGAGCGCGGTGATCGTCGCGGGCGCGATCGTGCTCCTGCTCATCCTCGTACTGCTGGTCACCGTGTTCATGGCGCGCCTGCTGAGCGGCCCGCTGCGCAGGCTGCGCAGGGAGGCCCTGTTCATCGCCGGTCGCAGCCTGCCCGACACCGTGCGCCAGCTGCGTGAGGCCGAGAACGTCAGTGACCACGTCGACGTCCAGCCCATTGGTGTCGCCTCCAACGACGAGATCGGTGAAGTCGCGCGGGCGTTCGACGAGGTGCACCGCGAGGCCGTGCGCCTCGCCGTCGAGGAGTCCAGGCTGCGCAGCAATGTGAACGCGATGTTCGTGAACCTGTCGCGGCGCAGCCAGACGCTGGTCGAGCGGCAGATCACCTTGATTGACGGGCTGGAGCAGGGCGAGCAGGACGAGCAGCGGCTGGGGAACCTGTTCAAGCTGGACCACCTGGCCACCCGTATGCGGCGCAACAGCGAGAACCTCCTGGTGCTCGCCGGTCAGGACCCGCCGCGGCGCTGGAGCAAGCCGGTCAAGCTGGTGGACGTGGCTCGCGCGTCGCTGTCGGAGGTCGAGAACTACGAGCGGGTCGTGCTCCAGGTGCCCGACGGCGTCGCCGTGGCCGGCCAGGCCGTCAACGACGTCATCCACCTCATCGCCGAGCTGGTCGAGAACGCGCTGTCGTTCTCGCCCCGCGAGACCAGGGTGACGGTCTCCGGCAGCAGGATCGACGGCGGCGGCATGATGTTGTCGATCAGCGACTCCGGCATCGGCATGACACAGGAGGAGCTGGCCCAGGCCAACGACCGGCTGACGAACGCTCCCACCGTGGACGTGTCGGTGTCACGCCGCATGGGCCTGTTCGTGGTCGCCAGGCTGGCGCACCGCCACGGCATCAGGGTGCAGCTGCGCCCCCACGGCACAGGCGGGCTGACCGCCATGGTCCTGATGCCGGAAGCGCTCCTCGGCACGCAGTCCCCTGCGTACGCGCCCCCCGTCGGCAACGGCATGGGAACCATGGACTCGTACGACGAGGGCTTCGGCGCTCGGCAGCCCATGCAACCCCCGACGCCGCCACCCGCTGCCCAGTGGGGCGGGGGAGGCTACCAGCCGGGACCCGGGCACCCATCGTTCCCCTCCCAGCCGTCGTTCCCGTCCTCGCCGGGCATGAACGTGGGCTGGCCGTCCGACCAGCGCGGCAGTGGCGGCGGTTACGACACCTCAGACGTCTGGGTGCCGTCGCGCAACTCCAACAGCCGGCCAGGCGATTGGGAGCCCGACAACAACCCCTTGCCGAGGCGGTCCTCCTTCAGCGGCGACCAGATGGACATGGGGCAGCCGCGGTACGACTTCCCCGAGACCGAGTCCGCGGCGACCGGCCCCATCCCAGCCGTGAAGCCCGCAGGCGACGAATACCTCCCGATCTTCGCCTCGGTCGAGTCGGCCTGGTTCGACCACGGCAGCGAGAGCAGCGCCACCTGGGGCTCGGCCAAGGCCGACGCGGGATGGAGCGCGGCGGAGGCGGCCGCGGAGCCCGTACGTGACGGTCAGACGGCGGCAGGCCTGCCCAAGCGGGTGCCGAAGGCGAACCTGGTGCCCGGCTCCGCCGACACCGTCTCGGCCCCCAAGGGGGTCGCCCCCATGCCGTCGGTGTCGCCGGAGCGGGTGCGCAGCCGGCTTTCGAGCTTCCAGCAGGGGTTCAGGGCGGCACGTGACGACATCAGCGAGGGCAGGGCCTATCCCTCCGGTCCGAGAAGTGTTGAAAGCAGGGATGAGCGCGCATGAATGACTTGAGCCAGTCGGCACGTGGGGTGGACTGGTTGATCACCGACTTCGTCAGCACGGTCCCAGGCGTCGCGCACGCGGTGGTCGTCTCGTCGGACGGGTTGCCGTTGGCGGCCTCGTCGGGGTTTCCGGCTGACCGGGCTGATCAGTTGGCTGCGATCGCGTCGGGTCTGGTGAGTCTGACGCAGGGTGCGGCCAGGGTGTTCGAGGGTGGTGCGGTCAATCAGACGATTGTGGAGATGCAAGGCGGGCTGATGCTGATCATGTCGATCAGTGATGGTTCGTGTTTGGCGGTGCTGGCTGCCCCGGACTGTGACATGGGTTTGGTGGCGTACCAGATGACGCTGATGGTTGATCGCGCCGGTCAGGTGCTTACCCCGGCTGTGCGCGCGGAGCTGCGCGCCAGCCAGACCAGGTGATGTAGGTGACAGATCCCAGATGGAACAGCGGGGGCTGGGACTCCCATAACAGCGGTACCTGGGATTCCCATAACAGCGGTACCTGGGACTCCCAGAACAGCGGTACCTGGGACTCCCAGAACAGCGGGAACTGGCAGCCTCCACCGCCTAGCTGGCAGCCGCCACCGTCGCCCCCCAGCTCTGACCCCGCCTCGCCGGTACGGCCCTACGCCGTCACGGGCGGGCGGACCGCGCCCAAGGTCAAGCTGGCCATGGAGGCCCTGGTTTCCTCGGCGACCGCCGAGCACAGGGAGTTCTCGCACATCACCCCCGAGTACAAAGCGATCAGCCAGCTGTGCCTGCAGGTCAGGTCGGTGGCCGAGGTCTCGGCGCTGTTGCGGATCCCGCTCGGTGTGGTGCGTGTTCTGATCGCGGATATGGCGGCAGAAGGCCTGGTTCGGGTGCATCAGCCGCAGCTGGATGCGGGTAGGCCGGACGTCAACCTGCTGGAAAGGGTGCTCAGTGGACTTCGCAGGCTCTAGCCCCGGTTTGACCTCGACGAAGATCGTCGTCGCCGGCGGATTCGGAGTGGGCAAGACGACGTTCGTCGGCGCGGTGTCGGAGATCATGCCGTTGACCACGGAGGCCGTCATGACCGACGCCTCCAAGGGCATCGACGACCTGGGCATGACGCCCCTGAAGTCGACCACGACCGTGGCCATGGACTTCGGCCGCGTCTCGCTCGACCGTGACCTGATCCTCTACCTGTTCGGCACGCCCGGGCAGCACCGGTTCTGGTTCATGTGGGACGACCTGGTACGCGGCGCGATCGGCGCGGTCGTGCTCGTGGACACCCGGCGCCTGGCGGACAGTTTCCCGGCGATCGACTACTTCGAGGAGGCCCAGCTGCCGTTCATCGTGGGGGTGAACGGCTGGGACGGCCAGTACGCCCACAGCGACGCCGAGGTGCGCGACGCGCTCACCCTGGCGCCGCACATCCCGATGGTGCGCCTGGACGCCAGGTCGAAGGACTCGGTCAAGGCGGCGTTGATCAACCTCGTCGAGCACGCGCTCACAGTCCGCATGGCCGTGCCAGGCTGGAGCGGCTAGAGGAGCGGATAGGCTGGAGTCTTAGACGTTCATTCGCTTCGAGGACTGGCCAACCACGTGTTCGAGACGCTTTCCGACCGGTTGACATCGGTCTTCTCCTCCCTCCGGTCCAAGGGCCGGCTGTCCGATGCCGACATCGACGCCACCACCCGCGAGATCCGCATCGCCCTGTTGGAGGCCGATGTCGCGCTCCCGGTGGTCAAGGCGTTCGTCGCCCAGGTCAAGGAGCGCGCCCGCGGAGCCGAGGTCTCCCAGGCGCTCAACCCGGCGCAGCAGGTCGTCAAGATCGTCAATGACGAGCTGATCGCGATCCTCGGCGGGGAGACCCGCAGGCTCCGCTTCGCCAAGACGCCGCCGAGCGTCATCATGCTCGCGGGTCTACAGGGCTCGGGCAAGACGACGCTGGCGGGCAAGCTGGCCAAGTGGCTGCGCGAGCAGGGCCACGCGCCGCTGCTGGTCGCCGCCGACCTGCAGCGGCCCAACGCCGTCCAGCAGCTGCAGGTCGTGGGCGAGCGCGCCCAGGTCGCGGTCTACGCCCCCGAGCCGGGCAACGGCGTGGGCGACCCGATCGAGGTCGCCCGCAGGTCGGTCGACGAGGCCAAGCGCCTGCAGCACGACGTCGTCATCATCGACACCGCCGGCCGCCTGGGCATCGACCAGGAGATGATGAAGCAGGCCGCCGACATCCGCGACGCGGTCTCGCCCGACGAGGTCCTGTTCGTGGTCGACGCCATGATCGGTCAGGACGCCGTCACGACGGCGCAGGCGTTCATGGAGGGCGTCGGCTTCGACGGGGTCGTGCTGACCAAGCTCGACGGCGACGCCCGAGGCGGCGCCGCCCTCTCGGTCCGCCACATCACCGGCCGGCCGATCATGTTCGCCTCCACGGGCGAGAAGCTGGAAGACTTCGACGCCTTCCACCCCGACCGGATGGCCTCCCGCATCCTCGACATGGGTGACATCCTCACCCTGATCGAGCAGGCCCAGAAGACGTTCGACGAGGAGCAGGCCGCCAAGATGGCGACCAAGCTCACGTCGGGCGAAAACTTCACGCTCGAGGACTTCCTCGAGCAGATGATGATGGTCCAGAAGATGGGGCCGATCAAAAACCTGCTGGGCATGATGCCCGGCATGGGGCAGATGCGCGACCAGCTCAACTCCATCGACGACCGCGACCTTGACCGCATCGCCGCCATCATCCGTTCGATGACGCCCGCGGAGCGCCAGGATCCCAAGATCATCAACGGCTCGCGCCGCGCCCGCATCGCGGCCGGCTCCGGCGTCTCGGTCAGCGCCGTGAGCAACCTCGTCACCCGTTTCTTCGACGCGCAGAAGATGATGAAGCGGATGGCGGGCGGCATGGGCATTCCCGGCATGCCGGGTGGTCGTGGCAAGGCCGCCAAGGCGCAGAAGAAGGCCAAGAAGGGGCGGCGCGTCAGCGGCGACCCGCGCAAGGCCGCACTCGGCAAGGCCGCCGCCGACGGCCCCGCCGACGGTCCCGCCGACGGCGCGCCCAAGAAGGGCGGGGTGCTGGGCAATCTGGGTGGCAAGCTGCCTCCGGGCATGGAGCTGCCTCCGGGCTTCGACCCCTCCAAGCTCCGGCTGCCCGGCCAGAACTGACCACCGCCGGGACCTGCGTCCCGGCGGCCCATTTTCCGGCGGGCCACTTTCCGGCGGGTCGCCTTGGGACTGGCCCCGCGGTTTCACGCGGCCCACTTCGCGGTGGCTCGCCTTCGGGCTGCCTTACCTTCGCGGTGGCCCACTTTCGCGGTGGCCCACTTTCGCGGTGGCCCACCTTCCGCGCGGGCTCGCCTTTGCGCTGCTTCAACCTCTGCGGTGGCCTGTTTTCTGGCAGGCCACCGCCACACGGCCTTTTCGCGCAGGAGCCCCGCCTGAGTTGGGTGCTTTTGCGGCAGCCATGCGGGCCGTGGCATGCCCGCAGTCCGGTGCGCACGCGGTGGTGTGCCGCGCGGACTGTTGTGCCTGCTGGATCAGCGTTCGCGTGGTGCGCCGCGTACGTTGCACGTCGACGGCACGCGTTCGCACAGGCCCCTCGCGCGGGAGGTGGCCCGCCGCCCGGAGGAGTTCGGGCGCGGACGGCGCGGCGCGCCGTGGAGGGACGTCGCTGGCAGTGCCGTCGATCTGGCACAATGACATGTTGGAACACCGTGACCAGGCGGGTGCCCTCTCACCTCCCGCCGGACACGTTTGTCCCTGGAGCGTCGTCCCGTCGTGCCCCACTCGGCGAGATGCCGTTCACCCACGCTCGAATGCAGGAGAGACCACACCCGTGGCAGTCAAGATCAAGCTCAAGCGGCTCGGCATGATCCGCAACGCTCAATACCGTATCGTCGTCGCCGACAGCCGCACCAAGCGTGACGGCCGGGCGATCGAGGAGATCGGCCTGTACCACCCGAAGGAAAACCCTTCGCGCATCGAGGTCAACGCTGAGCGTGCGGCCTACTGGCTGAGTGTCGGCGCGCAGCCGACCGAGCCCGTGCTCAAGCTGCTCAAGCTCACCGGTGACTGGCAGAAGTTCAAGGGCGAGCCCGCCCCGGCGCCGCTGAAGGTCGCCGAGCCCGCGCCTGACCGTCACGCCGTCTACGAGGCCGCGGCCAAGGAGGCGCTGTCCGGTGGCGACACCGGCACGGCCGCCACCACGCCGAAGAAGGCCAAGAAGAAGGAAGAGGCCGAGGCCCCCGCCGAGACCCAGACCGAGGGCGAGGCCTGACGTGCTCGAGGAGGCTCTCGAGCACCTCGTTAAGGGCATCGTCGAACATCCAGACGATGTCCGGGTCCGCGCACGCCGCATTCGCAGCGGGCGCGTCCTGGAGGTCCGGGTGCACCCCGAGGACCTGGGCAAGGTCATCGGACGCGGCGGGCGCACCGCCAAGGCGCTGCGCACCGTTGTGAACGCCCTGGCCGACGGGAAGTACGTACGGGTCGATCTGCTCGACCTGCACGAAACAGTCCGTTAGCGTCAGGTTTCCGCGCCCTCATCGGCTTTGCCGGCCGGTGGGGGCGCTTGCGTTAGGAGTTCATGTTGCAGCTGGTCGTCGGCCGGATCGGCCGTCCACACGGGGTACGCGGTGACGTGACCGTCGAGGTGCTCACCGACGATCCCGAGCTGCGCTTCGCCGTGGGCACGTCGGTCGCGACGGATCCCCGCGACAGGGGGCCGCTCGTCGTCGCGGGTGGCCGCTGGCACAAGGGCATCCTGCTGCTGTCGTTGGAGGGCGTCGACGACCGCGACGCGGCCGAGGAGCTGCGGGGCACCATGCTGGTCATCGACTCGTCCGACGTGGCGCCGTCGGACGACCCGGACGAGTTCCACGATCACGAGCTCATCGGCCTGGCGGTGGAGACCGCCTCGGGAGAGCCCGTGGGCGAGGTCACCGACGTCCTGCACCACGGCCAGGATCTGCTGGTGGTGCGGAGGAGCGGGGCGGAGGAGGCGCTCATCCCGTTCGTCAAGGCGCTGGTGCCCGAGATCGACCTGGAGGCCGGCCGGCTGGTCGTCGATCCGCCAGAGGGCCTTCTGTGATGCGGCTCGACATCATCACGATCTTTCCCGAGTACTTCGCGCCGCTCGACGTCTCGCTGATCGGCAAGGCCCGCGAGCGCGGCACGCTCGACGTACGCGTACACCAGCTCCGAGACTGGACCCACGACCTGCACAAGACCGTGGACGACACCCCTTACGGCGGGGGGCCCGGCATGGTCATGAAGCCCGAAGTGTGGGGCGAGGCCGTCGACTCCGTGATCGGGGACGGCGCGCCGCGGATGATCGTGCCGACGCCGAGCGGGCGGCCGTTCACCCAGGAGCTGGCGCAGGAGCTGGCGGGGGAGCCGTGGCTGCTGTTCGCGTGCGGACGATACGAAGGCATCGACTCGCGTGTCATCGCCGAGTACGGCTCGCGGTTGCGCGTGGACGAGGTCAGCATCGGCGACTACGTGCTGGCCGGCGGCGAGGTGGCGGTGCTGGTCATGGTCGAGGCCATCGGCAGGCTGCTGCCCGGTGTGCTGGGCAACGCCCAGTCGGTCGTGGACGACTCCTTCGCGCCCGGTTCCATGAGGAATCTGGTGGAAGGTCCCGTCTACACGAAGCCGCCTGTCTGGCGAGGGCACGAGGTGCCCGAGGTGCTGCTGTCCGGGCATCACGGAAAAATCGCCAGATGGCGGCGGGATCAGGCGCTGCGCCGTACCGTGCTGAACAGGCCGGAGCTGGCGGCGGCGCTCGACCCCGAGACGCTCGACAAGCACGACAGGAAGCTCCTCGATGAGCTGTCGTTTCGCGTCGGGCCGGAAGATATGGCAAACTGAATCGCTGCCAACCGTCATTCGGTTGGTCCGTCATGCCCGGGAAACGGTCCCGGGCTCACCACATCAGCAGGCGTGTCCGCCGCGAGCCACGGCCGGGTGGACCTCCGCGTGCTCACGAGGACTTGAGGACAGCTCTCATGCACACGAAGATCCAGGAGCTCGAGAAGGCGACCCTGCGCAGCGACGTGCCGGATTTCCGCCCCGGTGACACGCTCGAGGTTCACGTACGAGTCGTCGAAGGAAACCGCTCCCGTATCCAGGTCTTCAAGGGCTTCGTGCTGCGCAGGCAGGGCAGCGGCGCCCGCGAGACCTTCACGGTCCGCAAGGTCAGCTACGGCGTCGGCGTCGAGCGTACCTTCCCCGTGCACAGCCCGGTCATCGAGAAGATCGCGCTCGTGACCCGCGGCGACGTGCGTCGCGCCAAGCTCTACTACATGCGTGACCTGCGCGGCAAGGCCGCCCGCATCCGCGAGAAGCGCGAGACCACGGCCGCGAAGTAACCTGGTCTATCCCATGGCCCGCGCCCTTCGCGCGGGCCATTCGGCTTTACAGGGCCGTTTCCTTTATGTGGAGCGACTCGTGCGTGGGTGTAACGTCGGTCGAGGCTTGTCGAGCCGATGCATCATCTAGGCTCGTCAGCGATGACTAGCGAGAGCCAGGAGTACGGCGCTGCGCGCCGCCCTGTCGAGGACGAGGTGGACGTGGTCGCCGAAGAGACTCAGAAGCCAGCAAAAGATGGGAAAAAGGAGAAGAAGGGGTCGTTCTGGAAAGAGCTTCCCGTTCTTGTCGTCGTCGCACTGGTGCTGGCCCTGATCATCAAGACGTTTGTGGTCCAGGCCTTCTACATTCCGTCGGAGTCGATGGAAAACACCCTGCTCAAGAACGACAGGGTCCTGGTCAACAAGCTCGTCTACCACACCCGTGACATCGAGCGCGGCGATGTGGTGGTGTTCTCCGGCGTCGACTCCTGGGACGGCGAGTTCCAGATGGAGGAGCCGTCCAACCCGGTCGCGGCGTTCTTCCGGTGGGTCGGCACGGCGTTCGGTCTCGTGCCCGGCGAGAAGGACTACATCAAGCGGGTCATCGGCGTCGGGGGCGACCACGTCAAGTGCTGCGACTCCAAGGGACGCATCACGGTCAACGGCACGCCCATCGATGAGGAGAGCTATCTCTATCCGGGTAACGTGCCGTCCGACAGGTTCTTCAACATCACGGTGCCGGAAGGGCGGCTCTGGGTGATGGGCGACCACCGGTCGGTCTCGCTCGACTCCCGCTCCCATACCGGTGACGCGGGTGGCGGCTCCATTCCCGTCAGTCAGGTTGTCGGGCGCGCCTTCGTGATCGTCTGGCCGTTCAACCGGGCGTCCTCGATCGACATTCCCGATACGTTCGCGCAGCCCGCGCTCCAGGCGCTCGGCGGGTCCGTCCCGATGATCGCCGGGTTCGGGCTGGCCGTACCCTTGGTTCTGATTCGTCGCCGCTGGCGCAGGAGGCGTTGATGGCCGTCACCAAGAAGGCGGAGGGCGTGGGGAAAGAGAAGAAAAAGGGCGGCTTCCGCGAGACCGTCCTGCTGTTGGTCCTGGGCGTGGGCATCGCGCTGCTGCTGCAGGCGTTCGTGGTCGGCTCGTTCTACATCCCGTCCGTGTCGATGGAGAACACCCTGCTGATCAACGACCGGGTCTTCGTCAACAAGCTCGCGGGCAAGCCCGACCGGGGCGACATCGTGGTGTTCAAGGGCTGGAACAACGGTGAAGACACCATCAAGCGGGTCATCGGCATCGGCGGCGACAAGGTGGTGTGCTGCGACTCCAAGAAGCGCATCACCGTCAACGGCACGCCGCTGGACGAGTCTTCCTACCTGTACCCAGGCGATTACGCTTCCGGCGATAAGTTCAACGTCACCGTGCCCGCAGGCAAGCTCTGGCTGATGGGGGACCACCGCAGCGCCTCGGCCGACTCGCGGGCCCACATGGAGGAGCCCGGAGGCGGGTTCATCTCGGAGAACGACGTGATCGGCAAGGCCGTGGTGCGTTACTGGCCGCTGTCGCGAGGCTATCTCTTCTCCCGTCCTGACACCTTCGACAAGGTCAAGTAGCGGTCGCTTCCAGTCGCGGTTCGCGGCGTATGGGGCGTACGCTGCCTCTGTCATGACAGTTGCGTTCCGTCCTCGACCGAGCGTCGTCCGGCGCGATTCCGGCCTCTACGCCTATGAGCGGGCGCTCGCCCGCCGCGGCCTCACCCCCATCGCTGGCGTCGATGAGGCCGGCCGCGGCGCCTGCGCGGGTCCGCTCGTCGTCGCGGCCGTGATCCTGCGCAGGCAGATCGACGGCCTCGGCGACTCGAAACTGCTGGCCCCGGCGGTGCGCGAACGCCTCTACGACCAGATCGTCCGTGTCTCGCACGTCGGCATCGTGATCATTCCGCCGGGGGAGATCGACGCTAAAGGTCTTCACAAATGCAACGTCTCAGGAATGCGGCGAGCTGTCGCACAGTTGCCTTGTGATCCGGAGTACATCTTGACGGACGGCTTCCCGGTGCCGGGGCTGCCGGCGCCGTCTTTGGCCGTGTGGAAGGGGGATCAGGTGGCCGCATGCGTGGCGGCCGCGTCGATCGTGGCCAAGGTGACTCGAGACCGCCTCATGGTCGCGCTCGACGAGCGTTACCCGCAGTACGGCTTCGCGGAGCACAAGGGGTATGTCACACCAGGACATCGGCTGGCGCTGGAAACGCACGGTCCGTGTCCTGATCACCGTTACTCCTTCGTCACGGTGGCGAGGGAGATGGGTGAAAATGAAATGGGGGCCGGGGTTGCCTGACCAGGCAAACCGGGGGACCGGTACGACAGGAGGACCGCGATGAGCGCAGAAGATCTCGAAAAGTACGAAACCGAGATGGAGCTGCAGCTTTACCGCGAATACCGAGATGTCGTCGGTTTGTTCACATACGTGGTGGAGACTGAGCGGCGGTTCTATCTGACCAACTCGGTCGATCTCGACGTCCGTACCGCGGAGAACGGCGACGTCTTCTTCGACGTGAAGATGCAGGACGCCTGGGTGTGGGACATGTATCGACCGGCGCGGTTCGTGAAGAACGTGCGGGTGGTCACGTTTAAGGATGTGAACGTGGAGGAGCTGGCCAAGGCGGACCTGGAGATGCCCAAGGAGGGGTTCTCGGGGTAACGGCCTGGGCCCGGCGGCTCCGCCCTGGGTATCGTCTCCACGCGCCCTCTTCCTTCTTCCTTCGTAGGGGCGCTGGCTTGTTCACGCGCGCGCCCGGTGCTCTCGGGGGATGAGTACCGGCCCTTTCGTAGGCTGCTCAGGCCTCGCGTACCCGCTCGGAAGCGCCGTCATGACGGTCCGATTGCATGCCTGAGCGCTCAACGCCCGCGACCCCGTGTGCCCGAGCGCTCAACGCCCGCGACCCCGTGTGCCCGAGCGCTCAACG
>NZ_JBITMP010000019.1:101675-201624 GCF_044466425.1 Nonomuraea sp. NPDC049400
AACGCCCGCGATCCCGTGTGCCCGAGCGCTCAACGCCCGCGATCCCGTGTGCCCGAGCGCTCAACGCCCGCGATCCCGTGTGCCCGAGCGCTCAACGCCCGCGATCCCGTGTGCCCGAGCGCTCAATGCCCGCGATCCCGTGTGCCCGAGCGCTCAATGCCCGCGATCCCGTGTGCCCCGATCCGTCAACACGCGGGACCCCGCATGCCCTTACGCGCACACCACGCCCGAGAGCCAGAGATGCGCACATCGGGCGTGAGCCAGCGCCCTGCACGCCGCCTCTGCATCTGAACACCGGCAAGGACCAGCACCACGGACCCCAACGTCCGTCATATTCCGCTGCATTCCGCCGCATTCTGCTGCATCCGCCATCCGTGAGCCGGCACCGACAGCGCCCGTCATATGGCGCACGTCCCCAGGGCCCTTGAGTCGCCATCCACAACCAACTGGTAACCCACCCCCCTTATCCCCAGAACCCCATTCGGCCCCTCCTCCACCGCTCCTCATCCGCGAAGGTCAGTGCCCGGACCACGAGCGGACCGACGGAGGTGGCACATGGCCGCGAAGCACGACCTAGAGCTCGGCAAACAAGGCGAACAGGTAGCCGTGACCTACCTGGAGGCCCAGGGAATGAAGATCATCGACCGTAATTGGCGCTGCCGCCACGGCGAGATCGACATCATCGCCGAAGACGGCCCCAACCTGGTCGTCGTCGAGGTCAAAACCCGATCCGGCAGATCCCACGGCACAGCCCTGGAGTCCGTGAGCCCGGCCAAGCTGGCTCGGCTCCGGATGCTCGCGGCCAGGTGGCTGGCCACTCAGCCGAGCAGGTTCGACGCCGTACGAGTGGATGTGATCGCCCTCGAGCGCTTCGCCGGTGACTTCGCCCTCAACCACGTACGGGGGGCGATCTAGATGGCCGTGGCCCGCACCCGCAGCGTGGCCGTGATCGGAGTCACGGGCCGCACCGTCGAGGTGGAGGCCGACGTGGGCAACGGCCTGGCAGGCATCCACCTCATCGGCCTCCCCGACACGGCGCTCAGCGAAGCCCGCGACCGGGTAAGGTCCGCCACGGTCAACAGCAGCTATCCCTGGCCCGACGCACGCATCATCGTCAGTCTTGTCCCAGCCAGCCTCCCCAAGCGAGGATCTCAGTTCGATCTGGCCGTAGCAGTGGCCATCCTGAGCGCTGCCGGAGTGATCCCCGCCGAACGCATCGCGGAGCTGTTCTTCCTGGGCGAGCTCGGCCTCGACGGCCGCATACGGCCCGTACGCGGTGTGCTGCCCTCCATTCTCGGGGCGGCCAAACACGGGGACGTCACAGTTGTCGTCCCCTCCGCGAACTCAGCCGAGGCCGGCCTGGTGCCCAACGTGAAGGTGGTTCCGGTGGCGCACTTGCGCCAGCTCGTGGAATGGCTGCGCAAGGGAGAAGAGGCGCTGGAGCCCCGGGTCGAGGAGGGCGCGGAGCCGCCCAGGTCCGCCGTCGACCCGGCAGTGGACCTGGCGGACGTGGTGGGCCAGCCGGTCGCCCGCCGGGCACTCGAAGTGTGCGCGGCAGGCGGCCACAACCTCTGGATGCTCGGCCCACCGGGCACCGGCAAGACCATGCTGGCCGAGCGGCTGCCCACCCTCCTGCCGGACCTGGAGCTCGACCATGCCCTGGAGGTCACGGCCATCCACTCGGTGGCGGGCGTCCTGCCGCCGAACGCACCCATGATGAGCAGGCCCCCGTTCGTCGCCCCGCATCACACGGCGACGTCAGCCGCGATCATCGGCGGCGGCAGCGCGGTCGTGCGTCCGGGGGCGGTCTCCCTCGCCCACAGGGGCGTCCTCTTCCTGGACGAGGCCCCGGAGTTCCCTCGCCACGTGCTCGACTCCCTGCGGCAGCCGCTGGAGTCCGGCCGCGTGACGGTCTCCAGATCGGCGGGCTCGGTCACGTTCCCGGCGAGGTTCATGCTGGTGCTGGCCGCCAACCCCTGCCCCTGCGCCCAGACGGAGGATCAGGGTGAGACCTGTAAGTGCACCCCCACGATCCGGCGCCGCTACCTGGGCAGGCTCTCCGGCCCGCTCCTCGACCGCATCGACATGAAGGTCACCGTGGTCCGCTCGTCCAGACGCGAACTCCTGGCCGACCGCCAGTTCGTGGAGACGAGCAAGGCGGTGGCCGAACGCGTGCTCGTGGCCCGCGAACGAGCCGCCAAGCGTCTGGCCGGCACCCCTTGGCGTACGAACGCCGAAATCCCCTCATCCCTCCTCCATTCGGACTACCGGCCATCCAGCGAGGCCATGAAGCCCATGACGTCCTGCCTGGACTCGGGCACCCTTACCGCCCGCGGCCTGGACCGGGTCGTGCGCGTCGCCTGGACCCTCGCCGACCTGGCCGACAAAGACACTCCGGAGCAGGACGAAACCAACGCCGCCCTCGGCTTCTGGCTCGGAGTGCACTCGTGACGCCGACACCCATTGACTCACGCAGAGCCCCAAAAGCGACCCTCACCACCACCTCCTCCAGCCCTGCACCCTTTTAGGAGCCCTGATGTCCGCCCCACCCCGAGAAGCACACAAGCCCCTACTACCTCAACCAACTGCTGTTCCTGGGGCGACTTCGACAGCGGCCTTGCCCGCCTCGACTCCGGACAACAGCGGCACCGGCACCCTTGCGGAAGGCACCGTTGCGAGCGGTTCCCCAGAAGCCACCCCGATCGGGACGAGGCCCAGCCCCGCCGCCGGCACCATCACTCATAGCGACGCTTCGACCGTCACCGCCAGCGACGTTTCGACCGTCACCGCCAGCGCCGCTTCCCCCGTCACCCAAACCGGCAGCCGCACCACGTCCGCCGTCGTCACAGACACCAGCACCGCCACCGGCATGTGGGCACACCCCGTCGCTGCCGCTGCGGCTGGCAGCGGCAGCGGCGCGAACACTGCCACCGCCACCGCGAGCGGCACAGGCGCAGTGCAACCCCAACCCCAAGCGCAAGCGGAATCCCAAGCCCAGCTCCAGAACCAGAACCAGACCGAGGCTGAGGCCAGAGCCGCTCTTATGAGGGCCGCCGACGTCGGGGACCCCGTCATGGGCCGCCTGGTAATGCAGTACGGCGCTCCAGCGGCAGTGGAGGCGATTCGCGCACGCGCACTGCCGCCCGAGTTCACGGCCCAGGAGGCCCAGCGAGCCCGCGAAGCCCAGCAAGACCGTGCACCCGACCTGGCTGCCCGCCTGAACGCCTGGCACGCCCGCTTGGCCGCCGCCAATCCGGCAGCAGACCTCGAAGCCGGAGAGAAGTCCGGAGCCAGATTGATCATCCCCGGCAGCTCCGAGTGGCCCACCCAGCTAGACCAACTGGGCCCCGGCCGTCCCTTGGGCCTGTGGCTCCACGGTACGGCCGACCTGCGCTTCTCCTGCCTCAAATCCGTCGCGGTGGTGGGAGCCAGAGCCGCCACGTCGTACGGCACCCACATCGCTGCCGAGTTCGGTGTCGGTCTGAGCGAAGCAGGCTGGACCGTGGTGTCTGGAGGCGCTTTCGGCGTGGACGGCGCGGCCCACAGAGGCGCCCTGGCCGCCGACTCGCCAACGGTGGTCGTCCTGGCCTGCGGCGTGGACGTCTGCTATCCGGCGGATCACGACACGTTGTTCGCCGCCGTCAGAGGCCAGGGCGTCGTGATCAGCGAGTGCCCGCCCGGTGTCCATCCCACCCGAGCCCGTTTCCTGATCAGAAACCGCCTGATAGCCGCCCTGTCGAGAGGCACGGTGGTGGTGGAAGCAGCCCTGCGCAGCGGGGCCCTCAACACAGCCGCCCACGCCCTGTCCCTCAACAGGCACCTGGGCGCAGTCCCCGGCCCGATCACGTCAGGCGTGTCAGCGGGCTGCCACAAGCTCCTGCGCGAACGTAAGGCCGTATGCGTCACCTCGCCAGAGGAAATGATCGACCTCGTAGGCGTAATAGGCGACGATCTGGCCCCTCAGAGCCGGCCCCCGGCGGTCCCCAGAGACAAACTTAACGAGACCACCCGCAAGGTCCTGGACGCGATCCCTTCCCGAGGCGGCGCCGGCCCAGCGTCGATTGCGGTCGCCGCAGGCATAAGCCTGGACGCCGCCCTGAGCGCCCTGGGCGGCCTAGCCGCCGCAGGCTACATAGAACGCACAACGAACGGCTGGCGCCTGCGCAGGCAAACGGCCTCCTACCGCAAAGCCCCAGATTCCGCCGTCCTCGAACCGCCGCCCAGGCCAGCGCCCGACCCAACCGAAGAACCTCCGTTCCCCGACGACGACCTCCCGCGCCTCGAGACGCCCGGTCTTACCTGGGAGGAGGGCCGTTGAGGCTGGGCAAGGGCCATTACGGCTGAGAGGGATATCTGGATAGGCCGCAAAGACTTGAGGCTGGGCAAAGGCCATCACGGCTGAGAAGGGCGTTTGGACAGGTCCGAAGGACTTGAGGCTAGAGCATGGGGAGTCCGGGCAGACGAGGAATGATCAGCCGGTCCTGCGGGGCGTTCGGCTCGCTCGAGGAGTGCGTTCGACGAGGCTTCCTTGGGATGACGTTTGGTCAAATCCGTAAGACCACCGGCCAGGTCCTGAGGGCGACCGCCCTGGCGCTACTCCATGACGGCCAGGGCGGCGCGTTGGCGGCGGCGCCGTGGCGCGTCGCCGGGTGCGGCGCGTCGGCGATGGCGCCGCACCAGTCGCTCGGGTCGTCATGGAGTAGCGCCCAGTGCCTTCTTTGACGGTGAGCGCGGCTAGTGAGGCGGCGGTCGGTGGTGATTGCGAGGCATTGGTAACTGACGAGATGGTGGTTCTCGAGTGATGGCACTATCCGGGGCGGTGGCGAGGTGGCTGTGAGCGGGAGCGCGGGGGAAGACGCCGGTATGGGGACGAATGGGGGTGTTGGTCGGGATGAAGTGGTGGCGGAGTTCGGTCGGCACCTGCGGTTTGAAAGGGACCTTTCATCGCACACCGTGCGTGCATATCTGACTGATGTGAACTCGCTGCTTGATCACGTGGATGGGCGGCTCGAGGAGCTGGACATCCGGGTGCTGCGAGAGTGGCTGGCGGAGCAGCATCGCGCAGGGAAGGCGCGGGCTACCTTGGCGCGGCGGACTGCGTGCGTTCGTACCTTTACCGCTTACTGCCATCGCCGCGGCTGGCTGGCTGCGGATCCTGGTTTGCTGCTGGGAAGTGCCAAGGCAGCACGGCCGTTGCCTTCCGTGCTCGATCAGGAGCAGGCGCAGGCCGTCCTTGAGGTTCCTTCGACGGAGGAACCCAAGGAATTGCGGGACCAGGCCATTCTTGAGCTGCTGTACGCCACTGGCGTGCGGGTGAGTGAGTTGTGTGCGCTCGATGTCGATGATGTGGATCGGGATCGGCACGTCATCAAGGTGTTGGGCAAGGGGCGTAAGGAACGGTCTGTGCCGTTTGGGTTGCCTGCTCTCCGGGCGTTGGACAGGTGGTGCATTCACGGGCGGCCGTTGTGGGTGCGGGCTCGGTCAGGTGCTGCGCTCTTCCTCGGGGTACGGGGCGGGCGGATCGACGCGGGGACCGTTCGGCGAGTGGTGCATGCGAGGTTGGCTCAGGTGGACGGGGTCCCGGACATGGGGCCGCATGGGTTGCGGCACAGCGCGGCGACCCACCTGCTCGAGGGCGGTGCGGATCTGCGGAGTGTCCAGGAGTTGCTTGGGCACGCGTCGCTGAACACCACGCAGATTTACACGCATGTCTCGATTGAGCGTCTGAGGGCGGCGTATCGGCAGGCGCATCCGAGGGCCTGATGGTAGGGACGTGGTGATCGGGTGCGCTCCTGATCGATCTTCCGGTCCCCTGCCGGCTCTGTTGAATCTCCTCCTTGGTGCTGGTCGACCTCGTTGGGCCGCGTCTTGATGTTGATGTGAACGTTGTTCCTTGTTCCTTGCTCCTTGCTCATGCGTGGTGGTGTAGCTGATCGGTGTTGGGCTCTGCGTTGATGGGGCTGCTCGTTGTTTGGGGCCTTTCCTCTCATCGCGATGGCGGGTGCCGGTGCTTTCGGGGTCTTCTCCTGTGGCGACGTCTGCGGTGTTGGCCCCTGTGAGTGTGCTGGGTCGTCCGAGTACGTCCGTGACGGCGTAGGGCTGTGATCAGGAGGGCCATCCCGAACAGTGCGCCCAGGCCGATGGCAGGTGCCGCGGGAGTCGAGGCTGAGCGGGTCAGCAAACCGAGTTTCGTGGCCTGAGGGGCGGCGGGCTCAGTCCGACGGCTTGAGGCGGTCGGCGTGGTGAGGTTCGGGATCGTCAGGGGTGGTGGCTGCTCCTTTGGCGAGCCGTCGTGAGGGGGCGGTGGTGCAGTGCTCGCAGTCAGGGCGGGCCAGGCTGGGGCGGTGCCGAGGGCTTTGGGTTCCCTCGGTTGTAGAGGGCGGGGAGCTGATTGGGATCTTGACTGTTGCTGGTTGAGGGGGTGGGTGATCTCGTTTCGGGCCGCCATCTGCCCGAGGGTGCTCTCGCCTGGGGGCCCGAGGGCGCCCTCGTCTGGGGGCTTGAGGGCGTTGTTGTCTATGGGCCAGTGGGGGAGGAGGCGGATGGGGGCGTGGCCTAGGAGCAGGAGGGGATCGAGGTAGTCGGTGCCGCGGCGAAGGCCCCAGTGCAGGCAGGACTCCTGGCAGTGGCCAGTCGAGGCTTCAATGACGCCGAGTCTGGCTCCTGAGGCGACGGGTTGGCCTCGGCGTACCGACGCTTCGACAGGGAGGTACGTCGTACGCAGGCCGCCCTCGTGCTCGACGGTGACCACGCCCTTTCCCGCTACGGGGCCGGCGAAGCGGACCGTGCCCGGGCCCGCCGCCAGGACCGGGGTGGCTGTGGGAGCGGCCAGGTCGACGCCGCGGTGTCCGGCGAGCCATGGCTCCGGCGGTGGGGCGAAGCGGCGAAGGATGCGGGGATGCCCGTCCAACGGCCAGCGCCAGGTGGGTGGAGAGGCCCTTGCGGGGGCAGTCGGGAGCAAGATCATCGCGGCGGTGAGGAGCAGCGCAAGTGCCGTCAGGGCTCCCCTGGTCGGCTTGAGGAGACGGCGGACGGGCGAGGCTTTCGGTCTTGCTTTGCGGACGGAGTTCATGGCGCGAGTGTGGTTAGTCGCGCCGGGGCGGCGGGGGAGCGAACGGGATTCTGTGGAGGACGTTGGGTTTTCCACAATCAGGGGGTTGACCTGGGGTTTTGGGGCTACGCTGCCCCGTGTTGACCCGGTTGGCCCGTGAGTGGACCGGCCGGTGCCAGCAGGGCCACCAGCAGGACGCTGGCGATGAGCCCGAGGAAGGCTTGGATGAACATCCAGCCTTGGGCGAAACGGACCGGCCGAGGCGTGACGTACTCGGTGCTGTCGTGGATGTCGCGCGTCTGGTCATGGATCGTGTTGTGCATGGTCATCTCCAGGGGGTGAGGGTGATGGCTCGCAGTTCGGCCGCGTACGATCATCAGGCCACGAGCGCAACCACCATCTACCGCGACACCTACTACGACAGCTTGGACCGCTCCCTCACTGCCATCGGCCGTGAGCTGCGCGTCCGCACGGTGACCAGCAACGAGGGACGTCACGTTCTGCTGACCCACAAATCGCCCATGGTGGACGAGGCCAGCCATTCCAAGCCCGAGGACGAGACAGAAGTCGCCGACGCGGAGGCGATCGACACCATCCTGAGGAGTCTTGGTTACAACCCGTACATCTCATTCGAGAAGTACTGCACCAATTGGCAGTTTCAAGCGAGGGGACGCGCCATGCTGGCAACCATGGTTACTGTCCCCGAACTGGACGGTACTTTCCTGGAGATCGAGACGATCGTTGATAGCCTCGATCAGCTTCCGGCCGCACTTGAAGCGGTGAGATTGCAGATGTACGACCTTGGGATCACCGAAGACGATCTATCGACCATGGACTACACCGAAGCAGTCACAGAGCACCGCGACCACCAACGACCCACCAACCCATGAGGCTACTTGCCCGCGCCATCCGCAGCTTGGTGCCTTAGCGGCCTTGCCTGGAAGTCTCTCGGGGGTGGACTTTCGGATCTGAGGTGGTCAGTCCGTGAGGGGTCACGTGGAGGTCGCAGACCAGATCGAGGGCTTCCTTCGGGGTGCCGGTGAACCAGGGGGTGGGTTGGTACGTGCCGTTGCTGGGGGCATGGATCGCCAGTCCCAGTAGTGAGCCGAGCCGCTGTTAGCGCGAGCAATGATCGAAACCTGTGGATCTGACGGGAAGGGTGTACCTTCCGAGTCATCTGATCGAGGTATCACCGCCTGCCCCAGCCACGCCCACCCGCGCCGCTCCGCTGCGCGGCAGCGCCGGATCCACCTCCGTCCAGGTCAGCGCGATCCCGAGGATCAGTGCGCTACCGTGATCCAGGCGACGATCTTGGTGGTGATTCAACCGCCCTCTGCGCTGATCAGACCGGGGAGAGCAAGGTGAACCCTGGTGGGAAGGCCGCGATACAAGGTGTCGATCCGCTCGTTCACGGTGCGCAGGTGCGGACGGAGACGAAGGTTGCCGCCGCCCTGGAGGACCAGGTCGAGGGCGTGGGTCCGGGCGCAGGACAGCACGCCGGAGAACTCCGCTGTGACCGTGGCCACGCTGCCGTCCACATGGGCGAGGCCTCGCAGGGTGGCGTAGATCCGCCGAAGCGCGTGCAGCGCCGCCGTCGCGGCGGGGCCTCGCCAGGCTTCGCGAATCTCCCTGGCCTTGTGGAACAGGGCGTAGGTCAGTGCGGCCAGATCGTCGGCGGACCGGTTCGCGGCGGCGACGACATCGGGAAGGTTCAGCGCTTCCGGCGCCGCACGCATCATCATTTCGCCGATCTCGTTGCTCTCCATGGCATCGACGTACGTTCGGGGGCGCGGCGGGCCGGGCTCTCTCGACCCCCGCGGGTAGACGCTACTCACCTTGAGGTTCGGCACCCTTTCGTCAGGTTCGAGGCCGGCGTACCGGTTCTCGGCCGCGCCTATAAGGGCCGCGGCCACCATGATCTCCGCACGCGTGTCGCTTAGGAACGTCCGCACCGCTGACCGCAGTTCGCTCACCCGCGTCATGAACGACGCCACCTCGTTCCACCCGAGGGGGGCCTCGCCGAGCGTGGGGAACTCTATCTCTGAGATCTGCTTGCCGATAGAGGCAAGCCGCCGCCCGGCGGCGCGCAGGTCGGCGTGCCGTACCTCAAAGCCGTCCGCTCGGTCCTCATCCAGGCCGGGCCACTCCCTGGGCAGGCGCGGTTCAGCGCTCCAATGCTTCCACTCGTCTTTACCGGGTGGGTCGAGCGTGACTGCGCTCGCGCGCCGGTCGCCCGGCGGCAAATACGCCGGGACGCGGAGCACCTGCCCGGTCCGGAGCCGGTCCGGATGGTGGATCGCGTCCCGGTTGGCCTCGTAGATCCGCGTCCACTGCGCGGCGTCGCCGTACATATGCCTGGCGATGCCCTCCAGCGTGCTCGCCTCATTCGGCCACGCCTCGACCCTGACGCTGCCTCCACCGCCCACTGACCGACTCCTGAAACCGATAATCACTTTCGCCGATGGCGAGTTTATTCCGGTCCGGCGCAGCCACACAATTTCGGTGGCGGCTCGCAGCAGGAGCTGTGCAATGGGCGCGGCCGGCGCCCGCGGCCCGCGTGGGCGCCAGGTGCGGCGTTCCGCCCGCGGATACCGGTGGCCAGGATGGGGCGAGGCGTGGCTGATGGCCTGTGGATAAGTGGCTGGATGATGGCTTGGGGCCTGGCGGAGAGCTGCGATGATGGGCTGCCGGAGGGCGGTGTCGGACAGGTCGGTGGCGGTTGTGAGAGTGACTTTGGCCGGGTGCGCAAGCGGCTGAGGTCGGCGGCTGATGCGGTCAGGGGATGGAACGGCGCCTGGAAGTGATCCAGAGATCTATTTCTTGAGACAAGGTCGGGTTGGTGCCTGGCGTGGCGGTGGGCGCGGATCGTGTACGGCGCGGGCGTAGGGGAGACGTCCAGATCCAGATCGTGCTCAGTGCTATGCCTGCCGCGCAGATGAGGATCACCGGGCGTAGGCCCAGGAACTCGGCGAGTACGCCTCCGGCTATGCCGCCGAGGGCCAGAACGCCCTGCACGGCGAAGGTCATGGTGGCGTTCACTCGGCCACGGAGCTCGGGCGAGGTTTCGCGGAGGGCGATGGCGCCCATACAGGTGGCGAAGGCGACGACGATGGCGCCTATGATCGTTCCGGTCAGCGCGAGTAGCGAGAGTTTCCACCACAGAGGGCCGGTCAGCAGGCCTACCGCGAGGATTTCGATGGGGAAGAAGAGCACCGAGACGAGCAGGACGCGGTTCTCGCCGTAACGCTTGGACAGGCGGGCCGTTGCCCAGGCGCCCAGTAGCCCGCCGATGCCGCTCAAGGCGATGAGGACACCTATCAGGGCCTTGGGGATGTTCAGCGTGTTGACCATGTAGAGCATGTAGACGGCTGTGTACGCCATCGCGAAGAAATTGATCGTGACGCCTGCGCCCAGGAGGGCGCGGAGCACGGGATGGGTGACGCTGGTTCGCAGGCCTTCTACGACGTCGCGCCACATGCCTCGGGAAGTTGCCGGTTCGTTCTTCTCAGGGGTTCGGATGGCGCGGAGTAAGAGGGCCGAGGTCAGGAAGGACAGCGCCTCAGCGAGCACGGCCAGCGGGGCTGTGAGGAGCTGCACCAACAGACCCGCCAGACTGGGGCCGCTGACCGAGGCCACCGAGTAGGAGGCATGGAAGCCGGCCATCGCCTCAGTTCGCTGGGAAGGCGCGACGACTGCTGCGACATAAGGGAAGTTCGCTGCTTTGAAGAGCACTCCGGCCGAGCCGATCACCAGGGCCACGGCGATCAACCAGGCGACGTTGAGGAGGCCGAGTAGCCAGGCTACGGGGACCGTGATGGCGGCTGCGCACGATGCGAGCTCACAGGCGATCATCACCGGGCGGTGCCGGGTGAGCCTGTCCGCGATGGCGCCTGACTGGAGACCGAACAGCAGGGCGGGCACCGAGGCGGTGGCCGTCAGCAGTCCCATCTGTGAGGGGGAGGCGGTCAGCAGAGTGACCGCGGTCAGGGGGATGGCCAGCTTGGACACCTCTGAGCCAGTGACCGAGATGGTGCGGGCCGTCCAGAGGAGCCGGTAGTCGCGCTGCTTTCTGAGCGGGGGTGGTTGGGCCGCGCCTGTGTCGTTTATATCCGCTATGTCCGTGGTGGGGTGGTGGACGTCGGGGTGGTGATGGTTGGACCTGTGGTCCTGGGCGGTCGGGTTCCGCTCGGGGCAATTGTGGTCAGTGGTGGGGTCGTCATGCTGATCGCGGCGATGTGTCTCAGGGTCGTGGCTCGGATCGCGGCGATGCGTCTCAGGGGCGTGGTTCGGTTCGTGGTCCCGTGTCTCAAGGTCGTGGTTCCGTACGTGGTGCTGTGTCGCTGTGTCGTGGTTCGGCTGGCGGTGCTGCCTCCCAAGGTTGTGTTCTGGGGCGTTGTGGGGAGCGGTGAGGTGGTGGACCGGTCCGTGGTCGGGTGCGCGAGAGATGTGAAGGGAACGCTTCATAACTGTGAAGATATCCCTTCATAGTTATGAAAGCAATGCTTCAGAACTCGCGTCGGGGTACCCTTGGCCGCATGAGTGAGGGGCTCAGTGATCCCAAGGCAATGCGGGCGCTGGCCCACCCGGCGCGCTTGATGATCCTCAGCCGGCTGGGGGTCGAGGGGAGCGCTACCGCCACCGAAGTGGCGGAGATCGCGGGGATCACGCCCAGTGCCGCCAGCTACCACCTGCGCATGCTTGCCAAGTACGGGTTCGTTGAGGACGCGCCGCCGCGGGGCGACGGCAGGGAGCGGCTGTGGAAGTCCGTGGACGCGCCGATCTCCATCGGAGTCCTGCCCGGCGATCAGCCGGATGTGCGGGATGCCAAGGTGTCGTTGATGCTGGCGTTCCGCCGAGAGGCCAACGAAGAGGCGGATCGTGCGCTGGCCGAGGTCGAAAGGGAGTCGGCTGAGTGGCGGGATGTCACCCGGTTCAGCCGTATGCGGATCAGGGTCGACGCGGAGGAGCTGGCCCGGCTCAACGAGTCGATCGAGAAGCTGATCGAGCCGTACATCGCCGCCAAGCGTGACGAGAAGGCGGCGCCGAGTGGGGCCAGGGTCGCCGAAGTGCAGGTCAACCTGTTCCCGGTGGCGAAGAGGCCGGTGCAGGGGTTGCCTACCGAGGATCACGACGCGGCACGCTGAGCGGAGGCGGATAAACTCCGGCGTCTGCTGCCGGCGTGAAGGTTCGAGGGGTACGCGTCTCCGGCTGCTGGTCCGGATCCTTCGTGGTACGCGGTTGTCGCTGTACGCGCGGTCTGATGTCGGGCCAGGGGGTGGCGTGGTCAGTAGGCCGGGGAAGGCGTCGGATTGGACCCTTGGAGTCGTAGGCGCGGTGACGAGGTGGCTCGCGTAGTGACGCGACGGTCTTTGCTGTGATGCCTGGGTGATCGCGATGGCGCCGGTGTGGTGGCAGAGGGGCGAGAGATGTCCGTTTGACGGCTGACGGTCAGGCTGGGCTGGTGTGGGAGGTAGACTTTTCGGTGGCCTGTGACCACAGGCCGACTTCGCATGCCTCATTGCGGACCGCGCCATCGGTCCGGGCTACGGCCCGGCTGGCGAGGTTTCGGGGCATCAGGGCGGCAGACTACGCGCTGTCGCGGCACAACCGAGAACCGCGCCCATCCGCAGGGCGCCAAGACCTGGAGGACCAGCACATGGCCCCCGTCGTCACCATGCGACAGCTGCTCGAGAGCGGCGTTCACTTCGGTCACCAGACCCGGCGCTGGAACCCGAAGATGAAGCGGTTCATCTTCACCGAGCGCAACGGCATCTACATCATCGACCTGCAGAAGTCGCTCTCCTACATCGACCGCGCCTACGACTTCGTCAAGGAGACGGTCGCCCACGGCGGCACCATTCTGTTCATCGGCACCAAGAAGCAGGCTCAGGAGGCCATCTCCGAGCAGGCCGCGCGGGTCGGCATGCCGTACGTCAACCAGCGCTGGCTGGGCGGCATGCTCACCAACTTCTCCACCGTGCACAAGAGGCTCCAGCGGCTGAAGGAGCTCGAGGAGCTCGACTTCGACAACGTCGCGGGCTCGGGGCTCACCAAGAAGGAGCTCCTCATGCGCCGCCGCGAGAAGGACAAGCTCGAGCGCACGCTGGGCGGCATCCGTGACATGGGCCGCGTGCCCAGCGCGGTGTGGGTCGTCGACACCAAGAAGGAGCACATCGCGATCAGCGAGGCCAAGAAGCTTGGCATCCCTGTCGTCGCGATCCTCGACACCAACTGCGACCCCGACGAGGTCGACTACCCGATCCCGGGCAACGACGACGCCATCCGCGCCGTCGGCCTGCTGACCAGGGTTGTCGCCGACGGTGTCGCGGCCGGTCTGATGGCCCGCTCCGGTGCCGCCCGCGGTGACGAGAAGCCGGCCGCCGCCGAGCCGCTGGCCGAGTGGGAGCGCGAGCTGATCGAGCAGGGCACCGGCGAGGCCCCGGCTGCCGAGGCGGAAGCGCCCGCTCCCGCGGCTGAGGCTCCGGCTGAGGCTGCTCCTGAGGCCGCCGCTGCCGAGGGCGACGCCGAGCAGCAGGCCTGACGCCGAGGGCTTCGGTCCAAGGCATGCGGGTACGGGCCCGTGCCGGCCAGGTGAGTGAGTACTTCACCAGGTAGGGCGCGGGCCTCCATCCCCGGCACAGTACGGCGAGATCGACGAACGGTCGGGCCAGAGTGCCGAGTCGGACCGGTGTCGCTGGGCTCGGCTGGGAGTTCGAGCTGGGCCAGGGGCGTCGAGCCACCCTGGGCGCCGGGTTAGGCTGGGGCCGCGAGCCGTGCCAGGTCGGTGAGCCAGGCTGGCACTACGAGCCGGGCCGGGGTCACGACAGACGCGAGCCGGGCCGGGCAGCCGGGTCGGGCGATAGGGCTCGGGCTGGGCGCGGTGGTCCGGGTCGGGCTGCTGGGTTTGGGCCGGTGTGGTGGGCCGGGCGGGTGGCGTCGGTGCTGGGCGCTATCGGTCCGGGATGGTATGCCAGGGCGAGGCTGGGCAGTATGCCAGGCGAGCCGGGGCCCGCAAAGCAAGACAAAGGCTGACGCAAGACAAAGGCTTCCGTACGGCAAGCGCCTGCCGTACCAGAACCAGGGTGGGCGACGGGACTCCGGCGCCCACCCGATCCACGACGACGACGACGAAATCCCACAAGGAAAAGCAATGGCTTCCGTGAACATGGCCGATGTCAAGCGGCTTCGCGAGATCACCGCTGCCGGCATGATGGACTGCAAGAAGGCGCTTGAAGAGTCTGAGGGCGACTTCGACCGCGCGATCGAGCTGCTGCGCCTCAAGGGCGCCAAGGACGTGGGCAAGCGCGAGGCCCGTACCGCCTCCAACGGCCTCGTCGCGCTCAAGCAGGACGGCGACTCCGCCGCCGCGCTGCTCGAGCTCAACTGTGAGACCGACTTCGTGGCCAAGGGCGAGCGCTTCCAGGAGCTTGCCGGCCAGGTCGTGGCGCACATCCTCGAGACCAAGCCCGCCGACGTGGCGACGCTGCTCGAGTCGTCCTTCGACGGCAAGAGCGTCAAGGAGCACCTCGACACCGCCAACGCCGCGCTCGGCGAGAAGATCGAGATCCGCCGGTTCGCGGTGCTCGAGGGCGGCTACATCGGCGCCTACATGCACAAGACCGACCCGGCGCTGCCTCCGACGGTCGGCGTGCTGGTCCAGCTCGACAAGCCGAACGCAGAGGTCGCCAAGGACATCGCGCAGCACGCCGCCGCGATGGCCCCGCAGTACCTCAAGCCTGCCGCCGTTCCCGCCGAGGTCGTCGAGAAGGAGCGCAAGCTCTTCGAGGAGATGACCCGCGAGGAGGGCAAGCCCGAGGCCGCCATCGGCAAGATCGTCGAGGGCCGCGTGAACGGCTGGTACAAGGACTTCACGCTTGTCCAGCAGGCCTTTGTCAAGGACAACAAGAAGAGCGTGGGCAAGTACGCCGAGGAGAACGGCGTCGAGGTCCAGGCCTTTGTCCGCTTCAAGGTCGGTCAGGCTTAGGCTTAGTCGAGCCCACCAGCTACCAGCTGGGCACAAGCCCAGCAGCTGAGGCAAGAGACAGAGCCACAAGCCCCACCGCCCCACCGAACGAAGGAGGCCGCCGCCGTGCAGGACCACCGGGAGCCAGCCCACGAATCCACACGGACGGCGGCTTCCTCATCTCAAAACCCGCAAAGTCCACTGAGGTGGAAGCGGGTGATGCTGAAGCTGTCAGGAGAGGCGTTCGCCGGGAGCGAGCCGCTGGGCATCGATCCGGTGGTCGTCGATCACCTGGCTGACTCGATCACCGAGGCGGTCAAGGAGGGCGTGCAGGTCGCGGTCGTGGTCGGCGGCGGCAACATGTTCCGCGGCGCCACCCTGTCGCAGGGAGGCATCGACCGGGCCAGGGCCGACTACATGGGCATGCTCGGCACGGTCATCAACTGCCTCGCCCTCCAGGACTTCCTCGAACGGCGGGGCGTCGAGACACGCGTGCAGACCGCCATCACCATGCAGCAAGTGGCCGAGCCGTTCCTGCCGCGCCGCGCGATCAGGCACCTCGAGAAGGGCCGCGTGGTCATCTTCGGCGCCGGGCTCGGCTCGCCGTACTTCTCCACCGACACCGCGGCGTCCCAGCGAGCCCTGGAGATCGGCGCTGAGGCGCTGCTCAAGGGGACGCAGGTGGACGGGATCTACGACTCCGATCCACGGAAAAATCCGGATGCGGTCAGGTTCGACCATCTTGACTACGGCGAGGTGCTGCTCCGCGACCTCGCGGTCATGGACGCCACCGCGATCAGCCTGTGCAAGGACAACGACCTGCCGATCGTGGTCTTCGACCTCATGGGCGAGGGCAACATCCTGCGAGCGGTACGCGGTGAGAAAATCGGCACGCTGGTGAGTCCCACAGGCAAATGAGGGAGCGAGCCCGACACCGCCAGCTAGTAGACAGGGAGCCGCTGTGATCGACGAAACCCTCCTCGAAGCCGAGGAAAAAATGGACAAGGCCGTCTCGGTCGCGAAGGAGGACTTCGCGACCATCCGTACGGGCCGCGTCACCCCCTCGATGTTCAACAAGATCAACGCTGAGTACTACGGCACGCCGACGCCCATCCAGCAACTGGCGTCGTTCCACGTGCCGGAGGCGCGCATGGTTCTGATCCAGCCTTATGACAAGAGCTCGATGGGCGCCATTGAGAAGGCCATCCGCGACTCCGACCTCGGCGTCAATCCCACCGACGACGGTCAGGTGATCCGCGTGACGTTCCCGGAGCTGTCCGAGGAGCGGCGCAAGGAGTACATCAAGGTCGCCAGGAACAAGGGCGAGCACGCCAAGGTGTCGGTACGCAACATCCGCCGCTCCGCCAAGGAGATCCTCGACAAGATGATCAAGGATGGCGAGGCGGGCGAGGACGAGGTCAGGCGGGCCGAGAAGGAGCTCGACGACCTCACCCAGAAGCACGTCGCGAAGATCGATGAGCTGCTCAAGCACAAGGAAGCCGAGCTGCTCGAAGTCTGAGCGGCACACCGCGGGGCGGACCGCGTTCGGCGGGCCGTCGCAGGTGGCGGTGGTTTTGCACCTACGGCGGGCCGCGTTCGGCGGGCCGTCGCAGGTGGCGGTCCTTTTGCACCTACGGCGGGCCGCGTTCAGCGGGCCGTCGCAGGTAGCGGTCCTTTTGCACCTACGGCGGGCCGCTGCAGGTAGCGGGCTTGCACCTGCGGTGGGTCGTCGTGGGTGGCGGCCCTTGCACCTATGGCGGGCTGTCGTGGGTGGCGGCTCTTGCATCTACGGCCCTCGCCCCGGGGCGGGGGCCGTGGCTTTTGGAGAACTCTGTGAATAACCGTACGGCTGGCACCAGCTCGAGCGGCGGCAGCCGTACCGGAAGGAACCTGCCCGCCGCGATCGCGGTCGGTGTGGTGCTGGGCGCGCTTGTCGTGGGCTCCCTCTACACGATCAAGGAGCTGTTCCTCCTGGTGCTCGTGGGGGCTGTGGGCGTCGGCGTGCTGGAGCTGTCCAAGGCGTTCGCGACCCGCCAGATCAAGGTGCCCGCCGTGCCGGTGCTCGCGGGGATGGCGGCGATGCAGGCGACGGCGTACTGGGGCGGGCCGGTGTGGCTGCTGGCCACGTTCGCGGTGTTCGCGTTCGTGCTGCTGATCTGGCGCATGTTCAGCGAAGGGACCGAGGGCTACGTGCGGGACGCGTCGGCCTCGGTGTTCACGCTGTTCTATCCGGCCATGCTGGCGGCGTTCGTGGCCTTGCTGCTGCGTCCCGAGGACGGCGACCACCGGGTGCTGATCTTCATCGCGGTGACCGTGGCCAGCGACATCGGCGGCTACGTCGCCGGTGTGCTGTTCGGCCGGCACAAGATGACGGTGATCAGCCCCAAGAAGACCTGGGAGGGGTTCGCCGGATCGGTGGTCGCGTGCACGGCGGTCGGGGCCTGGCTGGTGACCTGGCTGATGCACGGCGAGATCTGGCAGGGCGCGCTGATCGGCGGGCTCGCGGCGCTGCTGGCGACCGTGGGCGACCTGATCGAGTCGATGATCAAGCGGGACCTCGGGATCAAGGACCTGGGCACCATCCTGCCCGGCCACGGCGGCCTGATGGACCGGCTCGACTCGCTGGTGACGACGCTGGTGCCGGTATGGCTGCTGATGACCCTGTTCTTCTAGTCAGCGGTTCTGGGCCTCCAGGGCTTCGGTGGTGACGGGCGAGAGCCAGAGCCACCGTACGGCCTCCCCGCCGAACGCGAATCCCGACATGTCGGGCATGTGGGGTGCGTTGGCCAGCATCAGGACACCCGAATACCGCGGCCCCAGCGGGAACGTCGAGGGCTCGTGATACCACTTCGCCGTATGCCCGTGGCCCAGCCACGTGACGGAGTGCCACGGATACTGCGACAGCCACACCAGCAGCAGCGCCGCGTCCCGCGGGTCCTCGCGGGTGGCCACGGCCAGCTCGATCCGGGCGTACGCGCCCGGCTTGTCGATCCACTGCTCGACGGTGGGCATGCGCTGGCAGCTCATCCCGACCGTGGACAGCACCGTGAAGTCGCGGCCCTGGTGCGGCGAACGCTCGGTGATCCCGACTGTCGGCAGCCGTTCGCCGCTGGCGTCCCAGTAGCGTCCCGCGGGGCCGAGCACCCGGTCCAGATGCCCCATCACGAACTGCTGGAACGACGGCCACGACCCCTCGTTGTGCCGCCAGCGCCAGTAGGACCTGGCGTTGGAGATACGGGGCCGCAACCCTTCGAGCGCCTCCGAGAGCGCCCAGGCGAACGGCGACTCGCCCACCGCGTCACGGGCGTAACCGGGCATGCCCCTGCTCATGTCGGCCCAGCCGGGGATGACCGCCAGCAGGTCGTCGTCCTCGTACAGGGCGACCCCGTCCCCCTCCTCGAACCACAGCGCGCTGAGCTGCCCGAGCGGCCTGCGGCCGGCCGGGTGGGCGGTGTTGGCCCTGGGCATCAGCGGCGGCAGGCCGGCGTTGATCCTGGCCAGATCCACCACGGTGGGGGCGGGACGGTGGTTGGCCAGCCAGACGGCGCCGTGCACCGTGCCGTCGGGCGAGCACAGGTAAGCTACCGAGGAGTCCTCGTCCCGCTCGACCACGAGCGTCCGGCTCCCGTACGGGTTGCCGACAGCGAGTACGACCTCGGCGCCACCCTCGCCAGATGCCGACCGGAAAATCGCCATACGAGATGACTGTAGATCGGGCGGCGACCATGACGCGAGCAGGAATGTCACCTCCGATCCGAACGTTCATTACCCTGATTGACAGCCCCTCAAGCGAAGGCAGGAACGTGTCCCAGCCACCAGGCCAGCTCACCTTCGTCGCGCCCCGGCGAGCCAAGCCCGCACGGCACCTGGCCGACCTGTCGATGGCCGACCGGCGGGCCGCGGTCACGGAGCTGGGCGAGAAGGCGTTCCGCGCCGACCAGCTCTCCCGCCACTACTTCGAGCGCCTCACCGCCGACGTCGGCGCGATGACCGACCTGCCAGCGGCCTCCCGCGAGAAGCTCGCCACGCTCCTGCCCGACCTGCTCACCTCGGTCAGGGAGCTGAGCACCGACAGGGGCACGACGCGTAAGACGCTGTGGCGGCTGTTCGACGGGGCGCTGGTCGAGTCTGTGCTCATGCGCTATCCCGACCGGGTCACGATGTGCGTGTCGTCGCAGGCCGGCTGTGGCATGAACTGCCCGTTCTGCGCCACCGGCCAGGCGGGCCTGACCCGCAACATGTCCACCGCCGAGATCGTCGAGCAGGTCGTCGCAGGGGCCAGGGCGCTGGCCGCCGGCGAGGTGCCCGGCGGACCGGGGCGAGTGAGCAACGTCGTGTTCATGGGCATGGGGGAGCCGCTGGCCAACTACAAGGCGGTGATCGGGGCGGTCCGCCGGCTGGTGGAGCCCGCGCCGCACGGGCTCGGCATCTCGGCCCGCGGCGTCACCGTCTCCACGGTCGGGCTGGTGCCCGCGATCGGCAAGCTGGCCGACGAGGGGCTGCCCGTCACGCTGGCGCTGTCGCTGCACGCGCCCGACGACGAGCTGCGTGACACGCTGGTGCCGATCAACACGCGGTGGAAGGTGGCCGAAGTTCTCGACGCCGCCTGGGCGTACGCGGCGAAGACCAAGCGGCGGATCTCGATCGAGTACGCACTGATCAAGGACATCAACGACCAGGAGTGGCGGGCCGACCTGCTGGGCAAGCTGGTCAAGGGCAAGCTCGTGCACGTCAACCTGATCCCGCTCAACCCGACGCCCGGGTCGAAGTGGACGGCTTCCCGGCCTGAGGACGAGCGGGCGTTCGTGCGGCGGCTGGAGTTCCACGGCGTGCCGGTGACGGTGCGCGACACGCGCGGGCGCGAGATCGACGGCGCCTGCGGCCAGCTCGCCGCCGCCGAGTAGCCTGCTCCTTCCCCGAACACGCCGCGTTGCTACGGTCGCGCCTCACAGCTCCTTGAGGGCTCCGGAGGGGGCGGGCCAGCCAGCCACCGTGCAGGGCGGCCGTGCACGTCTCAGAGGCCGTTCGGCACGGGGATCGCGGGCGTGCCGGCGGAAGGCGACGGAGTGGGAACCCGCGTGAGACGGATGCTGGGCTTCCGTGCGACGGGGCGCTGGGCTTCCGTGCGACGGGATGTCGAGCTTCCATGCGACGGGACGCCGAGCTCCGGCGGGGGCGTCTGGACTCTTCGCATCCCACGCCGCCGCCGCGCGAGGCGGTGTTCAGCGGCGGGCAGGTCGGTGACGCGGGCAGTCAGTGGTGGGCTATCGAGCGGGCGACGAAGCCCTCGATGAGGTCGGCGATCAAGCGGGCGCCCCGGCCGTTCAGGTGGACGGTGTCGGTGGTGAGCTGGAGGCCGCGGCTCCTGGAGATGGCGTCCAGGCTGCGGCCGAGCAGGAAGTGCTGTATCGCGGCGGTCTGCGCCAGCCGGCCCTCCGCGCGGTAGTGGGTGCCGGGCGTGCGGCCCTGCTCCTCCAGGTACGCGGTCATCCGCTCGTTGAGCGGCAGGTACGTGACGCCTTCGTGCGCCGCGACCCGCCGGACGATCTCGCTGTATTCGGCGGCCCGCCGCACCGGGACCGAGCTGAGGTCCTCGCCGATGACCGGCAGGGAGAGCAGTGCCACCCGGGCCATCGTCTGGTCCTGAAGCCTCCTGGCGATGGTGGTGAGGTTGGCGGCGTAGCCCTCCGGGGTCGGGTCCGCGGAGAGCTGCCAGCGCTTGCGCAGTGTCTTGGCGAGCTTCCGGCTGAGTGTGGAGTTGGCGTCGTTGGTGCCGATCAGCACGGTCACCACGTCCGGGTCCTGCCCGACGACGTCGTCCAGCCGCTTCACCGTTTCCGAGGACGGCTCGTAGTTGACCCCGGCATTGATCACGGCCGCCTGGGGCAGCCGGGCGCAGAGCATGGCCACGTAGTCTGCGCTCACCTGTGCGCGGGTGATGCTGTCACCCATGCAGATCACCTTCACCGTTGCCTCCTCCGCTCAGAGTGGGTGAGTGCTCACTAACCTACCCTACGCCGGAGCCATACGTACGCCCCGAGGCCGATCAGGCACCAGAACAGGGAGACAGCCGCGAGCTCGGGGAGCTGGTCGAGGAGGTGACCTGCGTTCGCCGCCTTCATCCACGCGATGAGCGGCACGGTCAGCCAATGCAGGGACGAGGCGCTGAGCAGCAGCATCGCCATGAACCCGAGCAGCAACGCCATGATCGAGACGGCGGGAGAGCGGACGACCGAGCGGCTGGTGAGCGCGCCCAGCGCGGTTCCGGTGAGCGTGGCCAGAACGTGCAGGACGAGGACGGCGGCCAGCACGGGGCCGGTCGGGGACTGGCTGACGCCGAGCAGGAGCGCCCAGCCCAGGCTGAGCGCCGCGAGCGCCGTGCACGCCGCGAACGCCGCCGCCAGGCCAGCCGCCACCTCCCTGCCCCAGCCGCCCGCCTGGACCGCGGACAGCTCGCGCTGCCGGTCGGGCTCGGTGTCGAGGAGGCTCCTGGCGGCCCAGGCCAGGATCGGAATGATCAGCACGGCGCCGTCCGTGAGCACGGCCGCCTCCGCGCCCCGCGGCGCCCGGCTGCCGTAGACGATCGCCAGCATGGCCAGGGCCAGGAGGAGTGCCTGGTACACGCGGTGCGAGCGGACGTAGGCGGCCAGGCGGAACGCGGCCAGGGCGATCATCCGGTCTCCTCGATCTCGCGGGCCTGATAGCCCTCGGCGCGCATCCTGGTGAGGAAGTGGTGGAGCTCGGCCTCGGGCACGGTGACGGCCACGACCGCCTCCCGGTCCTCGCTCTCCTGGAGAGGTGCCGCCGTGCCCTCCTTGAGGTGGCCGTCCACCAGCGACCAGTGCCGGACGACGGGAAGGGCGCGCAGGCCGCCCTGGTGGTCGCTGGCGATGACGATGCCGCCGCGGGCCGCCACCTCGGCGGCGATCGCGGGCAGCGCCTCGCGCGTGCCGGCGTCGAGCCCGGCGAACGGCTCGTCCAGGATCAGCAGCCCCGGCTCGGCCATCAGCGCCTGGACCAGGCCGACCTTGTGCGCGCTGCCCTTCGACAGCTCACCGAGGGGGACGTTGAGGAGGTGGTCCATGTTGAGGCGCTCGGCCCACGGCTCCCAGCGGGCGCCGCCGCGTACCCGGGCCATGTGGCGCAGGTAGGCGGTCACCGTGAACGGCTGGGCGGTGGGGAACCGGTCGGGGGCGAAGCCGACGACTTCGGGGCGGCCGGCGATCGTGCCGGTCGTCGGCCGGGCGAGGCCCGCCAGGAGCCGGAGCAGGGTCGACTTGCCTGCCCCGTTCACGCCGGCCAGCTCGATCACGTCGCCGGGGGCGAGCCGCGCGTCGGCGTCCTGGATGACTAACGGACCGCGTCTTCGGTAGCGAAAAGAGACCTTGGACAGCTGCATGATCCTGCAAAGCTATATGTCGGGTCGCATCGTCGTGATAAAGAGCCCCACAATGGAGGCACCCCCAGCACGTTCTCAAGAGGAGTGGGCTTGAATCGCTTTCCGCGCGTCATGGGTATGCGTTCAGGCTATGACCCCGCCGAGGTCGACGCCCTGATCGGGCGGATCGAGTCGACGCTCGGCCGGGGCCCGCACGCCATGGAGCCCGTCACGGCCGACGACGTGCGCCGGGCCACGTTCCGCGCCAAGCGCGGCGGCTATCACGAGACCGCGGTCGACTTCGCCCTGGAGGCGTTCGTGGTGGCGCTGGAGACCCAGGCCAAACGTCCGGTACGGCTGGCCATGGCCGAGCCCACCGGTGAGATGCTGCGCGAGGAGTGGTTCGAGACCCAGGCGGCGCGCGTCGAACGGGTGGCCTTCCGCCCGGGTCGCATGGGCACCGGCTACAACGAGGACGAGATCGACGCCTTCCTCGACCGCATCGTGGCCACCCTGCGCGGGACGACCGAGTTCCCCGTGACGGCCAAGGAGGTCCGGGAGGCGAGGTTCTCGACCGTGCTGTTCAGGTCCGGTTACCTGATCTCCGACGTGGACGCCTTTCTCTCAGGCATCGCCGACGTGCTGGAGCAGCGCGGCTAGGCGTTCTCGCCTGCCCGAGGAGGGCAGCTATGCGTTCTCGCCCGCCCGAGCAGCGCGGCTAGGCGTTCTCGACCGCTGCGAGCAGCCCGCCGAGGTCGGGCAGGGCCTGCTGGATGATCTTCTCGTCCTCAGGTCGTTCGCCCTGGCGGTTGATCCACACCCGTGGGATGTCCAGCCGGTGCGCGGGCACCATGTCGTGAAAGTAGCTCTGCGCCACATGAACCCATGTCGTCGGCTCGTACGAGCGCCTGAACGCCTCGAAGTGGGCGTCGGACGGCTTGTAGGCGCCCACGTCCTCCGAGGTCACCACCGCGTCGAACGGCATGGGCAGCCGCCGCCGCGTCTCGGCGATGAGGTCGCGGTCGCAGTTGGTGAGCAGCGCCAGGTGCCAGCCCGCCGTGCGCAGCGCCGCCAGTTCGGCGCCGACCTCGGGGAAGACCGGCCAGTAAGGGATCGTCGCGGCCAGCACCGAGGCGTCGTCCTCATTCAGCTCGACCTTCTCCTCGGCGCAGGCCCTGCGCAGCGTCTCGGCGAGCACGTGGCGGTAGCGGAGTGCCGGAGACTCGGCCTGCACGGCGTGCTCATGCCGGTTGTACGCCTCCAGCAGCCGCGCCCCCTGACCAGGCGCGATCAGTTCGGCGCTGGTGCGGATGCCGTGCCGCCAGTCGACAAGTGTCCCGAAACAGTCGAACGTTGCCCATCGCATAGATCTCATAATGTTGCACATGGCGATATCCGTGCGGGCGATCGAGCCACAAGATCTCGCGAGAGTGACCCGGGTGTTGACCGAGAGCTGGGGCGGCGCCACCGTGGTCGCGCTGGGCCGGGGTGAGCTGATCGACGCCGCCACCCAGCCCGGTTTCATCGCCGAGATCGACGGTGAGCTGGCCGGGATCATCACCTACGCGCAGCGCGGAGACTCCGTGGAGATCATCACGATCGACGCCGTGATCCCCGGCAAGGGGGTCGGCGTGGCGCTGCTCGACGCGGTGCGCGCCGCGGCCACCGAGTGCGGGGCGGCCCGGCTCTGGCTGGTCACCACCAACGACAACACGCACGCGCTGCGCTTCTACCAGCGCTACGGCTTCGACCTGGTCGCCCTGCACCGGCACGGCGTGGACCGGGCGCGCCAGCTCAAACCGGGCATCCCCGCCGAGTCCGACGGCATCCCGATCCGGCACGAGCTGGAGCTGGAGCTTCCCCTCTGACTGAGGGTGCGGGGTTGAGCCCCTGGCCCTGCCCACGGTCGGCACGGCGGTCGACCGGCGGGCAGGGCACGCCCTGATGGGGGAGGAAGAGCGCTGAGGCGAGACCCGCGGAGCCGATGATCAGGACCGGGAGGTCTTGCAGCCCGCCGGCTCCAGCTTGCGTGCGGGGTCGTCGACCGTGGGGTGGGTGCCGTTCTTCTGGGCCTGGCGGACGTCGCGGAAGTACTCGCGGGACATCATCGCGGTGATGATCGCGACCCCGCGGCGCGCAACGCGGACCTCGCTCGTGACCGCCGTGCCGATCAGGCGGATGCGCCGCCCGGTGCTCTCCTTGGGCGCCTCGTAGTCCTTGACCTTGCCCCTGCCGGTCCACTGCAGGTCCCAGTGGTCGACGGTGGCGTCATCGGGAACCAGCAGCTTGACCACGCCATGGTCGAGGTCGAGCCGGAGCTCCAGGTCGTCGGGCAGGTCAGGGGAGCGCAGGTCGATGGTGCTCTGGCCGTAACGGGTGCGGACCTCGAAGCGGCTCGCGGTGGTCCAGTTGCCCAGACGTCGGGTGACTGCGTGGTCGGAGTGGATTCGCTCAACATCGCTCATGGCTCGATAGTTGCATTGAAACTAGTCCTTCGTCAACTAGTAACTTTGGGGCTAGTATTGGTGCATGGCTCTCGATCGCGGTTCGCCGCTCGCCCTGACCGTGCTGGCCCTCCTGCGCTACCGGCCGCTGCATCCGTACGGCATCCAGCGTCTGCTCAAGCAGTGGGGCAAGGACCTGGTGGTCAACGTCGGCCAGCGGGCCGGCCTCTACCGGACCATTGACCGGCTGCTGGAGGGCGGCCTGATCAGGGTCCGCGAGACGGGGCGCGACCAGCAGTACCCCGAGCGCACGGTCTACGAGCTCACCGATGAGGGCGAGGCGGCGCTGCGCAAGTGGCTGGACGAGATGCTCAGCACGCCCAAGCAGGAGTTCCCGCAGTTCCCCGCGGCACTGACGAACGCTCTCCTGCTCACCCCGGAAGAGCTGGCCGAGGTGTTCGAGCGGCGCGAGCAGGCGGTCGCCCAGACGCTGGCCGGGCTGGACGCGACTCTGGCCGCCGAGGCAGGTCTGCCGCGCGTCACCATGCTGGAGGTCGAATACCTGCGGGAGATGACGGCCACGGAGAGCCGGTGGCTGCGCGCCGTCATCGAGGACCTGCGGGCCGGGCGGCTCACCTGGTCGCAGGCGTCGCTGGCGGGGGCTGCGGGCGGGTGGGAGGCGTCTTGACCTCCGCGTGACCGGCCGGACCTCTCGAGCTCCGGAGCAGGGCCACGATCACTCCCGCCACCGGGGCGGCCAGGAACGCGCCGATGATGCCCGCGACCAGGCTGCCCACCGCGATGGCGACCAGGATGACCGCTCCGGGCAGGTCCAGGGCCCTGCCGTAGATCTGCGGGGCCAGCACGTGCCCCTCGATCTGCTGCACCGCCACGGTCACCCCGACCACGATGAGCGCCACCAGCCAGCCCTTGGCCACGAGCGCCACCACCGCGGCCAGCAGCCCCGCGACGAACGCGCCCACCACCGGCAGGTACGCCCCCACGAACGTCAGCACCGCCAGCGGCAACGCGATCGGCACTCCCATGATCCACAGGGCGGATCCGATGAAGAGCGCGTCCACCGCGCCCACCAGCGCGATCCCGCGGATGTAGCGGCCGACCACGGTGATGACCAGGTGACCGGCCTCGGTGAGGCGGGTCCTGGCCGAGGCGGGCGCGAGGTCCACGAGCCAGCGGAAGAGCCGGTCGCCGCCGTGCACGAAGTACACCGACAGGATGATCGCCAGCACCGCCCCGACGACGATCTCGCCCACCGTCCTGAGCCCGGCCAGCGCGCCGGTGGTGATCTGGCGGCCCTGGCCGGCCAGGTAATCCCTGGCCTGCTCGGCCAGCTGCCGGGGGGCGAGCCCGAACCTGGCGGTCAGTTGGTACAGGTCGTCGAGCACCTTGCCGACGCTGGTCCGCAGCTGGGACACGCTGTCAATGGTGGGCGGCACCACCAGGGCGAACAGGCCCGCCGCCAGCACGAGGCCGCCCGCGAAGACGATCGTGGTGGACAGGGCGCGGCTCAGCCCGCGTGACCTGAGCCAGCGGGCGGGGGGCAGGAGCAGCGCCGTGATGAACACGCCGATGACGATCGAGACGGCCACCGTGCGCACGTGATAGAGGCAGAAACCGGCCACCGCGATCACCACGAGCCAACCGAGCAGCCGCCACGGCCTCATCCCCTGCCCCCTGTTCTGCCTGGTCAGAGGCCTTCCCCAGCGGGATCGGCGGCAACCCTGGTCAGCCGGGCGGAGTGAGGTGGGGACGCTGGGAGAGCTTGTTCACCTCGTACGTCTCCCGCGCCGCCCGGGTCGAGTCCGTCGTGCCGACCGCCGCCACGGGCACGTCCCACCACGCCTCGGAGGACGGCACGTCGTCCGCCATCGGATCGGTGCGGACGTAGATCACCGTGGTCTCGGTCGCCGAACGGGCCGCGTCGAGGGCCTTGCGCAGGTCGGCGACCGACTCGGGGCGCAGCACCGACGCGCCGAGGCTGGCCGCGTTGGCGGCGAGGTCGACCGGCAGCGGGCCGCCGTCGCGGCTCCGGTAGGAGGTGCCGAGCCGCTCCCCGCCGACGCTCTCCGACAGCCGGCCGATGGAGGCGAAACCGGAGTTGTCCACCAGGACGACGACCAGCTTGATCCCCTCGGAGACCGCCGTGACGAGCTCCTGGGCCATCATCAGGTAGGAGCCGTCGCCCACCATGACGAACACCTCGCGCTCCGGAGCCGCCATCTTGACGCCCAGGCCGCCGGCGATCTCGTAGCCCATGCAGGAGTAGCCGTACTCGACGTGGTAGCTGCCCGGACCGCTCGGCCGCCAGAGCTTGTGCAGGTCGCCGGGCATCGAACCGGCCGCGCACACCACCACGCCGTCGTCGCCCGCCGCCGCGTTGACCGCGCCGATCACCGCGGACTGGGGCAGCGGCGTGCCCTCCAGCGCGTACGCGTGGTCCACGGCCGCGTCCCACTCACGGGTCAGCTCGGCGGCCCGCTCGCGGTAGGCGCCAGGCGGGCCGCTCCAGCCCGCGAACGCCTCGACCAGGTCCGCGAGCCCCTCGCGGGCGTCGGCCACCAGCTGCATGCCCGACAGCTTGGCCGCGTCGAAGGCGGTGACGTTGAGGTTCAGGAACCGGGCATCGGGCGCGAAGATCGTCCGGGATGCCGTGGTGAAGTCGCTGTAGCGGGTGCCGACGCCGATGATCAGGTCGGCCTCGCGGGCCAGCGCGTTGGCCGCCGTGGTGCCGGTGGCGCCGATCGCCCCCATGGCGAGCGGGTGCCCGTAGGGGAGCGCGCCCTTGCCCGCCTGCGTCTCGGCCACCGGGATGCCGTACGTCTCGGCGAAGATCCGCAGCTGCTCCGTGGCCTCGCTGTAGATCGTCCCGCCGCCGGCCACGATCAGCGGGCGCGAGGCCGACTTGACCAGCTGGGCCGCCCTGAACACGGCCGCCCGCTCGGGGCTGGGCCTGGGGATGTGCCACACGCGGCGGGCGAACAGCTCCTCCGGCCAGTCGTACGCCTCCGCCTGCACGTCCTGCGGCAGCGCCAGCGTCACCGCGCCGGTCTCTGCCGGGTCGGTGAGCACGCGCATGGCGGCCAGCAGCGCGGACGGGAGCTGCTCGGGGCGGTTGATCCGGTCCCAGTAGCGAGAGACCGGCTTGAAGCAGTCGTTGACGGAGATGTCGTACGAGCGCTGATCCTCCAGCTCCTGCAGCACCGGGCCGGCCACGCGGGTGGAGAAGATGTCGCCGGGCAGCAGCAGCACCGGCAGCCGGTTGATCGTCGCGCCGGCCGCGCCGGTGATCATGTTGGTCGCGCCGGGGCCGATGGAGGTGGTGCAGGCCAGGGTGGCCAGGCGGTTGGCGGCCCGGGCGTAGGCGGCGGCCGTGTGGACCATGGCCTGCTCGTTACGGCTCAGGTGGTAGGGGAGGTCCTCGGTGGAGGTGGCCAGCGCCTGGCCGAGCCCGGCGACGTTGCCATGGCCGAAGATGCCGCAGATGCCGCCGAAGAACCTGTGCTCCACTCCGTCGCGCTCGCTCCACTGCTGGGCCAGGAAGCGTACGACGGCCTGCGCGACCGTCAGCTGTGTCATGAGGTCCTCCCGAACGGCAGTCTGGGATCGGTGGGCTGAGCTTCCCAGGAGGAGCGGATCCAGGCGTGGCGCGGATCGTCGCAGAACGCCATCGAACGCTGCTCCGCCGGGCCCGCCAGGACGTTCAGGTAGTACAGGTCGTAGCCGGGCGCGGCCATGGCGGGGCCGTGGTAGCCGTACGGGACCAGGACGACGTCGCCGGAGGAGACCTCGGCGAGAGTGTCGATGTGGCCGCGCTCGGAGGAGTAGACGCGCTGGTAGCCGATGCCCTGGTCGCGCACCTCGAAGTAGTAGATCTCCTCCAGGACCGCCTCGCCCGGATTGTCGGTGTCGTGTTTGTGCGGCGGGTACGACGACCAGTTGCCGTCCGGGGTGAGGACCTCCACGGCCATGAGCTTGTGGCAGTCGAAGGCGTCGGGGGCGGCGAAGTTGTTCACCTGGCGGCTGGCCTGGCCCGCGCCGCGGATCTCGACCGAGACCTCGGTGGCGGGCACGTAACGCGGCTCGAGAGCGCGGGTGGCGCGGGCCGAGGGCAGGGCGATCCGCCCGGCGCCCTGAATGGTCACCTGCGTGTCGATCGGGATGTAGGCGAAGTCGCTCGGCCCGTCGAACACAGAATCCCTGCCCGCCAGCACGAACGTGTCGGCCGGGATCGTCACCGTGCAGGAGCCGGAGAGCGGGAGGACCAGCATTTCCTCCTCGCCCGTGTCGAAGGAGACCGGGGCATCCGTCAGGTCCAGGACGCGCAGACCCGAGTATGTCCAGCCGGCCATGGCCGGCGTGATCTCGACCGACCAGGGGCCGTTGGCGGCCTTGCCGTACGGAACGTATGTCATTTGCGAGCCTCCCGAACCAGGGCCGCGGCGCCGTCCACCGCGGTCGCCACGTCGTCGTCCGGCGGGTAGAGCAGGGCGCGGCCCACCACGAGGCCCCGTACCCCGGGAAGGGCGAGGGCGCGGTGCCAGTCGGCATAGGCGGCGTCGATGTCCGGCGGATCGCCGCCGAGCAGCAGGGCGGGCAGCGTGGTTGCGGCCATCACGCGCTCCATCTCCGCCACGGCCGGGATCTTGAGCCACGTGTACGCCGAGGTCGCGCCGAGCGCCTGGGCGACGCTGATCGCCCGGATCACGGCCTCGGGCGACAGGTCGTTGCGCAGCGCCCCCGACTCCGTGCGCAGCGACCAGAAGGGCTCCACCATGGCCATCAGGCGGCGGCGGGCCAGGTCCGTCACCGCGCGGGCGCAGGACTCCAGGGTGGACACGGTGGCGTGGTCGTTGGGGTCGATGCGGCAGAGCATCTTGCCGCCGTCCAGGCGCATCGCGTCGATGGAGGCCGCGTCGAAGCCGGTGAAGCGGTCGTCCGCCTCGAAGACCGAGCCCTGCAGGCCGCCCCTGTTCATGGAGCCGAAGGCCAGCTTGTCCTCCAGCGCGCCCAGCAGGAGCAGGTCCTCCAGCACGTCGGGTGAGGCCAGGATGCCGTCCACGCCGGGGCGGGAGAGCGCCACCTGGAGGCGGTCGAGCAGGTCCGTGCGGCTGGCCATGGCCAGCGGCCGGTCCCGCACGGCCAGGGAGCCGCGGGCCGGGTGGTCGGCGGCGATGATCAGCAGCCGCTCGCCCTCGCCCGGCAGGCCGCGCCGCTGCCGCCGGGCCGCGGCCTCGGCGATCTCCTCAGGGCGGGTCGCCCTGATGTGGGTGAGCCGTTCGTATCCGGCGGACCTGGGCAGTGTGATGTCGCTCAAGAGCCCGCCCCGTTCAGCAGGTCTTCCACTTCCGCCGCGGACGGCATCGCGTCGGCGCAGGCCAGGCGGGCGGCCACGAATGCGCCGGCCGCGTTGGCGAAGCTCACCGTGCGCTCCAGCGGCCAGCCGCGCAGCAGCCCGAGGCAGAGCGCGCCGCCGAACGCGTCGCCCGCTCCGATGCCGTTGACCACCTTCACCTCCACCGGCTCCACCAAGGCACTTTCCTCAGAGGTACGCGCGAGAACCCCCTCGGGGCCCATTTTCACCACGGCCACTTTCACGCCCGCGTCCAGGAGCGCCTGCGCGGCGGCCTCCGGGTCGCGCACGCCCACCGCGGTCTCCACCTCGTCCAGGTTGCCGACGGCGACGTTCGCGTACGGCAGCGCCCGCCGCACCGCCTCGTGCGCGGCCTCCCGCGACTCCCACAGCGCCGGCCGCCAGTCGAGGTCGAACACGGTCCAGCCCGACTTGCGCACCGACAGGGCGGCGGCGTGGGCGGCGGCGCTCGGCTCCTGGCTCAGCCCGGTCAGCGAGAACCAGAACAGGTTCGTGCCCGCGATCGCCTCGAGGTCCAGGTGGGAAGGGGAGATCTGCAGGTCGGGCGGGTGCTCGCCGCGGTAGAAGTAGATCGGGAAGTGGTCGGGAGGGAAGATCTCGCAGAACGTCACGGGCGTCGGCGGGCCCTCGATGGTGCTCACGAAGGCGTCGTCCACGCCGAAGCCGCGGATCGCCCGCCGTACGAACTCTCCGAACGGGTCCGCTCCCACGCCGGTGATCACGGCGGAGCGCAGCCCGTGTCGCGCCGCGGCCACGGCCACGTTGGTCGGGCTGCCGCCGAGGAACTTGCCGAAGGTCTCGACGTCGGCCAGGCCGACGCCGGTCTGCAGCGGGTAGACGTCGACGCCGCAGCGGCCGATCGTGATCAGGTCGTACAAAGCACCTCCAAGGTGGAGCTTACCGTCGACACTATGGCATATTGTCATGACATATGGATGTCCGCTATGTTACCTAATGTGCCTTGATTAAAACCCGCGCGCCTCACATCGCGTAGTGTCGGACTGTGAGCTCCCCCGCCGGCGGAGCAAAGGCGCAGCATGCGGGCACATCCTCGATGTATGGCCGGGTCTTTACGTCATATGGATGTCATGACATATTGGCCGATGGCTTTACCTCCTTTACGGACATTCCGGAGGGTATGCATGGCAGTGCGGAAACGGTCGATGGGTGTGGTCGCGGTCCTGGCGGCGACCGGGCTGGGGTTGGCCGCCTGCGGCCAATCGTCCGGCGGAGGCGGTGACGCCATCGAGTTAACCATCACCCAGAACGCCATCGCGGGCGGGAAGAACGCCGCCGGCGCGAACTTCATCACCAACTGGGTGATCCCCAAGTTCGAGGCGGCCCAGAAGGCGAAGGGCAAGACCGTCAAGGTCAAGTTCGTCCCCAGCGGCGTCGACGACGAGCAGTACAAGACCAAGCTCTCCCTGGACCTCAAGTCAGGCAAGGGCGCGGACGTGATGGACATCGACGGCATCTGGGCCGGCGAGTTCGCCGAGGCAGGCTTCATCAAGCCGCTGTCGGAGGTGGTCGGGGCGGACGCCGACAACTGGGACGGCTGGTCGCAGATCCCCGAGGCCGTGCAGGGCGCGGCCACGTTCAACGGCAAGAAGTACGCCCTGCCCGTCGGCACCGACGGCCGGGTGCTCTACTTCAACAAGACTCTCTTCCAGAAGGCCGGGCTCCCGGCCGACTGGCAGCCGAAGAGCTGGCAGGAGATCCTCGACGCCGGCACGAAGCTGAAGTCCTCCGGCGTGCCCGTGCCGATCCAGATCAACGCCGGCACGGCGATGGGCGAGGCCACCTCGATGCAGGGCGTGCTGCCGCTGCTCGCGGGCGCGGGCGGCGAGGTGCAGAAGGACGGCAAGTGGACCGGCGCCGCGCAGCCGATGAAGGACGCGCTCGGCTTCTACCAGAAGATCTACGGCGGCGGCCTCGGCGACCCCAAGCTCCAGCAGGAGGCCAAGGGCCGCGACAAGTCGTTCCAGCAGTTCGCCCAGGGCAAGATCGGCATCCTGATGGAGGGCGACTACTTCTGGCGCGGCGTCGTCAACCCCAAGGACGGCGTGGCCAAGATGCCCGACCGCGACCAGGTGGTCGGCTACGCCAGGATCCCGGCCATGGAGCCCGGCAAGGGCATCCGCGGCCAGGACTTCGTCAGCATGTCCGGCGGCGCCCTGCGTACGATCAACCCCAACAGCAAGCACCCGAAGGAGGCCTTCGAGCTGGCGGCCTTCACGCTCTCGCCGGATGCGTTGAAGGAGGAGACCAAGGACGGCAACGTACGCATCACGCCGCGTACCGACGTCAACAAGGAGATCCTCGTGAACGAGCCGCTGCTGGCGTACATCTCGGAGCAGGTGATGCCGCTGACGGCCTACCGGCCGCCGGTCGCCGTCTACCCGCAGGTGTCGGTGGCGCTGCAGGAGGCCACCGCCGCGGTGGTGGGCGGCACTGCGCCCGACCAGGCGGCGGCCGACTACCAGAAGAAGCTTGAGGGAATCGTCGGTGGCGCTGGCAACATCGCCTCCTGAGGTCCCCGAGACCGCCGGACCGGCGCGGTACAGCTCGGACGCGGCGGGCCTGGGCAGGCTGCGGGCAGGGGTCTTCGTGGCCCCCGCCCTGCTGCTCGTCGCGGTCTTCCTCGTCTTCCCCGCGCTCTGGGTGCTCTATCTCGGGCTCACGAACTACCGCCTGACCGGCCTCGCCGCGGCGGATCCCCAGTTCGTCGGGCCGGCCAACCTCATCGACGCGGTGAGCAACCCGGAGTTCTGGAGCTCCACCTGGCTGACGGTCGAGTTCGTGGCGGGCTCGGCCGTCATCGGGCAGGTCGGGCTCGGTTTCACGATCGCCTGGCTGCTGCGCGACCGGCGCGGTCCGCTGAAGCGGGTGGTCGAGGGCCTGGTCATCCTGGCCTGGATCCTGCCCAGCGCGATCGTGTCGTTCCTGTGGGTGGCGCTGCTCGACCGCGACGCCGGCACGCTCAACGCGCTGCTCGGCACCCAGGGCTTCGGCTGGCTGCTCGATCACCCCATGCTGTCGATCATCGTGTTCAACATCTGGCGCGGCACCGCGTTCTCGATGATGCTGTACGGCGCCGCGCTCGGGAACGTGCCGCCGTCGCACCTGGAGAGCGCCCGCCTGGCGGGGGCCTCCGGCTGGCAGCAGCTCAGGGACGTGGTGTTCCCGCACATCAGAGGGCACATCCTGACGAACCTGCTGCTGATCAGCCTTTGGACGTTCAACGACTTCACCCCCTTCCTGCTCACCGCGGGCGGCCCCGACGGCAAGTCCGAGATACTGGCCGTGCACGTGTACAAGGTCGCGCTGCAGAGCGGCGAGCTGGGCCACGGCGCCGCGGTCTCCACGATCATCCTGCTGATCAACCTGGTCGTGGCGGTGTTCTACCTGCGGCTGCTCCGGAGCAAGAAATGACGCGTTTCGTGCTGGGCCGGATCGGGTTCTACACGCTGATCGCGGTGCTGCTGGCCTTCTTCACGATCCCGCTGCTGTGGCTGGTGACGGCGCCGTTCACGTCCAACCCGACGTACGAGGTCCAGGTGCCCGACTTCACCTGGGACAACTTCAGGGCGGTCGTCGAGCATCCGTACGCGCTGCCGTCCCTCTACAACTCGCTGCTGCTGTCCGTCGGCACGGCCGTCCTGGTGGTGATCCTGGCCGCGCTGGCCGCGTACGCGCTGAGCCGGGTGCGGCTGCCCGGCAGGGACGCGCTGCTCTACGCGTTGCTGCTGCTGTCGTCGATCATCACGGGGACGGCGGCCATGGTGCCGCTGTTCCAGCTCGCGGTGGAGCTGAACCTCATCGACTCGCAGCTCGGGCTGATCCTCATCCTGACCGGCGGGCTGCTGCCGGCGGCGATCTTCATGCTCAAGGACTTCATGGACTCGACGCCGAAGTCGTATGAGGAGTCGGCGCGGGTGTTCGGGGCCACGCCGCTGCAGATCGTGCGGGACGTGGTGGTGCCTCTCGTGCGCCCGGGGCTGGCGACGATCGCGGTCTGGGCCGTGGCCAACGTGTGGGGAAATTTCCTGATGCCGTACCTGCTGCTGAGCGACGTCGAGAAGCAGCCGGCCGCCGTGATCACGTACACGCTGTACACCGAGGGCGGCCAGGCCAACCTGAGCATGTTGTCCACGTTCGGCCTGCTCTATTCGATTCCCGTGGTTCTCATGTACCTGTTCGTCAGCAAGAAGTACGGCTTCCGCTTCCACGGAGGGATCAAGCGTTAATGGCCGGAATCGAACTACGCGGGCTGACCAAGGTCTACCCCGGCGGGGTGAAGGCGCTCGACTCGCTCGACCTGGCCATCCCCGACGGCGAGTTCTTCGCCCTGCTCGGACCCTCCGGCTGCGGCAAGACCACGCTGCTGCGCACGATCGCCGGGCTGGAGACCGCCACCGGCGGGGCGGTCGTCATCGGCGACAGCGACGTGACCGGCGTGCAGCCGGGCGGGCGCGACGTCGCCATGGTCTTCCAGGACTACGCGCTCTTCCCGCACATGGACGTCACGGACAACATCGCCTACCCGCTGCGCATCAAGAAGGTCGCCAAGTCCGCGCGCCGCGACAAGGCCGCCGAGGTCGGGGCGCGGCTCGGCCTCGAACACCTCATGGACCGCCGGCCAGGGCAGCTCTCCGGCGGGCAGCAGCAGCGGGTGGCGCTGGCCCGGGTGATGGCCACGCAGGCGCAGGCGTTCCTGTTCGACGAGCCGCTGTCCAACCTGGACGCCCGGCTGCGGCTCGAAGCCCGTACGTTCCTGAAGAAGCTCCAGCGCGAGCTGGGCGTCACCACGGTCTTCGTCACCCACGACCAGGCGGAGGCCCTGGCCATGGCCGACCGCATGGCCGTCATGGAAAGCGGGCACATCCGGCAGATCGGCACCCCGGCCGAGGTGTTCCAGCGGCCCGCCAACACGTTCGTGGCCGGATTCATCGGCTCGACACCCATGAACCTGCTGGACGGCACCGTACGAGGTGACACGCTGGAGGTGGCAGGCTGCAAGGTGGCGGTGCCGGCCTCGGCCGAAGGACGGCTGTCCGACGGGGAGAAGATCGTGTACGGCGTGCGGCCCGAATACCTGGCCTACTCGCCCGAGCCCGCGGAGGGCGCGCTGGGCGGCAAGGTGGCCATCGTGGAGAACCTCGGCGCGTCCCATCTGGTGACGCTCGACGTCAACGACGTGACCGTGCAGGCCGTCGTGCCGGAGGGCAGCGAGCCCGCGATCGGCGACGACGGCTACGCGGCGCCCCGGCGCGACCGCGCCCTGGTCTACCGGGACGGGGAATTGGTGTGAGAGGCCACTGGAGCCTGGACGACCGGCTGGAGCGGATCCTGCGGGAGGTGCCGTTCGAGGTGCCCGCCGGGACCGCGGCCGTGTCCGTCCGGCTGTCGTACGACAGGTCGCAAGGGGTGATCGACCTCGGATGCGGCGCGCCGGACGGCTTCCGCGGCTGGTCCGGGGGCGCGCGTGACGAGTACACGATCATCCGCGACTGGGCCACCCCCGGCTACCTGCCGGGCGAGCCGGAGGCCGGGACGTGGCACGTGTGGTTGCGGCTGCACCGGATCCCGCCACAGGGGCTCGACTACGCGCTGGAGATCACCACCTCGGCCGTCGTCCCCGACGAGCCGGTCACGGAGGAGCCGCCGCACGGGCAGCGCCCGCCCCGGCGGGACATCCCTTCCGTCGACGGTCTGCGGTGGTTCGCCGGGGACTTCCACGCCCACACCCTGCACAGCGACGGCACCCTGACCATCGCCGAGCTGGCCGAGCTGGCTCACGGTCGCGGGCTCGACTTCCTGGCCGTCACCGACCACAACACCGTCAGCCACCACCCCTGGCTGGCCAAGATCGACCGCGACATCACGCTCATCCCGGGCCAGGAGGTCACCACCGACCGGGGCCACGCGAACGTCTTCGGTGACGTCGGCTGGGTCGACTTCAGGCAGCCGGCCGACTCCTGGGCCGAGCACGCCGAGCGCGCGGGCGGGCTGATCTCGATCAACCACCCGCTCGGCGGCGACTGCGCCTGGCTGCTGCCCCTCACCCGCCGGCCCCGGATCGCCGAGGTCTGGAGCTCCGGCTGGTGGGACCGCCGCTGGGGCGCGCCGCTGGCCTGGGCGGACGCCTGGCGCGACGACGTGATCGCGATCGGCGGCAGCGACTTCCACCGGCACGGCTCCGACGGCCTGCCGGGCGCGCCGACGACGTGGGTGCTGGCCGAGGACACGAGCGCGGTGCTGGACGGCGTGCGCGCCGGGCGCACCGCCGTCTCCACGGGGCCCGACGGGCCGCTGCTGCTCAGGCTGGGCGACGAGCTGCTCGCGCTGGACGCCGACGGCCTGGTGCTGGTCCGCCCCGACGGCACGCGGCAGGTCGTGCGCGGGGAGCGCGTGCTGCTGCGGGCCATTGACGGACGACACCGCCTGGAAACGTTTGAGAACGAGGTGATCGCACTATGCGAGTGAAGGTCGCTAACGCGCCCGTGAGCTTCGGTGTGTTCGAGCTGGCCACCGAGCCGCCGCCGCTCAGCGCCGACGAGATGGTCCGGGCGCTGTCCGAGGCCGGTTACGAGGGCATCGACTCAGGGCCGATCGGATACCTGGGCACCGGATCCGAGCTTGCCGACCGGCTGGCCGGCAACGGGCTGCTGCTCACGGGCGGCTGGGTGGACCTGCCATACAGCGACGCGGGGGCGTACGAGGCCGCGCTGCCGGTGCTGCAGGCCGCGCTCGACGTGTTCGCCGCCGCGCCCCCGGCGCCGGAGGGGTTCGGGCCACGGCCCACGCTGGCCTGCTCGGGGTCCCCGGGGCGGTTCGCGCGCCCAGGTGGGAGCGTTCCAGGGCTGGCGGCGTCCGAGTGGGCGGGGTACGCCGCCCGCGTGCAGGACGCGACCGACCGTTGCCGCGAGCGCGGGCTGGAACCCGCGTTCCATCACCACCTCGGCACCTACGTCGAGACCCCCGGCGACGTGGAACGGCTGCTGGAGCTGACCGACGTGCAGCTCTGCCTCGACACCGGCCACCTGCTGCTGGCCGGGGGCGACCCGGTGACGGCGCTGCGCGACTGGGCGAGCCGGGTCGACCACGTGCACATCAAGGACGGCGACACGAAGATCCTCGCCCAGGCCCTGGCCGACGGCGCCGACCTGCGCGAGCTCATGGGGCGCGGCGGGTTCGCCCCGCTGGGCGAGGGCGAGCTGGACCTGCCCGCCGTGGTGCGCACCCTCGACGAGATCGACTACGCGGGATGGATCATCATCGAGCAGGACACCCTGCCAGGACGCCGCACCGTCGCCCAGAACATCGCCGACCAGGCGGCCAACCGACAGAAGCTGAAGGACTTGGGGATTTGAGAATCGCGCTGGTGGGATGCGGCGCCGTCACGCAGGCGGTGTACGTGCCGCTGCTGTCGAGGCGGCGCGACCTGTTCGAGGTGACCGCGGTCTGCGACCTGTCGCGGACGCTGGCCGACGCCGTGGGCGACCGGCTGGGCGCTGCCGGTCGCTACACGGTGGTGGAGGAGATGCTCTCCGCCGGAGGCTTCGACGCCGTGCTCGTCCTCGCGTCCGGCTCCCACGGGGAGACGGCGGGCCGGGCGCTGGCCGCCGGGTACGCCGTGCTGTGCGAGAAGCCGCTCGCGCTGACCAGGGCCGAGGTGGCGGCGCTGCCCGAGGGGCGGCTGATGGTGGGCTACATGAAGCAGTACGACCCGGCCGTGAGCCGGGCGGAGGAGCTGCTGGCCGAGCTCGGCGGTCCCGAGGTGATCAGGTCGGTCGAGGTGACCGTGCTGCATCCCAGCGGGGAGTCGCAGCTCGCCTTCGCCAACCTGACGCAGGCACGGGACGTGGATCCCGGGCTGCTCGACTCGCTGCGTGCCGCCGAGCGCGGCCTCGTCTCGCGGGCGCTGGGGGAGTCGGCGCCGGAGCAGGTCAGGGGGTTGTACGGGGTGGCGCTCGGCTCGATATGCCACGATTTGTCGCTCTTGAGGCGCTTTACCGGCTCTCCTGCGGAAATTTCGTACGTTGAGACGTGGGGGCCCGCGCCCGGCTCCATCGAGATCAGCGGTCCCCTGCCGGCCCGGGGCCGGTTCTCCGTCCGCTGGCACTACCTGGAGGACTACCCGGCCTACCGCGAGACCGTGGCCATCCACCACGACAAGGGCTCGCTGGAGCTGGTGTTCCCCTCGCCCTACCTGATGAACGCCCCCACGACCCTCACAGTGGTGTCCGGCGCCGAGAGCCGTACGGAGTACCGCGACGTCACCGAGGCATTCGAAGTACAGCTGGCCGCCTTCCATGCTTTCGTGAACGATGGCAAGCCGCCGCTCACCGACGCGAGCGGCGCGCTGGAGGACATCGTGACGGCCCAGCGGATCGCCGCCCGCTACGCCGTACAGCATTATCTGCCCATTGGAGGGGAGGCAGCGTGAGCGCTGAGATCGTCGTCGTACCGCACACGCACTGGGACCGGGAGTGGTACGAGCCGTTCCAGCGCTTCCGGCTACGGCTGGTGGCGCTGCTCGACGAGGTGCTCGACCAGATGGAGCGCGAGCCCGCCTACCACTTCACCCTCGACGGGCAGCTGGCCTGCGTGGACGACTACCTGGAGGTGCGACCGGAGAACCGCGACCGCATCGCCGCGCTCGTCGAGTCGGGGCGGCTGGCGGTGGGCCCGTGGCAGATCCTGCTCGACGAGTTCCTGTGCTCGGGCGAGAACATCGTGCGCAACCTCGAGCTCGGCATGGCCCGGGCGGACAAGCTCGGCGGGGCGATGCCGGTCGGGTATCTGCCCGACATGTTCGGGCACACGGCGCAGATGCCGCAGATCTTGCGCAAGGCCGGGCTGCTGCACGCCTGCGTCTATCGCGGGGTGCCGTCCTCGGTCACCACTGACGCCTTCGCCTGGGTCGCGCCCGACGGGACGGCGCTGCGTACGCAGTACCTGCCCGCGGGCGGGTACGGCAACGGGGCGTACCTGTTCGCGGACGCGTCCGGTCTGGCCGAGCGGGCGGCCTCGTTCGTGACGACCATGCGGGAGTGGCACGGGCCCGAGGGGCCGCTGCTGGCCATGTACGGCACCGACCACTCGGCGCCCGTGCGCGGGCTCCCGGACATGGTGGCCACGATCGGCGCCCGGATGGACACCTTGTCCGGATATATCGGGGAGTTTTCCGGCGACGTGGACGGACTGCCGCGCGTGGCCGGCGAGCTGCGCTCGCACGCGCGCGCCAACATCCTGCCCGGCGTCATCTCGGTCCGCGCCCACGTCAAGCAGGCCATGGGCCGCGCCGAGCGCATGGTCGAGCGCTACGCCGAACCTCTCGCCACCCTCTGGGGCGGGGAGTGGCCCGGCCGTTTCCTGGACATGGCGTGGTGGCGGCTGGTGGACGCCAGCGGGCACGACTCGGTGACCGGCTGCGGCGTGGACGACACCGCCCAGCAGGTGGCCGCGCGCATCGCCGAGGCCGAGCACCTCGGGCAGGCCGTACGCGACATGGTGACCGCCCGCCTGGCCGGGTCGGTGCCCTCCGACGGGGCGCTCGTCGTCAACCCGACGCCTCAGGTGCGCAGCGGCGTGGTCGTCGTGGACCTGGCCGGGACGGACCCGCTCGTGGACGCCTCCGGCGCGCCGGTGCCGTCGCAGACGCTGGAGTACGCCGGGACGCTGCTGCTCGATGAGGAGATGGACCCGGCGCTCGCGCTGACCTTCGTCCACGGCACCGAGCTCTACGGGCAGCACATCACGGGCTGGTCGGTCGAGGGCGGGACGCTGACGTTCACGGTGGCGCGGGAGACGTCGCTGACCTTCGACGTGCGCGACCTGCACGGGCAGCTGGACGGGGTGAGCCGCGTCCGCATCCTGGCCGAGCCGCGGCGCAAGGTCGCGGCGCTGGTCGAGGTGCCGCCGCTGGGCCACACGAGCCTGCGGCCCGCGCCGCGCGACCAGGTGTACGGAACGCCCGCCTCCGGCCTGCGGCCCATGGAGCACGACCCGTCCTGCTGGCTCGGGTCCGACTCGGCGACCCTGCCGGTGCGCGGGGACGAGCAGGTGCTGGACAACGGCCTGCTCCGGGTCACGATCGCCGACGACGGCACCCTGACGCTGCTGGGCCGGGACGGCACCACGATCACGGGCGCGGGCCGCATCGTGGACGGCGGCGATGTCGGCGACACCTACAACCACGCGCCCCCGCTCACGGACCTGATCGTCTCGCGGCCGTCGTCCGTGGAGACGGAGCTGATCTGCTCGGGTCCGGTGGTGGCCCAGGTGGACGTGCGGCGCACGTACCGGTGGCCCGCTTCCGGCGACGGAGTCCACGGCGCTCCCGAGCTCCCCGCCCCCTCCCGGAGCCTCCGGACCGAGGAGATCGTCGTCACCACCCGCGTCGAGCTGCGGGCCGGCGAGCCGTATGTGCGCCTGCACATCGAGTTCGACAACCGGTGCGAGGACCATCGCGTGCGCCTGCACGTGCCGCTGCCTGCCCCGGCGTCGCAGTCGCACGCCGAGGGCCAGTTCGCGGTCGTCACCCGCGGGCTGACCGCGGAGGGCGGCTGCGGCGAGACCCCGCTGCCCACCTTCCCCGCCTCGTCGTGGGTGGCCGCCGGGGGCGTGGCGGCGCTGCTCGAGCACGTGACGGAGTACGAGCTGGTGGACGGCGAGCTGGCCCTCACCCTGCTGCGCTCGGTCGGCTACCTCTCCCGCAACCGCAACGCCCTGCGCCCCGAACCGGCCGGCCCCCAGCTCCCGACCCCGGCCGCCCAGTCGCGCGGGCTGCGCTCGGTGAGCCTGGCGCTGATGCCGTACCAGGAGTCCTGGCAGGAGGTGGTTCCTCAGGCGGAGACCTTCCGCCACGACCTCCTCGTGGTCCCGGGCCAGGGCGACCGGGCGCTCGCGCTGCCCTCTCCCTCGTCCGGGCTGTCGGTGACGGGCGACGGGGTGGTGATGACCTCGCTCAGGATGCGCGACGACTGGCAGGAGCTGCGGGTGGTGGCGCTGACCCCCGACGCCACGGAAGCCGTCATTTCCGGCGCCTTCGGGCAAGCGCGGCCCGCGGATCTGCGCGGACGTCCCGGGGAGTCTGTGCAGGTCACCGATGGTGTGGTGCGGCTGCCGATGGGGCCGTGGGAAATCGCGACCATCCAAATTCGTCAACTCTGAGTAATGGGTCGAACGCCAGTTGTAATGTTGCGGCATGGTCACGTCGCAACACGAGGGGATCACCAAGATCGCCACCCTCGACTTCGGACACACCGCGCAGATGCTGCGGGCACTGTTCGACCTGCCGATACCGGAATCAGGCGACGCTCGGCTGGGCTCGCCTGATCTATCGGACGCCAAGCCGGCTGTGTGCCGAGCCGACGGCGCGCTGCTCTACGGCAAGGGAAAGGAGAAGCTCGGGGTCATCACGGAGACCCAACGCGGAGAGGACAAGGACAAGCTCTATTCGTGGCTGGAGTACATCGCCAACTTCCGGGCCCGTGAGAGATGTCCCGTCTGCCTGGTGGTCATCTGTCCTGACCGAAAGATCGCCCGCTGGGCGGCCAAGCCCATAGAAACCGGCCATCCTGGGTTAACACTGACCCCGTTGGTCATTGGCCCCGACAACACTCCGGCCATCACCAATGTGGAGGAGGCGGCGGGCAATATCGGGCTGGCCGTCGTCGCAGCCATCACGAAGAACGACGACCCGCTGTTCAAGGACATCCTGGGCACCTTGAACCAGGCTCTGAGCAGGATCGATCGCAAGCTTGCCGGACAGTACGGGCACTACATAAACGTGTCGCTGACTGGCGTGGCACAGGAAGAATGGGGGAGACTCATGGCTATGCAGACCTATCCCTACCAGGGCGAGTACGCCGAGAGCCTGCTGGCTGAGGGCCGGGCGGAAGGCAGAGCGGAAGGCAGAGCGGAAGGCGAAGCCAAGCTTCTGCTGAAGCTGCTGGAGATGCGTGGCATCGCGGTCTCCGAGGAGGTCCGAGAGCGGATCGCTGGCTGTGAGGACACGGCCACTCTCGAGGCCTGGTTTCAGCGGGCGTTCACCGTCGAGTCGGCGGACGGACTCTTTGTCTGAGTCGCCGACTCAGGGCGAGTACGCCGAGAGCCTGCTGGCTGAGGGCCGGGCGGGAGGCAGGGCGGAAGGCAGGGCGGAAGGCAGGGCGGAAGGCAGGGCGGAAGGCGAAGCCAAGCTTCTGCTGAAGCTGCTGGAGATGCGTGGCATCGAGGTGTCCGAGGAGGTCCGTGAGCGGATCGCGGGCTGTGAGGACACAGCCACTCTCGAAGCCTGGTTCCAGCGGGCGTTCACCGTCGAGTCGGCGGAAGAGCTCTTCGACCGCGGCCAAGCCTGAGGTTCCGGCAAACCGGCCCGTCAGGGGCCGGACCCCAGAAGGCCGAGTTGGCGGGCGGCGCGGATGGCCAGCCAGACCTCCGCGAACGCCGAGCTCGATGACAGGTCGCGTCCGGTGAGGGCGGCGAAGCGCCGCAACCGGTAGGCCAGGGTGTTGGGGTGGATGTGGAGCACCGCCGCCGCGTCGTCGGTGTGGCGGTTGCGCTCCATCCACACGCGTACGGACGCCAGCAGGCGCGAGTCGTGGGCCTTGTCGTAGGCCAGCACCTCGCCCAGCACGTGATCCACCAGGGCCGCCAGCGTGGCCGGGTCGTCGGGCAGCCAGCGGCCCGTGGTGTCGTCGCCGTAGTGCACCAGCGGCCTGCCCGACTCCGCCGCGTGCGCGACCGCCCACAGCGCCTCGCGCTGCACCAGTCGCATCGACTCGCCGGGCGGGAACGGGCGGCTCATGCCCGCCCGCACCCCAGGTAGGGCCGCGATGGCGGAGCCGAGCTCGGGTGGGCCCAGGAGGTAGTGGTCGTCTCCTCTTCGCAGCATGAGGTGGGGGAGGTCGTCCAGGGCCCGGCGCAGAGCCTCGTCGGGAGCGCCGCGGACCACCAGCAGGACCGAGTCCTCCGCCAAGGGGAGGCCCAGCCTGGCGAGGCGGCGGCGGGCGGCCGGGGGGTCGAGCACGTCCTGGAGGAGCTCGGCCAGCGTCTCGGCGCCCTCCCTGCGCAGGGTCTCGTGCTCGTGCCTGGCCATCGCCACCTGGAGCGCGGCCACCGTCGCAATGTGCTGGACCACCGCCAGGCCCGCCGGGCGGGCGCCCTCGCGCTCGAAGGCGACCAGGAAGCCCGCGGGGCCGCCGGGCGCGGACACCGGCAGGACGAAGCCGCCGGGGATCGTCGGAGGCGCGTCGGGCTCCTTGGGCAGGACGTCGAGCGCGGGCACGGGCACGCCGGGCAGCAGGGCGCGGCCCTGAGGCGTGCACATGTGGACGTCGTATCCGGACAGGCGCTCCAGGCGGTTGAACAAGGTCGCGTTGTCCAGGTCCTCCGAGGCCAGCCAGCGCAGCGCGCCGAACACCTGGAGCTGGGCGCCGAGGCGGTGGCTCGCGTCCTCCTGGAGCGCCGCCGCCACCTCCTGCGCGATCGCGATGAACGGCACCGCCAGGGGCACCTCCAGCACCGGCATGCCACGCGACTCCGCGGCCTCGAAGAACGCCGGTTGCAGCGGCGGCACGTGGAGCTGGGCCGAGAGCGCGAGGGCCGAGACCCCGGCGTCGTCCAGGCGTTCGAGGTAGGCGCGCTGCCGGGCGGCCGTACGGGGCACGCCGAGGCCTGTCGTCATGATGACCTCGGCCCCGAGCAGCCACGGCGTCGGGTCGTCGAGCTCGCTCACATGCGCCCACGACACCGAACGTGACAGCCCGGCCTCGCCCGCCAGCAGGCGGAGCTGGAGGGCGGGGGAGCGGAGGAGGTCCTCGACGGTCAGCTTGTGCTCAGCCACAACACACACCGTAATACTTCGTGAGTCCTACAATTGTCGCAGGTCAGACGCATGACGAACACTGGGCCGCATGAATCTAGGCCCAGTCGACTCCAGCCGGGTCCCGCGCTTCGCCGGGCTCGCCACCTTCGCCCGCCTGCCCCGCCTCGACCAGGTCGAGCGGGCCGACGTCGCCGTGGTGGGCGTGCCGTTCGACACCGGCGTCTCCTACCGGCCGGGCGCCAGGTTCGGCCCGGCCGCGGTCAGGGAGGCGTCCCGGCTGCTGCGGCCGTACCATCCGGGGCTGGACGTCTCCCCGTTCGAGCGGGCGCAGGTGGTGGACGCCGGTGACATCGCGGCGAACCCGTTCGACATCGGCGCGGCCATCGAGAGCATCGAGGGCGCGGCGGACTCGATCGACGCCAAGCTCGTCGCGATCGGCGGCGACCACACCATCGCGCTGCCGCTGCTGCGGTCCGTGGCCAGGAGGCACGGTCCCGTGGCGCTGCTGCACTTCGACGCCCACCTCGACACGTGGGACACGTACTTCGGGGCGGAGTACACGCACGGCACCCCGTTCCGGCGGGCGGTCGAGGAGGGCCTGCTCGACACCGAGGCCCTCAGCCACGTCGGGATCCGGGGCCCGCTGTACGGCAAGAAGGACCTCGAGGACGACCGGCGGCTCGGGTTCGGCATCCTGACCGCGGCGGATGTCCTGCGGCGCGGCCTCGACGAAGTGATCGACGTGCTGCGGCAGCGCATCGGCGATCGGCCGCTCTACGTGTCCGTCGACATCGACGTGCTCGATCCCGCGCACGCGCCCGGCACCGGAACGCCGGAAGCGGGCGGGCTCACCAGCCGGGAGCTGCTGGAGATCCTGCGCGGACTGGCCGGCCGCAACCTGATCGGGGCCGACGTGGTCGAGGTGGCCCCGGCCTACGACCACGCGGAGATCACCTCGATCGCCGCCTCCCACGTGGCGTACGACCTGGTCAGCTTGCTGGCGATGCAGGAGAAGCAGACATGAGCGGCATCACCGAGATCGAGACCTACGGGGTCGAGCGCATCCCCGACGCCGACCGCACCGCGCGCCCGGCCGACCTGTTCAGGGTGGCGTTCGGAGGTGCGAACACCTTCGCCACCTGCGTGCTCGGCGCCTTCCCCATCCTGTTCGGCCTGTCGTTCTGGCAGGGGCTGGCCGCCACCGTGCTCGGGCTGGTGGTGGGGGCGCTGATCCTGGCGCCGCTGTCGTTGTTCGGGCCGCTCAACGGCACCAACAACGCCGTCTCGTCGTCGGCCCACCTGGGCGTGCACGGCCGGATCGTGGGGTCGTTCCTGTCGCTGCTCACCGCGATCGCGTTCTTCTCGATCTCGGTGTGGTCGTCGGGGGACGCGTTGGTCGGCGGCGCGCACCGGCTGGCAGGGCTGCCGGACACCGACCTGTCCTACGGCGTCGCGTACGGGATCTTCGCGGTGCTCGTGCTGGTCGTGTGCGTCTACGGCTTCCGGTTCATGCTGTTCGTCAACAAGATCGCGGTGGCGGCGGCGTCGCTGCTGTTCGTGCTGGGGGTGTTCGCCTTCGCCGGTGACTTCGACCCCTCCTACCCGGGCACGCTGGCGGCGGGTGACCCGCTGTTCTGGCCGTCGTTCATCGGCGCGGCACTGATCGTGTTGTCGAACCCGGTGTCGTTCGGAGCGTTCCTCGGGGACTGGTCCCGCTACATCCCGGCGAGCACGCCGCGCTCCCGCGTGATGGCCGCTGCGTTCCTGTCGCAGATCGCCACCATCCTGCCGTTCTTCTTCGGCCTGGCCACCGCGTCGATCATCGCGGCCAAGGCCGCCGAATACGTCGACCCGGCCGCGCCCAACTACGTCGGCGGGCTGCTGGCGATCTCGCCGGGCTGGTACTTCGTGCCCGTCTGCCTGATCGCGCTCATCGGCGGCATGTCCACGGGCACGACCTCGCTCTACGGCACCGGGCTCGACTTCTCCAGCGTCTTCACCCGCTTCTCCCGCGTGCAGGCCACGGTCTTCATCGGCACGTTGTCGATCGTGTTCATCTTCATCGGCCGCTTCGCCGCGAACCTCACGCAGAGCATCTCCACGTTCGCCACGCTGATCATCACGTGCACCGCGCCGTGGATGGTGATCATGATGCTGGGTTACGTGACCCGGCGCGGCTGGTACGACCCGGAGGCCCTGCAGGTCTTCAACCGGCGCCAGCGCGGCGGGCGCTACTGGTTCACGCACGGCTGGAACTGGCGTGGGCTGAGCGCCTGGCTGGTGTCGGGGGGACTGGCGCTGATGTTCGTCAACCTGCCGGGGCAGTTCGTCGGGCCGCTCGGAGACCTCGCCGGTGGCGTGGACATCTCGCTGCCGGTCGGGCTGGCCGTGGCCGGGCTGCTCTACCTGGCGCTGCTTGCCGCCTTCCCGGAGCCGCGCGAGGTCTACGGACCCGAGGGGCCGCGGCTGGCCCGCGCCGCCGACACGCCGGTGCTGCCCATCGTGGACGCGGCGGCCGAGCCGGTCACGTGATGGAGCTGGTCGACCTGCGCGCGCGGTCGCGAGGGTCGGTTAGCGGGTGCCCCAGGAGTAGGTCTGCTTGCGCAGCTTCAGGTAGACGAACGACTCCGTGGCCCGTACGGCGGGGATGGCGCGAATTTTGCTAAGAATTTCCAATAGGTGCCCGTCCCCCTCGCAGACCACCTCCACGATCACGTCGAACGAGCCCGCCGTGAGCACCACATAGTCGATCTCCTCGATGGCCGCCAGCTCGTCGGCAACCGCCTCCAGGTCGCCCTCGATGTTGATGCCGATCATCGCCTGCCGGGGGAACCCGAGCGTCAGAGGGTCGGTGACTGCGACGATCTGCATCACGCCGGCGTCCTGCAGCCGCTGGACGCGCTGGCGCACGGCGGCCTCGGACAGGCCCACCGCCTTCCCGATCGCCGCGTACGGCATGCGCCCGTCGCGCTGGAGCTGCTCGATGATCTGCTTGGACAGATCGTCGAGCACCACCGGCCCGGCATTGGCGTTGGTGCGGCGTACGCGCGGCGGCGTCGTCATCGACTGCAGTCCTCCTAAGCGGCCCGGCGTTACGGGCACGTTCCCGCTGAGTTGCCGTCCCGGTGCGACATGTTGTCAGTTCCTGGCCGCCTGTCAAGCGAATTCGTAGCAATTTGGTATCTTCACCACGAAATCCCTTGTTCAGATGCGACGCGCTCTGTCAGAGTCGCGGCATCTCAGCCACGAGGAGGGGCACTTGATCACCCGTCTCCAGAACTTCATCAACGGTGAGTTCGTGGACGCGAAGAGCGGCCGATTCTCCGACGTCATCGATCCGTGTACGGGCGAGGCCTACCTGCAGGCCCCCGTCTCGGGTGCCGAGGACGTCGACGCCGCCTACGCCGCCGCGGCTTCCGCCTTCGAGTCGTGGGGCAGGACCACCCCGGGGGAGCGGGCCAACCTGCTGCTCAAGGTCGCCGACGCGATCGACGCGCGGGCCGACGAGATCAACGAGGCCGAGTGCCGCAACACCGGCAAGCCGCGCGCCCGCATGGCCGAGGACGAGACCCCGGTCGCCGGCGACCACTTCCGGTTCTTCGCGGGCGCGGCGCGCACGCTGGAGGGCCCCACGGCGGGCGAGTTCCTCGCCGAGCACACCAGCGTCATCAGGCACGAGCCGATCGGCGTGATCGGCCAGGTCACGCCCTGGAACTACCCGATGATGATGGCGGTCTGGAAGATCGCCCCCGCTCTGGCGGCAGGGAACACGGTCGTGCTCAAGCCGTCCGACACCACCCCCGCCTCCACGCTCAAGCTGGCTGAGATCCTCGGCGAGGTGCTGCCCGCCGGCGTCTTCAACGTCGTCACCGGCGACCGCGAGACCGGCGCGCTCGTCGTCGGCCACCCGACGGCCTCCATGGTCGCCATCACCGGCTCGGTCGGCGCGGGCATGTCGGTCGCCAAGAGCGCCGCCGACGACCTCAAGCGGGTGCACCTCGAGCTCGGCGGCAAGGCCCCGGTCGTGGTGTTCGAGGACGTCAAGGACCTGCGCAAGGCCGCCGCGGACATCGCCGTCGCCGGCCTCTACAACGCCGGCCAGGACTGCACCGCCGCCTGCCGGGTGCTGGTGCAGGAGAGCGTGCACGACGAGTTCGTGGCCGCGCTGACCGAGGCCGCCGCCGGCACCGTGACCGGGGACCTGGACAACGAGGACGCGCTCTACGGGCCGCTCAACAACGAGAACCAGCTCGCCAGGGTCCAGGGCTTCGTCGACCGGGCACCGGCGCACGCCAAGGTGCTCACCGGCGGCCACCGCGTCGGCGAGAAGGGCTACTTCTTCGCGCCGACGGTCATCGACGGCCTCAAGCAGGACGACGAGATGGTGCAGAACGAGGTCTTCGGCCCTGTGCTCACCGTCCAGACGTTCACCGACGAGGCCGACGCGCTGGCCAAGGCCAACGACGTGAAGTACGGCCTGAGCGGCTCGGTCTGGACCTCGGACCACGGCCGCGCCATGCGCATGTCCAACCGCCTCGACTTCGGCGTGGTCTGGGTCAACACGCACATCCCGTTCGTCTCGGAGATGCCGCACGGCGGCTTCAAGCACTCCGGGTACGGCAAGGACCTGTCGGTGTTCGGCCTGCACGACTACACCCGCGTCAAGCACGTCATGCACTACATCGGCGAATAGGACAGTACCCGGGATGGCTGAGCTGAATGCGATAGAGCTTGAGAACGTCGTCAAGGAGTACCTCTCGCATGGCGAGGTCGTCCAGGCGGTAAAGGGCGTCACGCTGGGCATCGCCGAGGGGGAGTTCTTCTCCCTCCTCGGCCCGTCCGGGTGCGGCAAGACCACGACCATGAGAATGATCGCCGGGTTCGAGCCGCCCTCGAAGGGCCTGGTGAGGCTGCACGGCAAGGACGTCACGAACGTCCCGCCCAACAAGCGCGACGTCAACATGGTCTTCCAGTCCTACGCGCTCTTCCCGCACATGAGCGTCTGGGACAACGTGGCGTTCGGGCTGAAGCAGCGCAAGACGCCGCAGGAGGAGATCAGGCGGCGGGTCGGCGAGATGCTGGAGATCGTCGACCTCACCGGCAGGGAGAAGCGCCGGCCGCGCGAGATGTCCGGCGGCCAGCAGCAGCGCGTGGCGCTGGCCCGCGCGCTGGTCAACCGGCCGCGGGCGCTCCTGCTCGACGAGCCGCTCGGCGCGCTCGACCTCAAGCTCCGCCAGACCATGCAGATCGAGCTCAAGCGCATCCAGCGCGAGGTCGGCATCACGTTCGTGTACGTGACACACGACCAGAACGAGGCGCTGACCATGAGCGACCGGATCGCGGTCATGAACGACGGCCTGGTCGAGCAACTGGCCGGGCCGCGTGAGATCTACGAGCGGCCCGCGACCGCGTTCGTGGCCGGCTTCATCGGCACCTCCAACCTGCTCGCGGGCACCGCGAACAGCGGCGTGCTGAAGATCGGCGGCGGCCGGGTGCTGGTGCCGGGGCACGACGGCGACGTGACGGTGACCGTGCGGCCCGAGAAGATCACCATCGGCACGGAGGAGCCCGCCGAGGGGCTGAGCGCCGTTCGCGGGACCGTGGCCGAGGTGGTCTACCTGGGCACCTACAACAGCTACGCGGTGAGTCTCGCTGACGGGGCCAGCGCGACCGAGCGTAGCGAGGGCGCCAATCAAGCACGCCACTTTGGTGATGATCGTTCCGCCGCTCGCGGCGGAACGATCATCACCGTGTTTCAGCAGAACGCGCTTGACGCCACGGCCACCGCGGAGCGGGGCGACTCCGTGTGGCTGTCGTGGCAGGCGCGGCACTCGTACGTGATTGGAAGTTGACAGCACCCCATGAACCACCCCATGCCCCGCTCCCGTCGTGACGTCTTCCGGATCGCCGGGTTCTCCGCCGCCGGGCTGGCCCTGGCCGCCTGCGGTGTTCAAGGACAGAAGGCCGCGCCGCCGAAGGCCGACGCGGTCAAGGACTACTGGGCGAAGCAGACCAAGCACGGCAAGGTCGTCTTCGCCAACTGGCCCGAGTACATGCCGGAGGACCAGGCGCCGCTGAAGAAGTTCCAGCAGGCCACCGGCATCTCGTACGAGTACAAAGAGGTCATCCAGGAGAACGCCGAGTTCTTCGGCAAGGCCGACCCCGTGCTGCGCGCCGGGCAGTCCCTGGGCTACGACATCGTCGTCATGACCAACGGCGTGCAGCTCCAGCACATGATCGACCTGGGCTACGCGACCCCGCTCGACCACTCCCAGCTGCCGAACTTCGCGGCCAACGCCGGTCAGAAGTACAAGGAGCGGGCCTACGACCCGGGCAACAAGTACACGGTGCCGTACACGTCGGGCGTGACCGGGATCGCGTACAACACCGAGTACGTCGACGAGGACATCACCAGCATCGAGTCGCTCTTCGATCCCAAGTACAAGGGCCGGGTCGGCATGATGTCCGACGCGCAGGAGATCGGCAACTTCGCCATGTTCGCGCTCGGGATCGATCCCGAGAAGTCGACCGAGGCCGACTGGAAGAAGGCCGGGGAGAAGCTCAAGGCGCAGCGCGACGCCGGAATTGTCCGGAAATATTATGACCAGAGCTACATTGACGCCGTGGCCAAGGGCGACGTCTGGCTGACCATGGCCTGGTCGGGTGACGTCTTCCAGCGCCAGCTCGCCGGCGAGCCCGTCAAGTTCGTGGTGCCCGAGGAGGGCGGCACGATCTGGACCGACAACATGCTCATCCCCAAGGGCGCGGCCAACCCGGTGGACGCGCTCATGCTCATGGACTACCTCTACCAGCCGGCGGTGGCCACCGAGCTGGACGAGTTCATCCAGTACGTCACGCCGGTCCCCGCCGTGCAGGACCTGCTGCGGGAGAAGGCCAAGACGGCCAAGGGCAAGGACAAGAAGGCCCTCGAGGACATGGTGAACAGCCCGCTCATGTTCCCCACCGAGGCCGACTACGCCAAGCTGCGCAGTTACACCCCGCTGACCACCAAGCAGGAGCAGGTCTTCAACCCGATCTTCCAGTCCGTCACCCAGGCATAACGCATGAGGCGGCTCACCCCCTACCTCCTGGCGCTGCCGAGCTGGCTGTGGCTGGCGATCTTCCTGGTCGTGCCCATGGCCGCGATGGCGTCGGTCTCCCTGCAGACCGGCAACGCCATCGACGGCTTCGCGATGACGTTCAGCTTCTCCAACTACAGCGACGCGCTCGGCAGGTACGGCACCCAGCTGGCGCGCTCGCTGGTCTACGGCGGGCTCGCCACGGCAGCCATGCTGGTGATCGGGTATCCGGTGGCGTACTGGATCGCGTTCAAGGGCGGCACGCGCAAGTCCGTGTACCTGTTCCTGCTGCTGCTGCCGTTCTTCGTGTCGTTCGTGCTGCGGACGATCTCGTGGAACTTCCTGCTGTCGGACAACGGCATCCTGTTCGGCACGCTGAAGGGCTGGGGGCTGCTGCCCGCGGACTTCCACGTGCTGGCCACGACGGTCGCCGTGGTTGGCGGGCTGACGTACAACTTCCTGCCGTTCATGATCCTGCCGATCTACGTGTCGCTGGAGCGGGTGGACCCGCGGGTGATCGAGGCGGCACAGGACCTGTACGCGACGCGGACGGCGGCCTTCCGGCGGGTGGTGCTGCCGCTGTCGCTGCCGGGGGTGTTCGCCGGGGTGCTGATGACGTTCGTGCCCGCCACGGCTGACCCGATCAACGCGCAGATCCTCGGCGGTACGGCCAACACGATGATCGGCAACATCATCCAGACCGAGTACCTGACGAACCTCAACTACCCGACCGCCTCGGCGCTGTCGTTCACGCTGATGGCGGTGCTGCTGGTGGGGATCTTCATCTACGCCAGGGCGCTCGGGACGGAGAACGTGCTCGAGGCGGCGGCCCGATGAGGGGCGCTCGGCTCGGGGACCGGCTCCTCCACATCTACACCTGGATCATCATCGTCTGGCTGTCGTCGCCGATCGCCGTGATGATCCTCTTCGGCTTCAACGACAAGAAGAGCAAGTCGAACACCTCCTGGCAGGGCTTCACGCTCCGCTGGTACGCCGAGCTGTTCGACATCTCCGACCTGACCGTGGCGCTGCGCAACTCGCTGGTGATCGCCGCGGTCAGCACCGTCATCACGGTCGTGATCGGCACCATGCTGGGGCTGGCGCTCGGGCGGCACCGCTTCCGCGGCAAGGGGCTCACGAACTTCCTGGTCTTCGCCGCCATCTCCACGCCCGAGCTGGTCATGGGCGCGTCGCTGCTGTCGTTGTTCGTCTCCGGGAACGTGCCGCGCGACGCGAACACGGTCATCATCGCCCACGTGCTGTTCTCGGTGTCCTTCGTGGTGGTGACGGTACGGGCGCGGATCGTCACGCTCGACCCGTCGCTGGAGGAGGCGGCCAGGGACCTGGGGGCGACGGCGTGGGGGACGTTCAGGCAGGTGACGCTGCCGTCGATCATGCCGGGCGTGATGGCCGGCGCGATGTTGTCGTTCGCGCTGTCCATCGACGACTACGTGGTCACCAGCTTCGTCAACGGCTCGACCGTCACCTTCCCCCTGTGGATCGTGGGTGCGGTGAAGACGGGTATCCCACCGCAGGTCAACGTCATGGGTACGCTGATCTTCGGCATCGGGGTGCTGATCGCGATCGGAAACGCGGTGGCGGCGCGGCGCCGTACCTAAATAAACCTCCACGAACTTCGTAGGGAAGTGGGATTTGTGGATCCGCTGAAGGCGCTTGCTGATGCGGAGCGCAAGCCGTACTGGCTGGACAGCCCGGCCAGACCCGAGCCGCGACCGCGGCTTGAGGAGAACACGAGTGCCGACCTGGTCGTCGTCGGCGGAGGCTTCTCGGGGCTGTGGACGGCCCTGATGGCCAAGGAACGAGACCCCTCGCTGGACGTCGTCCTGCTCGAAGGGCGCAGGATCGGCTGGGCGGCCACCGGGCGCAACGGCGGGTTCTGCCTGGCGACCCTCACCCACGGCCTGCCCAACGGCCTGGAGCGGTGGCCGGACGAGATCGACCGCCTCGAGCGCATGGGGGTGGCCAACCTCGACGAGATCGAGCGCACCCTGGAGCGTTACGGCATCGACTGCTCGTTCGAGCGCACCGGGGAGCTGCACGTGGCCACCGAGCCGTGGCAGCTCGACGACCTCCACGAGCACCTGGACCTGATCTCGGCGCACGGGCTCGACTACCTGCCGCTCGACCAGGAGCAGGTTCGGGCCGAGGTGAACTCGCCCACCTACCTGGGCGGGCTCTGGGACCGCAGCGGGTGCGCCATGCTCGACCCGGCGCGGCTGGCGTGGGGGCTGCGGGACGCGTGCCTCAGCCTGGGGGTGCGGGTCTACGAGCGCAGCCCCGTCCGCTCACTGGGAGACGACGGCACGACCATCACGCTGCGCACGCCGTACGGCGCGGTCGGCGCGCGCCGGGTGGCGCTGGGCACGGGGGTGTTCCCGCCGCTGCTGCGCCGGCTCAAGCACTTCGTGGTCCCCGTGTACGACTACGCGCTGATGACCGAGCCGCTGAGCGGCGCCCAGCTCGCCGAGGTGGGCTGGCGCAACCGCCAGGGCGTCGGCGACTCCGGGAACCAGTTCCACTACTACCGGCTGACCGACGACAACCGGATCCTGTGGGGCGGCTACGACGCCGTCTACTACAACGGGGGCCTGGTCAAGTCCGAGTACGAGCAGCGCGACGAGACGTTCGTCAAGCTCGCAGAGCATTTCTACGACACGTTCCCGCAGCTCGGCGACGTGCGGTTCACGCACAGGTGGGGCGGGGTGATCGACACCTGCAGCCGGTTCAGCGCCTTCTACGGGCAGGCGCACGGCGGGCGGCTGGTCTACGCGACCGGCTACACCGGGATGGGCGTGGGAGCCACCCGGTTCGGCGCGAACGTCATGCTCGACCTGCTGTCGGGCGAGCCCACCGAGCGGACCGAGCTGCGGATGGTCAAGGAGAAGCCGGTCCCGTTCCCGCCCGAGCCGGTCCGGTCCGGGGTCATCCAGGTCACCCGGTGGTCGATCGCGCAGGCCGACCAGCACCAGGGCAAGCGCAACCTGTGGCTGCGCACGCTCGACCGGATGGGACTGGGGTTCGACTCGTGACCCGGGTGGAATTCATGGCGGACGGCCTCACGCTCGTCGGGGACCTGCGGGTGCCCGGCGGCGTGGGGCCGCGCCCCGCGCTGGTTTTCACGGGGCCACTCACCGGGGTGCGCGCCCAGGTCACCGGGCGGTACGCGGAGCGGCTGGCCGAGCGAGGGTACGTGACGCTGGCCTTCGACCATCGGAACTGGGGCGAGTCCGAGGGGCTTCCGCGCCGGGAGGAGGATCCCCAGGGCAAGCTGCGCGACCTGCGGGCCGCCGTGTCGTTCCTGCGGTCGCGGGACGAGGTGGACCGGGAGCGGATCGGGGTGGTGGGGGTATGCCTGGGTGGCGGATATGCCCTGAAATTTGCCGCTTTTGATCCTCGCGTCCGGACATTTACCGGTATTGCGGGCGCGTACAACAACCCCTACTCCATGCGGGCCGGGATGGACTACCAGTCGGTGCTGGCGGGGCTCACGGATGTCCTGGAGCGGCAGGATCTGGGCGGCGCCGTCGAGTACATGCCCGCGGTCGCGGAGGAGGGCGAGGCCGCCATGCCGGGCGACGAGCCGTACGCGTACTACGGCACCTCGCGGGGCGCCTCGCCCCATTGGTCAAATTCGGTGACCAGGGCCAGCGTGCGGGAGCTGGTCACGATGGACAACATGATGGGAGCGGACTTCCTGTCACCGAAGCCGGCGCTGATCGTGCACGGCGTCATCGACCGGTTCTGCCCGCCCGAGGGGGCCGAGGAGGCCTACCGGCGGCTCGACCAGCCGAAGAAGCTCGTCTGGGTGGACGCCAAGCAGCACATCGACCTCTACGACCGCGAGCCGTACGTCACCCAGGCTGTGGACGCGACGGCCGACTTCCTCGCCGAGCACCTCTGACGTCCGTGTGGTAGCGGCTCCGCAAGGCCGCGCTGAAAGCCTGGCCAGGAAAGCGCGTGTCATGGCGGGCCGCGCCGCCTCGCGGAGCATGCTCCTTGTGACCCCCGATGAGATCATGGGGGTGGCGCGTGCGCGCGAAGTGGATGGCGGCCTGGTCGATGCTGGTGCCGGTGCTGGCGGCGGGGTGCGGGACCGAGAGCGGGCCGGTCGCGCCCGTGGCGGTGAAAGCGCCGATCAAGGTCGCCCGCTGCGTCATGAAATTTCCCGACCCGCGCGCCGCCGCCACGGCCCGCGTCCGCCTCGAACGCGACATTTCCCGGTACGTGAGCACGCGCCCCGGCCGGATCGTTTACGGCGCGCTTGACCTGGTCACCGGGGTGTCGTTCGGAGAGGGAGAGCACCGACACGACATCATCACCGCCAGCGGCGCCAAGGTGGACATCCTCGCCGCGCTCCTGCTCCGCGGCACCGGTGAGCTGGACGAGGAGGAACGCGACCTGGCAGCCCGCATGATCACAGAGAGCGACAACAGCGCGGCGGACGCCCTGTGGTCGCGGGTCGGCGGCTCGATGAGCGATTTCTACACCAGGGTGGGGCTCCGGGAGACCACGCCGGGTCCCGGCATCTACTGGGGCGGCACCACCACCAGCCCCGCAGACCGCATCCGCCTCATGAAGGTCCTGGTCAAGGGCGGCAGGGGCCTGACCGCGCCCGACCGGAGACTGGTGCTGGACCTGATGTCCCGGGTCCAGAAGGACCAGTCGTGGGGCGTCAGCGCCGCTGCCCGGCCCGGGGACCGGGTGGCGCTGAAGAACGGCTGGACGCCGCGCCCGTTCGTCGGCAACGCGTCGTGGGCCGTCACGAGCTACGGCCGGATCGTGGGGCCGGGCCGCGACCTGCTGCTGTCGGTGCAGACCGACCACCAGCCGGGGGAGGGGGCGGGCATCGAGACCATCGAGGGCGTGGCCCGCCTGATCGGCGCCCGCCTCGACACTCTCTCCCCGACCATCACCCGCCCCTGCCCGACCAGGCCCATCGCCTGAATGCCTGCGTGGTGTCGCCTGGCCGACTCCTCAGGGCCGGTTGTTCTTGCCGTCCAGCCACAGCGTGTCGGACTCGTCGCGATGGGAACCCGAGCTGCCGACGTGTTTGGTGTCGATCTTCGGCCCTTTCTTGATCACGTGCACCAACGCCATCGCGTGCCCACGTCCAAGGTCGTAGTCCTGCTTCAGCCAGTCGACGATCACTCCGGCTTTCACGGACGGGTCGTCGAAGCCGCGCTCCTTCGCCAGAGCGATGAACTCACGTGGTGTCAGTCCTGTCTTGTCCTCGATGTTGTCGAGGTATGCCTGGAACGACATGCGTTTCTCCATCTTGCGAGGTGACTGAGCAGCAAGCTTGTCTTTTGCAAGCATGGTTTGTCAACTGAAGCATGAGATAAGATTTGCATCATGACGTCTCGTGAGTACGGACAGTTCTGCGGCTTGGCCCGCGCGATGGAGATGGTCGGCGAACGGTGGAGCATGCTGATCGTCCGTAATCTGCTGACCGGGGCTCAGCGCTTCACGGACCTGCGCAAGGGCTTGCCGGGCATCCCGACCAACATCCTGTCGGCCCGCCTCAAGCAGCTCGAAGAGGCAGGACTGGCCACCCGCCGCGCGCTGCCGCATCCCGACCGCGCAGTCGTCTACGAGCTCACCGACTACGGACGCGATCTCGAGCCGGCGCTGGTCGCGCTGGGCCGCTGGGGCGCGCGGACGCTCGACGAGCCTCGCCCCGGCGAGCTCGTCACCGCCGAGTCGGTCGCCATGTCATTCCGTACGACTTACCGGCCGGACGCCGCCCAAGGAGTCACCGTCGGCTACGAGGTCCGCATGGGCGACTTCACGCTCCGCCTGCAGATCGTCGACGGGGGACTCACCGTCGGCATCGGCCCGCACCCCGCCCCCGACCTCGTCATCGAACGACTGACCGGCCACCCCGTCCGCGAGCTGATGAGCGGCAGCAAGACCCCGGACGAGGTGCTCCACGACGGCAGCGTGCGCGTACAAGGCGATCCCGCGCTACTCAGCCGGTTCGCCGAGATGTTCCGCTTCTGATCAACAGAGGGGCCATGAGTCACGCGCTGGTCAGCGTCTCCTCCGGGATGACCTTCGGCACGCCACGCAGCCCGACCAGTGCCACCAGCGCGACGACGGCCAGCAGCCCCGCCGTGACCAGCGAGGTCAGGTGCAGCCCTTCGATGAAGGCCGCCTGCGCCGCCCGCACGAGCCTGCCTGCCTCCTCGGCGGGCAGCGCCTCCGCCGCGCGCATCGCCCCGGCGATCGACTCCCGCGCCCCGGCGATCGACTCCCGCGCCCCGGCTTGCACGACCGTGTCGTCCAGACCGGCCCGGTACGCGGAGTTCAGCACCGTGCCCAGGATCGCGATGCCGAGCGCCCCGCCCAGCTCGAACGCCGTCTCCGACACCGCGGCCGCCGCCCCGGCCCTTTCCCTGGGCGTGGTGGCCAGCACGTTGTCGTTGTTGACGGTGAACGTGAACCCGATGCCGAGGCCGCCGATGAGCATGACGGGCAGCAGCGCGAGGTAGTTCAGCGACGGGCCGAGCGTGGAGTAGTAGAGGAACGCGCCCGCGTTCATGGCCAGGCCGAGCGCGACCACGCCGTTCCTGCCGAGGTGGCGGATCAGCTTCGCGGCCAGGACGCCGCCCACCGCGCCGCTCAGCCCGCCGGGCAGCTGCGCGAGGCCGGCCTGGAGCGGCGTCCAGCCAAGCACGAGCTGCAGGTACCAGCCGAACATCAGCATCATGGCCGACATCGTGAAGATCGCCAGCAGGTTCGTGACGATGGACGCGCTGAACGCCCTCCGCGTGAAGAGCCGCACGTCGATCAGCGGCTCGGGAAGCCGCGCCTGCCGCCACACGAACAGGCCCAGCAGCAGCACCCCGGCCACGCCCGCCGCGAGCACGTCGGCGTGCTCGACTACTACTGTCGCCGGGTCCGCGACGATGCCCTTGTGCGCCGCCTCCTTGACCGCGTAGACGGCCGTCACCACTCCGGCGAACGACAGTGCCACGCTGACCAGGTCGATCCGGCCCGCATGGGGGTTGCGCGACTCGGGCAGCACGAGGATCCCGCCGGCGATCACCAGCAGCATGATCGGCACGTTGATCAGGAAGACCGAGCCCCACCAGAAGTGGTCGAGCAGCAGCCCGCCGACGACCGGCCCCACGGCGAAGCCGGCGGCGCTCATGCCGCTCCAGATGCCGATGGCCGCGGTCCGCTCGCCCGGCTCGGTGAACACGTTCCGGACGATCGACAGGGTGGACGGCATGATCGTCGCCCCGGCCACGCCGAGCAGTGCCCTGGCCGCGATCAGCAGCTCGGCGTTGGGCGCGTACGCGGTCACCAGCGAGGCGGCGCCGAACGCGGCCGCGCCGATCAGCAGCAGGCGCTTGCGGCCGATGCGGTCGCCGAGGTTGCCCATGGTGACGAGCAGGCCGGCGAGCGCGAAGCCGTACATATCGCTGATCCAGAGCAGCTGCGTGGAGTTCGCGCCGAGGTCGGTCACCAGCCGGGGCAGGGCCAGGTGCAGGACCGTGAGGTCGAGCGAGAGCAGCAGGGTCGCCAGGCAGGCGATGGCCAGGCAGGACCATTTGTTGTTCATGCCGCCCACTCTCGTGAGGGCGGCTGACGGCCTGCCTACCGCTCGCTGACCGGCAGGCTGACCTCCGCCAGCGCGGCGGCGATGCGGGCGCGGGTCTCCTCGGCGCTGTACCAGTCGGCCGGGACCTCGTCGCGCGCCTGGGTGAGCAGGGCGCGGGCCTCGTCCTGCTCGCCCTGGAACAGCGCCACCTCGCCCAGGCCGAGGTGCGCCCACGCCAGGTTCTCCATGGAGCCGTTCCGGCGCGCCACCCCGGCCGCGCGTGTGAAGTCGGCCCGCGCTCCCGCCGCGTCGGCCAGGCTGAGCAGGACGTCGCCCCGCCGGCACAGACCCTCGGCGATCTCCGACTTGGCGTCCAGCTCCCTGGCCACCGCGAGCGCCTCGTCGGCCAGCGCGTACGCGGTCGTGAAGTCGCGCTGCTCCTGGTACAGCGCGCACAGCCCGGACAGCACCAGCACGGTGCCCCACCGCTCCCCGATCGCCTTGAACCCGGCCAGGGCCAGCTCGAAGTGTGCCTGCGCCTCATCGAGGCGGCCGACCTGCTGCAGCACGAACCCCGCGCCGCTGTAGGACAGGGCCCGCTGCCAGGGCGGGAGCCGATCGATCTGCTCCAGGAGCAGCGCGAAGATCTCGTCGAAGTCGCCGGGAGGCCCCGTGAACGCCGACAGCAGCATCATCAGGAACTCCACCCGCGACGGCAGGAAGTCCACCGGCAACGATTGCCGCGCCTCCACCAGCTGCGCGCGTAGCCCCTCGTCGATGCCGCCCGCCCAGGCTGTGATGAGCACACACATGATGTACTCCTCATCCATGCCGGGTGGGCGCCGGTTGCCGAGCTCGGCCAGCAGCGCGGCGGCCAGGTTCGCGCTGGTCACGCGGTGACCGCGCATCCACCAGTAGCAGGCGCTGCGGGCCAGCAGCCGCAGCCCCGTCTCCAGCCGGCCCGACTCGGTCGCCCAGCGCACGGCGGCGTTGAGGTCGTCGCCCTCCTCGTCGAGCCGGGCCAGCCACTCCAGCTGCTCGCCGGTGCGCAGCCACGGGTCGGCCGTCGTGACCAGGTCGAGGTAGTAGCCGGCGTGCGCCTCGCAGACCTGCTCGACCTCGCCGGACTCCGCCAGCCGCTCCGCGCAGAACGCCCTGATCGTCTCCAGCATCCGGAAACGGCCGTCCACGAACTCCACCAGCGACTTCTCCGCCAGCGAGAACAGCACCTCCTCCGGCAGCCCGCACACCTGCTCGGCCGCCTCGGGCCGCGCGCCGCCCAGGAAGACGGAGAGCCTCCTGGCCAGCCGCTGCTCGCTCTCGTCGAGCAGGTCCCAGCTCCACGCGACGACCGCGTGCAGCGTCTGGTGCCGGGGCAGCGCCGTACGGCTGCCCCGGGTCAGCAGCCTGAACCGGTCGTCGAGCCGCGCCGCCACGTCGGACACCGACAGGGTACGCAGCCGCGCCGCGGCCAGCTCGATGGCCAGCGGCAGCCCGTCGAGCGCCCGGCAGATGCGGACGACCTGGGCGGCGTTGCCCGCCTCCACGGCGAACCCCGGCAGGACGGCGGCGGCGCGGTCGGCGAACAGCCGGACCGCCGGGTAGTCCAACGGGTTGCCCGGCTCCGGCGGCGGCAGCCGCAGCGGCGCCACGGGCAGGATCGACTCGCCGGTGATGCCGAGCGCCTCGCGCCCGGTCACCAGCACGCGCAGCCCGGGGCAGGAGGCCAGCAGCGCGTCCGCCAGCTCGGCGGTGGCCGCGACGAGATGCTCGCAGTTGTCCAGGACCAGCAGGAGCCTGCGGTCGGCCAGTGCGGTGACCAGCCTCGTCACCGGGTCGACGGCGGGCCGCTCGGGGCCGTACATGAGGGTGTCGCGGATGTCGAGCGCGGCCAGCACGGCCCTCGGCACGTCGCCGCCGTCGGAGACGGGCGCGAGCGGCACGAAGCACACGTCGCCGGTGGCCCGCTCCGCCGCCTCGGTCGCGAGCCGGGTCTTGCCTGCGCCGCCGGGGCCGATCAGCGTGACCAGCCGGTTGGCCCGCAGCCTGGCGCGCACCTGCTCGATCTCCTCGTCCCTGCCCACGAAGCTGGTGAGCTGGGCGCGCAGTCCTCCCCGCTGCCTGGGCGCGGGGGGCGTGGGGGCGCCGAGCGCCGGGTCGGCCCTCAGCACGGCAAGGTGGGCGGCGGCCAGCTCGGCTCCGGGTTCTACGCCCAGCTCCTCGTCCAGGGTCTTCCTGGCCTCGTCGTAGACGGTCAGCGCCTCAGCCTGGCGTCCGCTGCCGTAGAGCGCGCGCATGAGCTGGGCCCGCAGCCGCTCGCGCAGCGGGTGTGCGGCCGTGAGCTGGCGCAGCTCGGCGACCAGCTCGCGGTGCCCGCCCAGGTCGAGGTCCGCCTGCACGCGGTCCTCGGTGGCGGCCAGCCGTAACTCCTCCAGCGCCGTCGCGGCGGACCCGGCGTGCGGGGCGTCGGCGAGCGGCGCACCCCGCCACAGGTCGAGCGCCTCCCGCAGCAGCGTGGCCGCCCGGCCAGGGTCGCCGCCGGCGAGTGCCTGCCTGCCCGCCTGCGCGAGCAGCTCGAACCTGCGCGCGTCGACCTCCTGAGGGTCGGCCACCAGCCGGTATCCGGCCGGGTGGAACTCCACCAGGTCCTTGCCCAGCGCCCTGCGCAGCCTGGACACCTGCGACTGCAGCGCGTTGGCCACGCCCTCCGGGGGCCTGGGGCCGTACATGCCGGCCACGAGCTGCTCGCCGCCGACGATGCGGCCGGCGTGCAGGGCGAGCAGGGTCAGCAGCGCCCGCACCCGGGGACCGCCGAGCGTGACCGGCTCGCCGTCCTCGCCCAGCACGGTCGTGGGCCCGAGGATCTGAAAGCGCATGCCTCGATTATCGTGGCCGCGGCAGCAGGGCGGAGATCTCCGCGTACGTCGGCATCGGAGGTGCCTGCTTCCCCTGGGCGGCGAGCGCTGTCGCGACCGCCTCGCCGAGCGCGGCCCGGTACAGGAGCGACCCGGTGCTCACCCTGGCCACGCCGACCTCGGCGAGCTGGGCGAGGGTGGGGCCGCCTGGCTGGTGGAGGACGTTGAGCGGCAGCGGCGTGGCGGCTGCCACCTCGGCGATCTCCTTCAGGTCCGTCAGCCCCGGCACGAAGATCCCGTCGGCGTGCCCGTAGGCGGCCACCCTCTCCAGGGTGTCGTCACCGGTCTTCAGCCAGTACGTGTCCGTGCGGGCGTTGACGAACACCCCGTGTCCCTTGGCCGCCTCGATGATCCGCTGGTGCAGCTCGATCGGGCGCAGGGTGCCGTCGGGACGGCCGTCCTCCAGGTTGACGCCGACGGCGCCGAGCGCGGCCAGGCTCGCGACCAGGTCGGACACCTCGGCGGGGTCGTCGCTGAACCCGCCCTCGATGTCCACGGTGACCATGACGCCCAGGTCCTTGACGGCTTCGACCAGCTCGATCGTCTCCGCCTTGGTCACGCCCGCCCCGTCCGGCCTGCCGTACGCGGCGGCCACGCCGAGGCTGGTCGTGCCGATCGCCGGGAAGCCGTGCGCGGCCAGGACGGCGGCGGAGCCGTAGTCCCAGGCGTTCGGCAGCAGCAGCGGATCTCCTGGGCGGTGCAGGTCGTGGAAGTTCATGAGCGGCTCCCGTGGAGCAGGGCTTCGAGCACGCCCGCGGCCAGCGCGAGCGCGTGGGCGGGCGCGGGGCAGGGGCGCGCGCCGTGACCGAAGGTCAGATGGGGTGTACGGCCGCGCGAGGGGTCGAATCTGATGGGATCGGCGAACACGTCCGGGTCGCGGTTGGCCGACACCAGGTCGATCGTCACCTCGCCGCCGGTCCGCGTGTCGAGCCTGCGGGTGGCCTTGAGCGGCGGGTCCTGCCTGAGCGTCTCGTGCAGCAGGGCTTCGACGTCGTCGCCGGGTTCGGCATGCCTGAGCGTGTGCTCGATGAGCGCCTCCGTGGCGGCGTGCCCCTGCAGCAGAAGCGTGATCTCGGGGATGCCGGCCAGCTCGAGCAGCTCGGCGACGGCGGCGTCGGCCTCCGGGCTCTCCTCGCCGGACAGGTATCCGGTCGCGGCGGCCGCCACCGCGCTCGTGTCCTTGACGCCCAGCGCGGCGCCGAGCACGGCCGTGGGCACGCCCCGCCAGTCCCCGTCCCGTTCCAGTGTCATGGCTCTGGCCGCCGGTCTCAGCTCGGCCGGGTCAACCGCGGCCAGCCGCTCGACCAGCAGGTGGCGCCGCCCGGAGTGCGTCTCGCCGGTGCTGAAGCGCGACACCTGGGCGCGGAGCCAGGCCAGCGTGCCCTCCGCGGCGTCCTGGCGTACGGGAGGCGGCACATATCTCGGGTCGGCGAGCACCGCTTCGGCGTCTGCGTGGCGTGTGATGAGCATGGTTCCACGCTAGAACGGGGTAATTTCGTCGCCGGTCGAAGGATGCGGGCATCAGGCCGCCAGCCGCTCGGAGCGCTCGGAGCGCTGGGGCTCGGCCGGGGCGGCCGGGGTCTGGACGGCGGGCCGCCTTCCGGCGGACGCCAGAGCCATGGCCGTAAGCAGCGCCATCTCGGCCAGCACCACGCCCCGCTCCAGCAGCCCGTAGTAGGCCGAGCCGCCGATCAGCGCCGAGGTGATGGAGGCGGGGTGTGCCGCCAGATAGACGGCCAGCGTGGCCGCGGAGGTCACGCTCATGGCCCGGACCGCGTTCCATCGGGGCGCCGCGGCCCGGCCCCTGGCCAGGGCCCAGCCGGCGACCGGCAGCGAGGTGAACACGACGGCCGCCGACCACCGGTGGATCTCGCCGGTGATCGAGCCGACCGTCGAGGGGTCCGTGGGGAAGATCGCGCTCATCATCAGCCCCGCCGCCCCGGCCAGCAGCAGCACCCTGGTGGCCGCCGTGCGCACCGGGTCACCGGCCGCGAGGCCGTACGCGAGGGACAGGCATGCCCCCGCCAGCGCGAGCATCCCGATCAGCACGGGCACGAGCCCGCCGGAGACCAGCGCGTAGTCGCTGAGTAACGTCTGCGTGGGCAGGGCGACCTGCGCGTACGTCAGCGCGCCCGCGGAGACCGCCGTGCCGGCGATGGCGCCCACAGCGCTCTGGCGTGGGATCATCGAGTCACCTCATCGTAGATTTGCTCGAACCGGGCGAGCGACGACTGATGGTCGTGGGTGAGGGCCAGCTCCCTGCTGGCCTTGCCGAATCTGGCCCGCAGGCCGTCGTCCGCGAGGATGGCCGTCAGGTGCCTGGCGAGCGCGACCACGTCGCCCGGCTGGAACAGGTAGCCGTTGTCGTCCACCAGGTGCGGCAGCGCCATGGCGTCGGCGGCCACCACGGGCAGGCCCGAGGCCATGGCCTCAAGCGTGGCGATGCTCTGCAGCTCGGCGATGCCCGGCATGGCGAACACGTCGGCGGCGGCGAACGCCTGAGGCATGATCTCGTCGGGCACGAACCCCAGGAAGAACACCCGCTCGCTCACACCGATGCGCTTGGCCAGCCTCTCCAGCTCCGCCCGCTGGTTGCCCTTGCCGACGAGCGCCACCTGCGCGTCGGTCTCGTTCAGCACGAGCGGCAGTGCGCGTACGAGCTCGTCCAGGCGCTTCTCCTCGTCCAGCCGGCCGACGAACAGGACGGTGGGCCGGTCGGGCAGGTCGAACAGCTTGCGCGCCCATGCCTTGGGCTCGGCGCGCGGGTAGAACCTGGCCAGGTCGATCCCGCAGGAGACCGCCTCCACCTCGCGGGTGAAGCCCTGGTCGGCCAGCAGCTTGGCGGCCAGCGGCGTCGGGGTGGTGACGTGGTCGGCCCGGTTGAAGATCCGGCTGAAGTCGCGCCAGGCCAGCCGGCCGGCCTTGGCCCGCAGCCGGTCGGGGATGTGGCAGAACTGGAAGAGGTTGTCGGGCATGAAGTGGTTGGTGGCCACGACGGGCACCCCGGCACGGCGGGCGGCGGCCATGGCCGCCCTGCCGACCACGAAGTGGCCCTGGGTGTGCAGGACGTCGGGCTGGATGCCCGCGATCAGCCGGTCCAGCCTGGTCGGCACGGTGAAACGCATGGTGGGGTGGACGACGATCGGGGCGGAGCGCAGCCGGTGCACGATCACGCCGTCCACCACGTCGGCGGTGGGCGGGCCCGCGTCCGACTGGCAGACCACGTGCACCTCGTTGCCGCGCGCGGCCAGGCCGGTGGCCAGGCGGTGGGTGAAGTAGGCGGCGCCGTTCACGTCGGGTGGGTAGGTGTCGGTCGAGATCAGGACGCGGCGGGGACGCTCGGGTGCGGGGGCGGTCTCGGGGAGCGAGCGCAGGGGCATGGCCATGTGAGTGACACTCCGTTTTCACACAGGGGCGGGGGAATTGTTGTGGGCTTCCAGCGGGCTGGTCCGGGCCAGCGCGATGGTGCCGGCCGCGGTGAGGGCCGCGGCGGCGACCGGCGCGATCCCGGTCGGCAGTGGCTCGCCGAGCAGCAGCGCGCCGAACGCCACCGCCGTCAGGGGATCGGCGATCTGGAGAGAGGCGAACGAGACGCCGAAGTGCCCGACGGCGTAGGCCCGCTGGAGCATCATCAGCGCCAGCAGGGCGGGCACCGGCAGCGCGAGCAGGTACCACCAGTTCCAGGCGCCGTCCACCAGCACGCGCACGAGGGTGGCCGTGGCGCCGTACAGCACGCCCGAGCTGGTGGCCAGCAGCGCGGCCCGGCCCGCGGGCGAGACCGCCTTCGAGCCGGCCCACAGCAGGACCGCCGCGACGCCGGCCACGCCGAGCAGCGTGAGCACCCCGTTCGGGCTGAGGTAGGTGGGACCGTCGGATGCGGGGACGAGCAGCACGAGCCCGACCAGCCCGGACGCCACCACACCCGCCGCCGCCAGCTCCTTGCGTGCGGGCTTGCGGCCGTGCAGCGTGGCGGCGATGGGCAGGGCGAACAGCAGGCTGGCCACCCCCATCGGCTGGACGATGGTCAGCGGGCCGAGGCCGAGCGCGACGATGTGCAGGCCGCCACCCGCCAGAATGGAGGCGCCGCCGAGCACCCAGCGCGGCCGGCGCAGCAGCGTCAGCAGCCCCGGCTTGGCCGACTCGACTGCTTCGAACTGCTGGAGTGCGGCTCCGAGCGCGAAGAACAGCGAACCGACCAAGGCGATCGCCGCGGCCAGCACAGTCATGCGCACTCCTTTCAGACGGATGGTTGCCAGGCAGGGTCAAACGGACGTGTCCGCAGGAAGACGTTCCGGGGAAGGCTGGATGGCGCGTCGCTTCCTGAGCCATCTCACGACCTCGACGACCGCGGTGATGGACACCGCGATGCCGAGGCCGAGGAGCAGGCCCTTGATCGGGTCGTTCTCGAACGCCATCCCGCCGAAGAAGCCGATCAGCCCGGAGTACACCGCCCACGAGCCGGCCGCGATCGCGTCGAAGAACGTGAACGAGCGCAGCGGATGCCGCACGGCGCCCATGGTCAGCGTGGTCGCGGTGCGCCCGCCGGGGATGTACCTGGCCACGACCAGGACGAGACCGCCCCGCTCGGCCAGCGCGCCGCGCGCCCAGACGAACGCCTTCTTTCCCCGCAGCCTGCCCGCCGACTTGTTGCCGATCAGGTAGGAGGTGTGGTCACCCGCGAACGCGCCCAGCGCCGCGACCAGGATGACCAGCCCCAGGTTCGTCTCGCCCGACGCGGCGAACACCCCCGCCGTGATCACCGAGGTCTCGGCGGGCACGATGGGGAAGAACCCGTCGAGCAGCGCCAGGACGAACAGCGCGGCGTATAACCACGGCGATGACATCACCTGCTGGACCAGGTCGAGAATGGCGTGCGACATGAGCGTGTACTCCGATCGTCAGGGCACCCACACAGCGTGTCTGCGTGGGACGGTCCGGGACATCGGGGATGCCCCGGGTCGAACGCGGACCCATCCCTTATGCAGTTCAGGGCCGGTACCCCATGAAGGTAGAAACTCCGCAGGTCACGGCACATCGGACGATCGGCACGCAGTACCCCCGACTTTCGTCAGGGGTCCGGTTCCGACCTCCGGTTGACACCATCGATCAAACCTGTTTCCGCAGGCGGAAACAGGAGTGGAGGTAGGCGCTTTCGAGGTGGTGCTAGCCCCACCGCGACAGGGGACGACGCCCTACCCTGACTTTCGTCAGGGTCGCCTGCCGACTTTCGGCCGTGACCCCCGCGTCCGTGAGGCGGATAACGTCGGTGCCGTGAGACGTCTTCGCCGGGAGAGCCGCCGTCAGGTGGTCTACGACCTGCTGCTCTGGGCCGTGCTCGGCATCTTCGTCGCGGCCATGGGTCCCGACCCGGTCAAGGACCCGGCCGCCTTCGGCATGGTGACCGTGCCCAGGATCGGCCTCGCCGCCGTGGCGGTGCTGGTCGGCCGCCGCTGGCCGCTGGCCGCGCTGGTGCTGCTGCTGCCGCTCGGGCCGTGGCGGTTCAGCGAGGGGTTCGCGACCGTGGACCTGAGCTGGCTGCTGCCCAGGCGCAACGTGAAGATCCTCCCGCTGCTGGCCACCTCGCCGTTCATCATGTGGTACGCCTACCTCACCGGACGGCGCCTGGCCGCGATCCGGCCGGCACTGGTCGCCTTCTGCCTGATCTCGGTCGTCGGCGTGGGCGTGGTGCTCGTCCAGGGCGGCGACCTCGCCCTGTGGGTGTCCATGGTGACGGGGCTGCTGGGCACGTACGTGGTGCCGTACCTGCTGGGGCTGCTCAGGCGGAAGCTGCTGCAGCAGCGCACGCAGGCCAGGCTGTCCGCCGAGGCTCAGGCGAGGCTGCGCGAGCGGGCCAGGATCGCGCGGGACATGCACGACTCGCTCGGCCACGACCTGGCCCTGATCGCGGTCAGGGCCGCGGGGCTCGAGCTGGCCCACGGGCTGGACCAGGCGCACGTCAAGGCGGCGGGGGAGCTGCGGCTGGCGGCGGCGGACGCCACGGAGCGGCTGCGCCAGATCATCGGGCTGCTGCGCGAGGACTCCGACGCGGCGCCGCTGTCACCCGCGGACGAGGACGTGGCCGAGGTCGTGCGGCGGGCCAGGGACTCCGGCATGCCGATCGCCCTGGATCTGGTGGCCGGTCCGGTGCCCGCCCTGGCGCACGCGGTGGTGCAGGAGGGGCTGACGAACGCGGCCAAGCACGCGCCGGGGGCGGCCGTCACCGTGCGGGTCGCGCCGGACCGCGTCACCGTGCGCAACGACCGGCCGCGGGCCCGGCCGACCGCGCTGCCGGGCGGGCTGGGGCTGGCGGGCCTGCGCGAGCGTGTACGGCTCGCGGGCGGCACGCTGACCGCCGGGCCGGTCGGGGACGGTTTCGAGCTGGACGTGACCATCCCCCGGACGGGGGATGAGGATCCCCGCGGCTCGGGAGGGAACCGGCGGCCCGGCGCGCGACGCTCGGAGCATGAATGAACAGAGAGCGGGCATAGGGCGCGTCACCGCCGCGATCGTCGCGGTCGCCGCGATGCTGCCGTACCTCACGTTGAAGCTGCTCTGGCTGACGGGCAGCTCGATCGGGGTCACCGATCCCGACCTGATGAGGGACTCGTCGATGGTCGGGCTCAACGCGATGACGTTCGGCATGGACGCCGTCGGAATGGTGCTGGCGCTGGCGTTCACCATGAGGTGGGGGCTGCGGCTGCCCGCCTGGCTCGTGCTGCTGCCGCTGTGGGTGGGCACCGGCCTGCTGTCGGTGATGGTCGTCACGGCGCCGATCATGGTGATGCTCGACGGGCTGTCGGCGTTCCAGGGCGGGAGCATCGAACCGTGGGTCTACATGATGGTCTACGGCGGGTTCATCGGGCAGGGCGTCGGGCTCATGACCGCCTTCTGGCTCTACTCGCGCGACCGGTGGCCGCACGCCTTCACCACCCGGGTGGGCCACCCCTTCGCCAGCCCCACCCGGTCGTTCCAGACGGTCGTGGCCTGGGGCGCGCTGCTGGTGACCCTGCCGATCGGCGCGGTCAGGCTCTCCGGGGGCTTTTTCCTGGAAGGCTTCAAGGGACTGCTGGGCATCGCCGGGGCTGTCGCGCTCATCCTGGCGGTCAGGCGGCGCGGGGGCGGCCCGTTCTGGCGGCCGCTGGTGGTGGCCTGGCTGGGCTCCGGCTCCCTGTTCGGCTGGGGGCTCTACCCGATGATCGTCATGTCGGTCGGCGGGCCGCTCGCCGGCGGGGCGTCCGCGTCGAACCTGGTGGAGCTGTTCGCCATGCTGACCGGGCTGGTCATGGGGATGTGCGGGGCGTTCCTGCTCGCCGAGCGATCACGTATGGGCGACGTGCAGCCGGTGCAGGACGCGCTTGAAGGCGAAGATCGAGAACGCGATCGCCAGACCGCTGATCACGGCCACCGCTGACGTCCTCATCACCATGAACGCGCCGAGCGAGCCCGCCAGCGACTCGTGGACCGCGAGGGCGATGCTCAACGTCGAGTTCATCAGCAGCACGAAGGCCCACAGCAGCGTGATCCTGGCGAAGAACCTGCGTACCCGCTCGTGCTTGAGCACCGCCGACGGCAGGTGGATGTAGTCGAGCGTGAGCTTCTGCACGAGCGGCTTGTTGAGCCGGACCGAGGCGAGGAACGCCATGCTGATGCAGATCGTGCCCATCTCCGGCTGGATGAAGAACCACATCCACGTGCCCGTCCAGAACGACACGAGGGCGCGGATCGTGATCACGAACGCGGCCAGGAACATGGTCGCGGGCACCTTGACCCGCCTGATCAGCCGCCACGCCACTCCGAGGTAGACCCAGGCGACGGTGGCGACGAGCGCCCCCGTGAATCCGAGGACCATCATGGCCAGGTAGAACACCACCAGCGGCGCCACGACGCCTTCGAGCAGCTTCGGAGCCGCCTGCCGGGCAAGTGCGGTGAGGCGTGGGAGGGTGACTGGGGGATGGTTCAAGGCTGCTCCGCAGATAGGCCGACGATCAGCGTCTACCCGGGCTTCGGGGGACAAGGCTTTCCAGATGGACCGCTCGCTGTAACCAGAACGGCATCACCCGGGTCCCGGGAAGCACGCCGGTGGCTTACCGTACCTGAGGCGAGGTGGTGCGACTGCCTCTTTTGACGCGTTCCATCTGGGTTCCACGAAAACAGCAGGGCCTTTCGGCCGGCTTTCAGCCGAGTGACGTGGTGGCGAGCTTCGCGCCGAATCCGAGGAACAGGGCGCCGACGCCCGAGGTCAGACCGGCGCTGAGCTTCCTGTGCCGGCGGAACTGGCTGGCCAGGAAGGTGCCGCCGAAGATCAGCGCCGTCAGGTAGAGGAAGCTGAACACCTGGATGACCGCGCCCAGGATCAGGAACGACAGCGCGGGCGCGGTGTACGACGGGTCCACGAACTGGATGAAGAACGAGACGAAGAAGAGGATGGCCTTGGGGTTCAGCAGGCTAATCATCAGGGCCTTGCGGAACGGGCGCGCCTGGCGCTCCATCTTGACCTGCGGCTTCTCCTCGGTCGACCTCCTGGACCGCCAGGCGCCCCTGATCATCTGGAAGCCGAGCCACGCCAGGTAGCCGGCGCCCGCGTACTTGACGATCGTGAAGAGCAGCGGGTTGGAGCGGAGCAGGGAGGCGGCGCCGGCGGCGGCCAGGAACATCAGCACGGTGTCGCCGAGGAAGACGCCCGCCGCGGCCCGGTAGCCCTGGCGGACGCCGTTCTGGGCGGCGAAGCTGAGGACGTACAGGGAGTTCGGGCCGGGGAGAAGAATGATCAGGAACGCGCCGATGACGTAGGCCCAGAAGTCCGTGATACCGAAGAACATGCTGCTTGCTCCAGGGGAAGGCTTAACCGCACATCACGATATCTCGCCCGTCGCGGTCCATATCCCGCCGTACACCTGCTTGTAGCCGAGCGCCCGGTACGTGGCGTCCACCAGGGCCTGGCCGCGCGGGTTGACGCCGAGACCGATGCCCTGCTTGTTCATGGTGTAGCCGAACGCCAGCCGCGCCGCCGGGTCGCAGAAGCCGATCGAGCCGCCCATGCCCGCGTGGCCGAAGGCGGTCGCCGACAGCAGCGCGCCCTCGCTGTCGGCGGGCGGCAGGTGCCGGTTGTCCGCCGCCTTCATGAAGCCGAGGGCGAAGCGCGTCGGCACGCCAAGCACCGCGTCGGTGCCCGCCGTGACGGTGAGCGACATGTGCGCGAGGTGCTCCCGGGTGACGAGCTCGCCGCCGCCCAGCGACAGCGGCCGGTACATGCCGGCCAGCCCCCGGGCGTTGGTGATCGCCCCGATGGCGCCGTACTCGGCCGCGTGCGCGGCCCGGCTGTCCGATTCGCCGGGCATCATGTAGCCGCCCTCGTTCGACAGCAGCAGCGCGGGGATCGAGCCGGGGTCGGTGAACGCCTTGACGTAGAAGGAGGGCGGCGTCTCCGGCGGGTCGGCGGGAATCGTGGGCGCGACCCTGTCCTGCTGCTCCTCCGGCAGTCCCAGCCAGAACTCCAGGCCGAGCGGCTCGGCGATCTCCTCGCGGAAGAACGTGCCGAGCGAGCGCCCGCTCACCCGCCGCACGACCTCCCCGACCAGGTAGCCGAACGTCAGCGCGTGGTACCCGTGCCTGGTCCCCGGCTCCCAGAATGGCGCCTCGCCCGCGAGCCTGCCGGCCATCAGCTTCCAGTCGTAGAACGCGCCCGGCGGCAGCTTCTCGCGCAGCGCGGGCAGACCTGCCTGGTGGGCGAGCAGGTGCCGGACGAGCGTCCCGCCCTTGCCGGCGGCGGCGTACTCGGGCCAGTAGCGCGCGACCGGCGCGTCGAGGTCGAGCTCGCCGCGCGAGGCCAGCACGTGGGCGCAGAGCGCGGTCGCGCCCTTGGTGCACGACCAGACGTGCCCGATGGTGCCGCTCTGCCACGGGACGCCGGGCGCCGCCTGCCCGCCCCACAGGTCGACGACGACCTCGCCGTCGACGATCACGTACACCGACGCGCCCACCTCGCCGCGCGCGGCGAGGTTGTTCTCGAACTCCTCCGCGACCTGGGAGAAGCGGGGATCACAAGTGCCCTGCACGCTCATTTCCCGAATCCATCACGAACGGCAGTTCCTGTCACCACCCTGCCGCGAATTCAAGCTTTACCTGCAATCCCTATTTGTTTAGCATGGAATACGGAGCGGGCTCGCTGTCGCGCTGTGGCTGGCGGCGCTGCTGTCCTGCGGGTCCGCCGCTCGAGATGGGCGCGGTCCGCGCGGCTAGGGGTGGCCGCGTGGACCGCGCCCTTTGACTGTCCCCGTCAAATTTGGGTCTTGTCCTCGGGTTGACGTCCGATCTACGCTCCTCAGTTAGTAAGGTTTCCTAATGAACGCGTGAGGAGCTCACCCCCCATGCATCGATCCGTGCGGCTGGCCGCCATCGCCGCGATCGTCGCCGCCTCCTTACAAGCCGCTCCAGCCCAGGCCGCGACCACGTACGAGGCCGAGAACGCCACGATCTCCCAGGGCGTGGCCGAGTCGAACCACGCCGGCTACAGCGGCACAGGTTTCGTCAACTACGACAACACCACGGGCTCGTACGTCGAGTTCGCCGTCGACGCCGCCACCGCCGGTCCCGCCACGCTCACCTTCAGGTACGCCAACGGCACCACCACGAATCGTCCGATGGCTGTCGCCGTGAACGGCACCACGACCACCCGGGACTTCCCCGGCACCGGCGCCTGGACCACCTGGCAGGAGGCCACTCTCACCACCACGCTCAACGCCGGGACGAACACCGTCCGGGCGACCGCCACCACCGCCAACGGCGGCCCCAACCTCGACCGCCTCGTCGTCGGAGCTCCTTCCGCGGGCACGCCGGTCCAGGCCAACGGGCAGCTGAAGGTGTGCGGGGTCAAGCTCTGCAACGCGCAGGGCAAGCAGATCCAGCTGCGCGGCATGAGCAGCCACGGCCTGCAGTGGTACTACCAGTGCCTCAACACCGCCTCGCTGGACGCGCTGGCCAACGACTGGAAGGCCGACGTCCTGCGCATCTCCATGTACATCCAGGAGGACGGCTACGAGACCAACCCCCGGCTGTTCACCGACCGGGTGCACAACCTGATCGAGCAGGCCACCGCGCGCGGCATGTACGCCATCGTCGACTGGCACATGCTCAGCCCCGGTGACCCCAACTACAACCTGTCACGGGCCAAGACGTTCTTCACCGAGATCGCCCAGCGGCACAACGGCAAGAACAACCTGCTCTACGAGATCGCCAACGAGCCCAACGGCGTCTCCTGGTCCACGGTGCGCAGCTACGCCAACCAGCTCATCCCCGTGATCAGGCAGTACGACCCCGAGACCCCGATCCTGGTCGGCACCCGCGCGTGGTCGTCGCTGGGCGTATCCGACGGCGCCAGCGAGACCGAGATCATCAACAACCCGGTCAACGCCGACAACATCATGTACACGTTCCACTTCTACGCCGCCTCCCACGGCAGCGAGTACCTCGACACGCTGTCCAGGGCGGCCGACCGGCTCCCGATCTTCGTCACGGAGTTCGGCACCCAGACGGCCTCCGGGGACGGGTCGAACAACTTCACCAGGTCGCAGCAGTACCTCGACCTGATGGCGCAGAAGAAGATCAGCTGGGTGAACTGGAACTTCTCTGACGACTTCCGCTCGGGGGCCGTCTTCACCGAGGGCACCTGCCCGAACGGGCCCTTCGCCGGCACTTCCCGGCTCAAGCCGGCCGGCGTCTGGATCCGCGACCGCGTCCGCACCCCTGACGACTTCTGACCCTCCGCGTCGGATCTGACGTCCGCGACCCAGCCAGGGGCAGCCGCCGCCCCTGGCTGACCGCTTTCCGGCCCGCGCAAGGCCCGTGCCGGGGGCCGGGAGAGGCACGGCAGGATGTGACATGTGCGGATATCCATCCTTGGGCCGTTGGAGGTCGAGGGCGACGGGGGACCGGTCGCGGTCGGCGGGTTCAGGTTGCGGGCGCTGCTCGCCATCCTGGCGCTGGAAGCCGGCCGGACCGTCACGGCCGAGCGGCTGATCGACGCCCTGTGGCCGGACGAGCCGCCCGCCAACGCGGCCAACGCCCTCCAGACGCTGGTCAAGCGGCTGCGGGTGGCGCTGCGTCCGTACGAGGTGGTGGAGAGCAGGCCGGGCGGCTACGCGCTCACCGTGGACCCAGGCGACGTGGACGCTCTGCGGTTCAGACGGACGGCCAGGAACGGGGGAGGACTGGAGCTCTGGCGGGGCCCCGCGCTGGCGGACCTCACCTCGGTGCCGCTCCTGGCGAACGCGGCCGCCGCCCTGGAGCAGGACCGCCTCGCCGCAGTGGAGGCCCAGGCCGAGGCGCGGCTGGCGGCCGGCACGCCCGTCGACCTGACCGCCGAGGTCGCCGCGCACCCGCTGCGCGAGCGGCTGGCCGCCCTGGCCATGCGGGCGCTCGCCGCCGAGGGACGGCAGGCCGAGGCGCTGGAGCTGTTCGAGCGCACCCGCGGCACGCTCGCCGACGAGCTCGGCGTCGATCCCGGGCCGGAGCTGCGTGCCGCCCACCTGGCGGTGGTCTCGGGAGAGGTACGCCCGCCGGCCCCGCAGGTCCGCGTCCGGCCGAGAGGCAACGTACGGGCGCCGCGGACCAGCTTCATCGGGCGCGAGGCCGAGCTGGACCAGCTCGCCGCCCTGCTCGGCCAGGCCAGGATCGTCACGCTGGTCGGCCCCGGCGGCGCGGGCAAGACCAGGCTGGCCACCGAGGTGGCGCTGCGATCCGCCGAAGCGGCCTGGATGGTCGAGCTGGCCCCGGTCAGCGACCTGAACGAGGTCCTTGGCACTGTGCTCGACGCACTGGAGCTGCGCGACGACCGGCCGCCGTACCGCATGCCCGCGGACGGGACCGACCCGGTGGCGCAGGTGGCCGAGGCCGTCGCGGGCCGGCCCGCGCTGCTCGTCCTGGACAACTGCGAGCACCTCATCGACGCGGCGGCCGAGGTGGCCGAGCGGCTGCTCACCGAATGCCCGGACCTGAGGGTGCTGGCCACGAGCAGGGAGCCGCTCAACCTGCCGGGCGAGCACCTGGCGCCCATCCCGCCGCTCGCGCCGCCGCCCGTCGGCGCGAGCCCTGGACAGGCGGAAACGTATCCGTCGGTCCGGCTGCTGCTGGACCGGGCCGGCGCGGCCCGGCCCGGGTTCGCGATCGACGACGACAACGTGGCCGCCGTGGTGGCGCTCTGCCGCAGGCTGGACGGCATGCCGCTGGCCATCGAGCTGGCCGCGGCGCGCCTGCGCACCATGACGCCGCAGCAGCTCGCCGACCGCATCGGCGACCGGTTCAAGCTGCTCACCGGCGGCAGCAGGACCGCGCTGCCGCGCCAGCAGACGCTCAGAGCGGTGGTGGAGTGGAGCTGGGACCTGCTGGGCGAGGAGGAGCGGGTGCTGGCCAGGAGGCTTGGCGTGTTCGCGGGCGGGGCGACGCTGGAGGCGGTCGAGGAGGTCTGCGGCGGAGCGGCGGACGTGCTGGGCGCGCTGGCCGACAAGTCACTGGTCCAGGTCTCGCCCGAGGGCCGCTACTCGATGCTGGAGACCATCCGCGCCTACGCGCTCGAACGGCTGGCGGAGGCGGGAGAGGTCGGCGAGTACCGGGGGCGGCACGCGGCGTACCTGCTGGACCTGGCCGAACGGGCGGTGCCGCAGCTGCGGACGGGCGCGCAGACGGCCTGGATCGAGCGCCTGTCGCCCGAGCGCGACGACTTCGCCGCCGCGCTGCGCTGGCTGATCGACGAGCGGGACGTCGAGCCGGCGCTGCGGCTGTGCGGGGCGCTGAACTGGTACTGGTGGATGTGCGGCTACCGGCAGGAGAGCGCGGCCTGGGCCACGCAGGTGATCGAGCTGGCGGGCGAGGAGCCGCCTGCCGGGCTGGCCGCGGCGTACACGGCCTGCATGTTCGCGTACGGCGTGAACCTGTTCAGCACGATCATCAACGATCGGCCCGCCATGCTCGCGCTCTCGCACCGGATGGACCGGCTGATCGGCACGGCCGAGCGGGAGGGGCCGCTGCACCCGATGCTGAAGATCGGCAAGGCCGTCATGGCCGCCGCCGCGGGCCGCGACGAGCACGCCGCCGAGCTGCTCGAGTCGTACGTCCAGAGCGACGACCTCTGGCTGTCCAGCGCCGCTCTCATGATCGGCGGCTCCGCGCGTAGTGAGGAGAGCCTGGAACGGGCGGTGGCCGGGTTCAGGAAACTCGGCGACCGGTGGGGGCTGAGCGAGGCGCTGCTCGGCCTCGCCGAGCTGCGGGCGGCCAGGGGAGCGCCGACCGACGACCTCATAGCCGAGACGTGGTCGCTGACCAGGGCGTGGGTGGGAGCCGACGAGGCGATCTCCACGCTGGTCAGGGTGGCGGAGCTGCGCCAGCGCGGCGGCGACCTCGACGGCGCCGGCGCGGACCTGGCCAGGGCCAGGGCGAGCGTGGACAGGGAGACGGCGCCGCACACGCGGCTGCTGCTCGGGCTGGCCGAGGCCGCGCACGCCTGCCAGCGCGGCGATCTGGACCGGGGACTGGAGCTCTATCGCGGGCTGTTCGACCTGCTCGCGCAGTCCCCGCCGGTGCCCCAGCTCATCGCCTCGGTCATGACGGCCTACGGCCGGGCGCTGGCGCGCAACGGCGACGTGGAGGCGGCCTTGGAGCAGCACCGCCGGGCACTGGAAGCACTGGGGAACACCAGCCCGGACCGGCCGGTGCTGTCGCTGGTGCTGGCCGGGTTCGCGCTGGCCGCGCAGGCCGCGGGCGGTCAGGAGCGGGCGGCCGTGCTCTTCGGGGCGTCGTCGGCGGTGGAGCCGCACAACACCTCGCCGGAGACCCTGGAGGGCCTGCGAACGGCCAGGGCCGCGCTCGGTGACGAGCACTTCGAGGAGTGCTTCGCCAAGGGCGCGGCCATGTCAAGAGAAGAGGTCTACGGGACGGTGGGCAGCACGACGTAGGACGTCGCGGGTGGTCATGGTCTCGGTGGTCTCGATCATCGGACTCTCCTGTTGTAGGCGCGAAGGGCAAGGGGGAGGAAGAGGGCGAGCAGCGCGGCGGTCCAGCCGAACGTGATCCACACGTCCGACATGTGCAGGCCGCCGGTCAGCAGCCCGCGCAGGGCGCCGGCCAGGTGGGAGACGGGGTTGACGCTCATCCACCAGGTCAGCCAGCCGGGCATGTCGGTGGCGGGCACGAAGGCGCTGCTGCCGAACGTGAGGGGCAACAGGACGGCCGTCGAGATGCCCTGCATCGACGTGACGGACTTGGCCACCAGGCCGATCCAGGCCGAGCCCCAGCTCAACGCCATGGCCAGCAGCAGCACCAGGCCGAGCCCCGCCAGCGTGCTGAGCGGGTCCGTCGTGACGCGGAAGCCGACGGCGTATCCCACGAGCATGGACATCGCGATCGTGATCAGCAGCGTGAGCAGGTCCGCCATGATGCGTCCCGCCAGCGGCGCCGACCTGGCGATCGGCATGGTCCTGAACCTGTCGAACACGCCGTTGCCGATGTCGGTGGCCAGGTTCATGCCCGTGGTGATCGTCGACATCAGCGCCACCTGGACGAGCACGCCGGGCAGCATGTACGCCACCGCGCCCGCACGGTCGCCGCCGGCCGCGCCGCCGAACAGGTACACGAAGATGACGATCATGAACACGGGCTGGAACAGCATGCCCAGGAGCTGGCCCGGACTGTTCTTGAGGGGAATCAGGCTGCGCCAGGCCAGCGTCAGCCCTTGGGAAATCGCGGTGGTCATCGGTGCTCTCCGGTCAGGGTGAGGAAGACGTCGTCCAGTGAGGGCAGGCGCAGGGCGTGCTCGGCGAGCACGATGCCCGCGTCGTCGAGCGCCCTCAGCACGGCGGGCGGCTCGGCCAGGTCGTGCACGGGGATGCTCACCACGCCGTCCACGGCCTTAGTGCCGAGGATCGTCTCGGCCTTCTCCAGGTCGGCGGCGCGCAGCGGCTTGACGTCGAGCCGGTGCCCGCCCGCCAGCGCCTTCAGCTCGTCGGGCGTCCCGGCGGCGGCGACCCGGCCCCGGTCGATGACCAGCAGGTGGTCGGCGAGCTGGTCGGCCTCCTCCAGGTACTGCGTGGTCAGCAGCACGGTCACGCCGTCGGCGGTCAGCTCCCTGACCACGTCCCACAGCCCGCCGCGGGCATGGGGGTCGAGCCCCGTGGTCGGCTCGTCGAGGAACAGGATGCGCGGGCGGCTCACCAGGCTGACCGCCAGGTCGAGGCGGCGGCGCATGCCGCCCGAGTAGCCGCCCGCCGCGCGGCCGGCCGCCTCCTCCAGGCCGAAGCGGGCCAGCAGCTCCGCCGCCCTGGCCCTGGCCGCCGGCCTGGACAGGCCGAGCAGGCGGCCCATCAGCAGCAGGTTCTGGGTGCCGGTCAGCTTCTCGTCGACGGAGGCGTACTGGCCGGTCAGGCCGATCAGCTCGCGTACCTTTCCGGCCTGGCGGGTCACGTCGTACCCGCCGACCAGGGCGCGCCCCGCGTCGGGGGCGGTCAGGGTGGCGAGGATGCGGACCGCGGTCGTCTTGCCCGCGCCGTTCGGGCCGAGGACGCCGAGCACGGCGCCCGTCCTGGCCCTCAGGTCGACGCCGTCGAGCGCCGCATTGTCGCCGTATCTCTTGACGAGCCCTTCGGCTTCGATCGCGTACATCATGTCCCCGACGGTGTCCTGGCCCGCTGGCATCCATCTGGCAAAGACCTGTCAGGGAGATGGTGCATGTCCGTAAATTTGGGCCTTTCCTGGGTGAGGCCGGGTCTTCAGTCTCGGGGTCAGGCGCCGGATACGACCCGATCCCGAGCGCCCGAGGAGGACAGGTGAGACACCGATTAGTCATCCTGCTGGCAGCCCTCAGCCTGATCAGCCTGACCGGCATGACCGGGGCGGGCGCCGCCGCGGAGCCCCCGGCCAACAAGCAGTACCGCGTCCAGGGCCCCGCGAACGCGCAGCAGCGCAGCGCCGTCGCGGCCACCGGCGCGGCCATCGAGGAGGTGGCCAAGGACTCGGTCCTGGTCACGGCGACGGAAGCCGAGATCTCCGCCATCAGGCGGCTCGGCTACCGGGTGGCGGAGGTGCCGCGCCCGACATCCCCGTCCGGCGTCGGGGCGCTTGACTTCCCGCCGGCGGACTCCGGCTACCACAACTTCGCGGAGATGACCGCGGACATCAACGCCCTGGTCGCGGCGCACCCGAACATCGTCAGCCAGACCACGTACGGCACCTCGTACGAGGGCAGGGCGCTGCGCCTGATCAAGATCAGCGACAACGTGGGCACCGACGAGAACGAGCCCGAGGTGCTCTTCACCGCCCACCAGCACGCCCGCGAGCACCTGACGGTCGAGATGGCGCTGTACATCATGCACCTGCTCGCCGACAACTACGGCACGGACTCCAGGATCACCAACCTGGTGAACACCAGGGAGATCTGGATCATGCCGGACCTCAACCCGGACGGCGGCGAGTACGACATCGCCACCGGCTCCTACCGCTCCTGGCGCAAGAACCGGCAGCCGAACTCCGGCTCGTCGGCAGTCGGCACCGACATGAACCGCAACTGGGCCTACAACTGGGGCTGCTGCGGCGGCTCGTCGGGCTCGACGTCCAGCGAGACGTACCGGGGCACGAGCGCCGAGTCGGCGCCCGAGGTCAAGGCGGCGGCCAACTGGGTGCGCAGCCGGGTCGTCGGCGGCGTGCAGCAACTCAAGGCGCACATCGACTGGCACACCTACAGCGAGCTGATCCTCTGGCCTTACGGGTACACCTTCAACGACACCGCCCCCGGGCTGACCCAGGACGACCGGGACGCGCACGCGACGCTCGGCCAGAACATGGCCTCCACCAACGGCTACACGCCCGAGCAGGCCAGCGACCTCTACATCACCGACGGGACCATCGACGACTGGATGTGGGGCGTCTACAAGATCTTCAGCTTCACGTTCGAGATGTACCCGACGGGCGCGAGTCCCGGCTTCTACCCGCCTGACGAGCAGATCGTGCCCCAGACCACCCGCAACAGGGAGGCCGTGCTCCGCTTCCTCGAATACTCGGACTGCGTCTACCGGATCATCGGCAAGGAGGCCCAGTACTGCGGCACCGGCACACCGCCGGTGACCGTCTACTCCGACACGTTCGAGACGGCGACGGGCTGGACCGTCAACCCGTCGGGCACCGACACCGCCACCCTCGGCCAGTGGGAGCGCGGTGACCCCGAGGCCACCACCTCGTCGGGCGCCAAGCAGCTGGGCACGACGGTCAGCGGCACGAACGACCTGGTGACCGGCCGACTGGCAGGCACTTCCGCCGGCGCGTACGACATCGACGGCGGCGTCACCTCGATCCAGTCGCCCCCGATCACGCTGCCGTCCACAGGGGCGCTGAACCTGTCGTTGTCGTGGTACCTGGCGCACGGTTCGAACGCCTCCAGCGCCGACTACCTCCGTGTGCGCGTGGTCGGCAACACGACCGCCACGGTCCTGAACCAGGCCGGCGCGGCCTCGAACCGCAACGGCGCCTGGGCCACCGCGACCGCGAGCCTGAACGCGTTCGCGGGCCAGACGGTGCGCATCCTCATCGACGCCGCCGACGCCTCAGGGGCCTCCCTGGTGGAGGCGGGCGTGGACGACGTCAGGATCACCCAGCAACCGTAGACCGCACCGCCGCTCCGCCGTACAAGATCGTGTGTCTTGTACGGCGGAGTCGTGTTTGGGTCTTGTAAGCCTCCCGTGTCAAGGCTACGATCGCGCCTAATACTTAGGAAAGTTTCCTATAAATTCATCGGATCCGAGTCAGCCTCTCCTTGCCGGTGCCGTATGGCTTGCGCTCTCACCCCCCGGCGCAAGCCGTACGGCGCCTCACCCCCGAAGGAAGAACTCGTGAGACCTCGCGCGATCCTCCTGGCCCTCTCCACCCTCGCACTCAGCCTGTACGCCCTCCCCGCCCAGGCCGCCTCGGCCACCGCGACGTTCGTCAAGGTCTCCGACTGGGGCTCCGGCTTCGAGGGCAAGGTCACCGTCACCAACGGCGCCACCACGGCCATGACCGGCTGGAACGTCCAGTTCGACGTCCCCGCCGGCTACTCGATCCCCTCCGCGTGGGACGCGGTCATGTCGCGGAGCGGACAGCACTACACGTTCACCAACCCGAGCTGGGCGCCCGCGCTCGCGCCCGGAGCCAGCGCGAGCTTCGGCTTCAACGGCAGCCCGGGCAACTTCCCCGGCATCACCGGCTGCACGCTGAACGGAGCCCCGTGCGGCGGCTCCTCGACCGGGGCGCCGGGCGCGCCGGGCGCCGTCTCGGCCACCGCGACCGGCAGCGCCATCACCCTCACGTGGGGAGCGTCCTCCGGCACGGTGACCGGCTACCGCGTCTACGAGGGGACCGTTGTCAAGGCCACGGTCACGGGCACCACGGCCACGATCGGCGGGCTCGGTGCCTGCGAGAGCCACACCTACACCGTCAAGGCGTACAACTCGGCGGGCGAGTCGGCAGGCCGCGACGCCACCGCCACCACCACCGGCTGCACCGGCGGCGGTGGAAGCCTGCCGAAGCACTTCCTCACCGGCTACTGGCACAATTTCGCCAACGCCGCCGCCGAGCTCAAGCTGTCGGCCGTGCCCGACGAGTACGACCTGGTCGCGATCGCGTTCGGCGAGGCCACCGCCACCCCGGGCCAGGTCGCCTTCGCGCTCGACCCCGGACTGGCCACGGCGGTCGGCGGCTACACCGACGCCCAGTTCAAGGCCGACGTGCAGGCCCTGCACCAGCGGGGCAAGAAGGTCATCCTGTCCGTCGGCGGCGAGGCCGGCCGGGTGCAGGTCGCCGACGCGGCCGCCGCGACGAGGTTCGCCGACTCGGTGTACGCGCTGATGCAGGCCTACGGCTTCGACGGCGTGGACATCGACCTGGAGAACGGCCTCAACGCCACCTACATGGCCCAGGCGCTCAGGTCGCTGCGCGCCAAGGCCGGCTCGGGACTGATCATCACGATGGCCCCCCAGACCATCGACATGCAGTCGACCGGGATGGAGTACTTCAAGCTCGCCCTGAGCATCAAGGACATCCTCACGGTGGTCCACACGCAGTACTACAACTCCGGCTCCATGCTCGGCTGCGACCAGGCCCAGGCGTACACACAGGGCTCGGTGAACTTCATGACCGCACTCGCCTGCATCCAGCTCGAGAACGGCCTGCGCCCCGACCAGGTGGCGCTGGGCCTGCCGGCCGGGCCGGGCGCCGCGGGCGGCGGCGTCGTCTCGCCCTCCCTCGTCAACCAGGCGCTCGACTGCCTGGCCAAGCGCACCAGCTGCGGGACCTTCGTGCCACCGCGCGCCTACCCGGACATCAGGGGCGCGATGACCTGGTCCATCAACTGGGACGCCAGCAACAACTGGTCCTTCTCCAAGACCGTCAAGCCCCACCTCCAGGGAATGCCATGAAATTTCGCAGCAAACTCCTCGCATTACTCGCCGGGATCGCCCTCGCGCTGACCGGCGCCGGATTCACGGCCGCCGCGCCCGCCGCCTACGGAGCCGTGCAGCAGATGGCCGCCGCCTGGGCCCCGTGGACCTCGTACGCCATCGGCACGGTCGTCACCTACAACGGCGTCGACTACGTGTGCATCCAGGCCCACACCTCCCAGCCCGGGTGGGAGCCGCCCAACGTGCCGGCGCTCTGGAAGGTCGGCTCGGGCGGCGGCAACCCCGGCGCGCCCGGCCAGCCCGGCACGGTCACCACGTCCGTGACCAGCTCGAGCATCTCGCTGAGCTGGGGCGCCTCGTCCGGCACCGTGACCGGCTACCGCGTGTACGAGGGCTCGACCCAGCGGGCCCAGGTCACCGGCACCAGCGCGACCGTCTCGGGGCTCGGCACGTGCACGACGCACACCTACACGGTCAAGGCGTACAACTCGGCGGGCGAGTCGGCCGGGCGTGACGCCACCGCCACCACGTCAGGCTGCACCGGCGGCGGGACCAAGATGCCCGGCGCCCCCTACCTCTACATGGGCTGGGGCAACCCGCCCAACCCGGGCACCGTCATGGACGCGACCGGCGTCAAGTCGTTCACGATGGCGTTCATCCTGTCGAGCGGCGGCTGCACCCCGGCCTGGGACGGCAACCGCCCGCTGACCGGCGGCGCCGACCAGCAGGCGATCAACACGATCAAGTCCAAGGGCGGCAGCGTCCAGATCTCCTTCGGCGGCTGGTCGGGCAACAAGCTCGGCCCCAACTGCGCCACGCCGCAGGCGTTCGCGGGCGCGGTGCAGCAGGTCATCAACGCCGTCGGCCCGGCCGTCGTGGACTTCGACATCGAGAACACCGACGAGTTCGAGAACTACACCGTCCAGGACCGCATCCTGAACGGCCTCAAGATCGTCAAGCAGAACAACCCGAACGTCAAGGTCGTCGTCACCTTCGGCACCTCCAGGACCGGCCCCACCGCGCCCGGCGTGCGCCTCATCAACCAGGCCAAGGCGCTCGGCGTGCCGATCGACAACTACACGATCATGCCGTTCGACTTCGGCGGCTCGAACATGTACCAGGACACGGTCAACGCCTCCGAGGGCCTGAAGAACGCGTTGAAGAGCGCCTTCGGGTGGACCGACGCCCAGGCGTACGCGCGCATGGGCATCTCGGGCATGAACGGCCTGTCCGACCAGCAGGAGCTGACCTCCCCGTCCACCTGGACGCAGATCCGCGACTGGGCCAAGGCCCGCGGCCTGACCAGGCTCGCCTACTGGGCCGTCAACCGCGACCGCCCCTGCCCCGGCGGCGGCGTGGTCTCCCACTGCAGCGGCATCTCCCAGGCCGACTGGGAGTTCACCAGGATCACCGCCGGCTTCTGACCCGCTGTGCGGCCCGTCCCCGCGCAGGGGGCGGGCCGCACGGAGGCACACCGATGACGTCGGGTTCAAGGTCCGCGCCTGCGACGTCGCGAACAACTGCTCGGCGTACACGCCCGAGGCGAGCGGCACCACGGCGGGCGGCGGCGGTGGAGACGGCGACAAGCAGGCACAGGGCAAGAAGGTGCTGATCTCGATCCTCGGGCCCGATCATGGGCGACGCGGGCAACGGGCTCACGTGACGAGCTGGGTGGGCTTGAGCGGGATGCCGAGACCGGGCGGCCGGTAGGTGGGCAGCGCCTCGCCGTACTCGTGCATCCAGGCGTGGTCCACCAGCAGCCGCATCCGGCCCCCGCCGGAACCGCGCCTGGTCTCGGCGGACGGCCGGAGCCCGGACAGCTTCTCGACCGCGTCCGCCACCAGTTCGGCGTCGGGCGACGACATGTCACAGTGGTCGTCGGGCCCGATGAGCAGGTCCACGTCGGGCGGCAGCGGGTAGATCGGCCGCGGCAGGGCCAGCACGCGCGGCGGCGGCGCCATCGGCCAGCCGTCGCGCACCGCCTCCAGCAGCACCGAGCGCGACGTCCTGCGCGCGAACAGCCCCTCGGCCAGCGCCCAGCTCAGCGCGCCCACGTCCGCGAGGTCCTCGCCGCACGCGTGCAGGCACAGGTACGGCACCAGCGGGATCCCCGCCCCGCCCGCCTGCGCCCATCCGCTCCCGCACCCGGTGAGCACCAGCAGCGCCAGCATCGCCCGGTAGGCGGTGTCGGCGTGCGGCGTGTCGAGCCGCCCCGGCACGATCAGGCACCGCCCGCCGGTCTTCTCGGCCGTCACGCCCAGCTCACGCGCGATCTTCAACGTCCGCGACGCGGCCACCCCCGTGCACGCCTCCTGCCAGGCGGGCGTGTACGGCTCGGCCCGGTCCGCGTACCCGGACGGCCACACGCCCGGCAGCCCGGGACGCGACACGCCGTAGACGGCCAGCAGCAGGTCGAACACGGTCGTCACCAGCTCGTCACCCTCGCGCAGCACCGGCACGCCGCGGCGCAGCACGCCCGGTCCGTCGTCGAAGCGCGGAAGCAGCACCTCCACCGCCTCGCCGCCGTACACGCTCAGCCGGCCACACCCGCGCCCCAGCAGCCCGCCCGGCACGTACGCGTCCTCGCGCGCCCGCAGCCGCACCAGGTACGGCAGGTCGGTGCGTTCCATGGCGTGCCTGGCGAACGGCGTCCTGTCCAGGTAGAACTCCTTGAGCAGCACGTGCCCCATGGCCATCGCGAGCGCCCCGTCCGTGCCGGAGCGCACGACCAGCGTCTCGTCCGACAGCCGCGTGGGATGCGTGCCGACCGCGACCACCTTCTGCCCCTTGTACCGCCCGGCGATCACCCAGGGCGTGTCCGGCGTGCGCACCAGCCGGTTGTTCTCCCCCCACTGCAGCACGTACGCCGCGCGCGCCCAGTCGTCGGCGCCCGGACCCGCGAACCGCGGCCCCAGCACCTGATCGGGCGCGCACGGATGCTCGGTCAGCACCGCGCCGCCGAGCCCGCCGACCAGCCGCGCCAGCGGCGAGGTGGCCAGCGCCGCCACCCGGGCGGCCCCGTGCTGACCGGCGGTGTGCACCATCGCCGCGGCCACCAGCTCCGCCGCCGTGCCGTCGTCGAGCGGCACTCGCCGATCACCTCGCGCCGCCCGGTATTGCTGTGAATTCGCTGTGAGTTTCGCCCAGGTGGCGACCGGGTCGCGCGTCCCATCCCTCACCTCGAAATAGAGCCTGACCAGTGCCTGGTTGACCTGCGATCCCCCCATGGAAAAAGTTCAACACAGACAGTGATGCTCAATCGCCATACGTATCGGCATGTCGGGGATAAGAATTGGAAGCCCTGGTGGCAGCACTGCCGGTGTTGCGGCAGGCTAGAGGCCGCCATGGATTACGCAGTTCTCACGGGGATAGTCCTCGTCGCCGGTGTCGTACTCGCTCTCATCGCCCAATGGCGCGATTGGCGTCCGCCGCTCATTGTCGCCGTCCTCGTGGGCGTGGCCGTGCGCCTGCTGATCATGTACACGTCGGCGATCGACTCCTGGCAGCCGGTCGACTTCATGGAGAGCTTCAAGCCCGCGGGCGAGGCCGTGCTGCGCGGACAGGACCCGGTGCTGGCCAGCGAGGGCGGCTGGCACTTCCTGCCGACCATCCCGTACGTGTACGGCATCCTGCTCTGGCTCGGCATCCCGTGGGAGTACGCCGGGCGCCTGGTCACCGTGGTCGCCGACATCGTGCTCATCCCGCTGGTGGCCAAGCTGGCCGGCGGCCCCAAGGCGTCGCTGCGGGCCCTGCAGTACGCGCTCAACCCGCTCGCCGTGATGATCGCCTGCATCCACGGCCAGGTGGAGCCGGTCGCGCTCGTGTTCGGTGTGGCCGCGTTCGTGGTCGCCCGCGGCTCCGGCCCGCTGGAGCGTCCCGGCATCGCGACGGACGTCGTCGCCAAGGTGCGCGCGGGCGTGGCCGCGTACGGCGTGCGCTCCTCGATCCCGCGTGTGATCGGCCGGGGCGGCATGCTGCACCGCGCCCTGCTGCCGGGGCCCGGCGACCGGGCCGACCTCAAGCGGGGCGCGCTGGCCGGAGTCCTGATGGGCCTCGCGTTGTGCGCGAAGAGCTGGCCGATCTGGCTGATCCCCGGCATGCTGCTGCTCCTGCCCAACCTGCGCTCCAGGGTCGCCGCCCTGTTCACCACCGGGCTCCTGCCGGTGTTCTTCCTGGTCACGCTGCCGATCTTCGCGGGCACGTCCCTCGACCAGATCCCCGCGGTCATCAACACGATCCGGGACATCCGGCCGATCATCGGCGAATGGGGCTGGACGCCGTGGTTCACCGGCGGCGACTGGGCGCTGATACCGGAGCTGGCCTCCTTCGGCACGAACCTCATCTACGCGTGCGTCATCGCGGCGATCCTCATCTGGCGGCGGGCCGACCCGATCGACATGACCATCGCCATCCTGCTGATCTTCATGGTGGTCACGCCGCGGCTGGGCGCTCAATACCTGCTGTGGTTCATGCCGTTCCTGGTCGCCAGGCCCACCAGGTTCGCCTGGCCGGCCATCGTGGGCGTGTCGATCTGGTCCGGATACGGCTATCTCTACATGACGCAGTTCGACGTCAACTCCTGGTGGTACCTGCACCAGGACTGGTCGCGGGCGTCCATCGTGCTGCTGCCCGTCCTGCTGCTGGCCATGCCCTGGGGCCGCCGCGTCGCGGCCGCGGCCCCAGGACTGGCTCCCGCCGTCGGGTCCTCGACGGCGGCCAGGGTCAAGTCACCGGCATAGGCGCTCCCACAAGGTGATCCACTGGTCGGGGTGGACGTGGCCCACGACGGCGTCACGGGCGACGCCCGCGGCCGCCAGCGCGGCGTCCACCCCCTGGTAGCGCGCCTTCAGCGAGGCGCGCACCGAGCCGCCCACCCCGCCGAAGCCCAGCTCGACCAGCTCCTGGTAGGAGCGGTGCCCATTCACCAGCGGGTGCGGCCTGCGCTCGATGCGCAGGATCGCCGAGTCGACCGACGGGACGGGGCGGAAGCCCTCCCTGCCGATCGTGTCGCCGAGCCGCCAGCTGAACCACGGCCACGACTCGACCGTGACCAGGCTCCAGCGGCCGTAGTCGCCCGTCCTTTTACGGGCGTACTCCCGCTGGGTGAGCAGCGTCGCCGAGGTCAGCGAAGGTGCCCGCAGACACCAGTCCACGATCTTCGATGTGATCGAGTACGGGATGTTGCCCACGACCGCGAACGGCTCGCGCGGCGCCCGCGCGGCCGTGAAGTCGCCCCTGACCACGTCGATCCTGGGATCGCTCCGCGTGCGGGCGGCCAGCCGTACGGCGAGTCTCGGGTCGATCTCGTAGGCGACGACCCGCGCGCCCGCCTCGGCCAGCGCGAAGGTGAGCACGCCCTCGCCCGCGCCCGGCTCCAGCACGAGCCCTTCGGGGGCGGCGGCCTTCACCATGAGGTCGACGGCATGCCGGTCGGCCAGGAAATTCTGCGAGAGAGTGCGCCGCGCCCGGTCTCTGGGCGTGCGGCCGCCGGTGCTCCTGGCTTTGCGTTGAGTATGTGAATAGTTTCCGTGCGCGAAATTCTGCGCCACAGCACTTGCCCTTTCGGGTCCTCGAGATTGACAGGTCTCGAAGGGCCCTGGGCACGCGTGCGGACGCTACCGCTCCATACGTTCGCGTCCGCTAGCGGGCCAGAGCCCGGCCACGGCGGATGCGAATGAAGACGGGGCAGGCGAACATGCATGTCATGCCGGCCACAGTAGGCAGCGGCCGGTCGGCCGGGCAACGCAATTAAATGTGATGCGCGGTCGGTGCCAGGTTCGTCACCCTGGAAGGCGTGCAGGCAACGGTCACGGTCACCCCGGCGCAGCTCCCGGAGCTGCTGCTGCACGTCGCCGTGGTCCGGCCCGTGTTCCTGTGGGGCGCCCCCGGCATCGGCAAGAGCTCGCTGGTGCGCGAGTTCGCCGACTCACTCGGCCTGGAGTGCGTGACGCTGCTCGGCACCCAGCTCGCCCCCGAAGACCTGATCGGCGTGCCCGAGCTGGTCGACGGGCGCAGCCGGTTCGCGCCGCCCGAGTCGATCGCCCGCGCGGAGCCGTACTGCCTGTTCCTCGACGAGCTCAACGCCTCCTCGCCCGAGGTGCAGAAGGCGTTCTACTCGCTGATCCTCGACCGCAGGATCGGCACGTACGAGCTGCCCGCCGGCTCGGTGGTGATCGGCGCGGGCAACCGCGCCACCGACAACGCGCTCGCCCGTCCGATGGCGTCCGCGTTGATCAACCGGCTGGTCCACGTGCACCTGCGGGCCTCGGCGGACGACTGGCTGAAGTGGGCCGCCGCCAACGGCATCCACCCGTGGATCGTCGACTACCTGGTGCAGCGGCCCGACCACCTGTGGAGCCCGCCGCCGAAGACCGAGGAGCCGTTCTCCTCCCCGCGGGCCTGGCACATGCTCTCCGACGTGCTGCTCTCCTACGGTGACGACGTGTCCGACGAGACGATCGCCATGCTGGCGTTCGGCACGCTGACCGCCACGCACGCCTCGGCCTTCCGCGCGTACGTCAAGACTGTCCGGCACGCGTACGACCTGGAGGCCGTGCTGAAGGGCGAGGCGCCCTGGCCGCGCAGGACCGAGGAGCGCGACCTGCTCTACTTCCTGGCCGAGGCGTTCCGCGCCCGCCTGATCAAGGAGCTGCCCACGGACAAGCGCGGAGCCTCCTCCCGCGCCCGCGACCTGGGCTTCCGGGCCAAGACGCTGCTGGTGGAGCTGGCCGAGATCTCCCTCGAATGCGCCCAGCTGGTCATCGCCAACAACGCCGACGGCGCGCCCGCCCTGCCCACCTGGTTCCTGGTCGAGGTCGGCAGGGACGTGCCGCGGCTGATGGCGGCCCGGTCGTGAGCCGGGCCAAGGCCAAGGTCGATCCGTGGCGGGCGGAGGTCCACAACGGCTGGAACGCCGTCGTCCGCCTGCCGCTCTTCCGCGTCTTCCACAGCTACCTGCTGGAGGCCGAGCAGGACGAGCTGGGCGGTGACACCTGGGCCATCGTCACCGACGACGGCGACGTGCGCTTCCACCCCAAGCGCCGCGCCCCCGCGGAGGAGTGGACGTGGGTCTTCGCCCACCTGCTGCTCCACCTCGGCTTCGGCCACGCCGACCCGCGGGCCTGTGCGCCGAAGGACATCGACGGCGAGCGCCCGGAGCCCGCCTACCACGCGGCCTGCTGCCTGGCCGTGGAGCGGTTCCTGCGCACACTCAAGATCGGGCGCTGCCCCTGGCCGCTCCCTGACGAGCTGCCCGAGCATGACGAGGTGGCACTGTCCGAGCGTTGGCGCAGGCAGGGCGTCCCGGTCCAGCTCAAGCCGCTGGGCGAGCCCGACTTCCGCATCGGCTCGGCCAAGCTGGCAGAGGACATGGACTTCCAGCGCACGTTCGCGATCGGCATCGCCGAGTCGGCCACCAGCGCGCTCGACCGGGCCGGCGAGCCCCGCACGCCGGTCGAAGGGCATGTCAAGGGCCCGTGGGACCGGGCGCTGCGCTGGTTCACGTCGTCGTACCCGCTGCTCGGCGCGCTGGCCGCGGGCATGACGATCGTCTCGGACGCCGAGCTGGCCAGGGGCTGGTCGATCTCGATCGCCGCGGTCAGCGCCGAGGCGGGGGAGATCTACATCAACCCGCTCGCCCGGCACTCCGAGCCCGAATGGCGTTTCGTGCTGGCCCACGAGATGCTGCACGCCGCGTTGCGCCACGGTGAGCGGTGCGGCATGCGCGAGCCGTACCTGTGGAACGTCGCCTGTGACTACGTGATCAACGGGTGGCTGGTCGAGATGGGCGTCGGCGAGATGCCGGAGGGGTTGCTGTTCGACCAGTCGCTGAGCGGCCTGTCGGCGGAGACCGTCTACGACCGCATCGCCACCGACCTGCGCCGCCTGCGCAAGCTCGCCACCCTGCGCGGGCGCGGGCTCGGCGACGTGCTCGACCACCCGCCGCGCCGCGCCGGCGGGTACGTCGACCTCGACGACTACTACCGCAACGCGCTCTGCACCGGCCTGGCCTACCACCAGAGCAGCGGCCGGGGCCTGCTGCCCGCCGGGCTCGAGCAGGAGATCCGCGCGCTCGACCAGCCGCCGCTGCCCTGGGACGCCCAGCTCGCCCGCTGGTTCGACGAGCACTTCCAGCCGGAGGAGAAGCGGCGCTCCTACGCCCGCGCATCGCGCAGGCAAGCGTCGAGCCCCGGCATCCCGCGGCCAGGCTGGGTGCGTCCCGAGGAGGTCGTACGCAAGGCCACGTTCGGGGTCGTGCTGGACACCTCCGGCTCCATGGACGTGAAGCTGCTCGGCAAGGCGCTCGGCGCGATCGCGTCCTACGCCGCGGCCCGCGACGTGCCCCGCGCCCGCGTGGTCTTCTGCGACGCCGCCGCCTACGACGCCGGATACCTGCCGGTCGAGGAGATCGCGGGCAAGGTCAGGGTGCGCGGCCGGGGCGGCACGGTGCTCCAGCCCGGTGTCAGGCTGCTCGAGCAGGCCGACGACTTCCCGCCGGACGGCCCCATCCTGGTGATCACCGACGGCTGGTGCGACGTGCTGCGCGTCCGCAGGGAGCACGCGTTCCTGGTGCCACAGGGCGCCTCGCTGCCGTTCCGGCCGCGCGGGCCGGTGTTCTACGTGAAGTGAACGCTTCCGCGCGGCACTTTGAGCTCGCTTTGAAGTGGCTCGGGTAGACCTTTACCCATGGACCGACCTGCCAGGGTGCTCGTCGTGGACGACGAGCCGAACATCCGCGCCCTGCTCTCGCAGACCTTGCGACTGGTGTCGTTCGAGGTGCGGACCGTGGAGACGGGCGCGGAGGCGGTGACGGCAGCCAGGGAGTTCAAGCCCGACATCGTGGTGCTCGACGTGATGCTGGCGGACTTCGACGGGTTCGAGGTCGCCAGGCGGCTCGGCGAGCGTATCCCCGTGCTGTTCCTGACCGCCCGCGACCGGGTGGAGGACCGCGTACAGGGGCTCACGCTGGGCGCCGACGACTACGTGGCCAAGCCGTTCAGCCTGGAGGAGGTGGTGCTGCGCATCCGCGCCATCCTGCGCCGCAGCCGCTCGACGCCCCGGGACGGGATCCTCCGCTACGCCGACCTGGAGCTGGACCCGCAGGCTCACGAGGTACGCAGGGCGGGGGTGCCGGTCGACCTGTCGCCCACCGAGTTCAACCTGCTCGAATATCTCCTCACCAACGCGGGCCGGGTGGTGAGCAAGGCCCAGATCCTCGACAGCGTGTGGCGTTACGACTTCGACGGCGACTCCAGCATCGTCGAGTCGTACGTCTACTACCTGCGCAAGAAGATCGACAAGTGGGAGCCGCAGCTCATCCACACCGTGCGCGGCGTCGGCTACACGCTGAGGACCCCGCGGTGAGGCCCGCCACCTGGACCCTGCGCACCCGCCTGGTCATGGCCGTGCTCGGCGTCGCGACGCTCGGGCTGGTGCTCTCCAACGTGGCGGGCGTCGCGCTGCTCCGCGACAACCTGATGGACCGGGTGGACCAGCAGCTCGAGCAGCTCGCCAGGGTCGCGGAGGTCAATGGCGCCCCGGTCTTCACGGTGGCCCCGAAACCGACGCAGGTCCCGATGAACGGCTTCTTGTCCGAGATCCTCACGAAACGGATAGCCGCCGTCCAGCAGGTCATGGTCTACGGCTCCGACGGCGCGCTGCAGTTCAAGTTCGGCGGCGCCCCCGAGGAGCCCGGTCCCGTCATCGGCGAGAGCAGGTTCGACGGAGCCTACACCGTGCCGGGCACCTCAGGGCCTTCGTGGCGCGTCCGTGCCGCGCAGCTGTCCAACGGCAAGACCTTGGTGTTCGCCCAGTCGCTCGCCGAGGTCGAGCAGACCCAGACCTCCGCCGCCGTCATCTTCGTCGCGGTGAGCGCGTTCGTGCTGCTTCTGCTCGGCCTGGCAGCCGATGCCCTGGTACGCCTCGGTCTGCGCCCGCTGACCAGGATGGAGGCCGCGGTCGGCCACATAGCGGGCGGCGACTTCGCCCGGCGGGTGCCCGCGCATGACCCGCACACCGAGCCGGGTCGCCTGGCCGGTGCCATGAACGTCATGCTCGACCGCCTCCATTCCGAGATCGCCGCCAGGACCGGCTCAGAGGCCCGCATGCGCCGCTTCCTCGCCGACGCCTCCCACGAGCTGCGCACCCCGCTCACCTCCGTGCGCGGCTTCGCCGAGCTGCACCGCAGGGGCGGCGGCGACGCCGACGAGGCGATGCGCAGGATCGAGGACGAGGCGGCCAGGATGAGCGTGCTGGTCAACGACCTGCTCACCCTCGCCCAGCTGGACGAGGAGCGCCCGCTCGACCCGCGCCCCGTGGACCTGCTGGCGGTGGCCGCCGACACGATCCGCGACGCCCGCGTACGCGTACCGGACCGGCAGGTCAAGCTCGCCGGGCTCGACGGCCCGCTCGCGCCCGTCTCGGTCATGGGCGACGACGCCCGCCTGCGCCAGGTGGCCGCCAACCTCGTCGCCAACGCCCTCTGCCACACGCCTCCCGACGCCTCCGTCACCGTCAAGGTCGGCAGGTCGGACGGCACGGCCGTTCTGGAGGTCTCGGACACGGGGCCCGGCGTGCCGCCCGAGCACGTGCCACGCCTGTTCGACCGCCTCTACCGCGTCGGGCAGGGCAGATCCAGGTCCGACGGCGGCGCCGGGCTCGGCCTGGCCATCGTCTCCGCCATCGTCCGCGCCCACGGCGGCCGAGTCGAAGTGCACACCGCGCCCGGTGAGGGCGCGACCTTCCGCGTGCTCCTACCTGACTCCGAGGCGGCTCCCAGCCCGCATTGAAGCGCGCTCGGCACATTCGGAGCATGACCAGGACAATCATCGCGACCGCCCTGCTGGCCGCGCTCGCCGTCGGCTGCGGCGGCCAGCAGAACGGCACGGGCGTCGCTTCCGTAGCCGTGGGCTCGTCCGCGAAACCCTCCGCGAGCACAAGCCCCACCGGCACCACGGACCCGCAGGAGCAGGCCAGGAAGTTCGCGCAGTGCATGCGCGACCACGGGATCCCCATGGAGGACCCCGACCCGGACGGTGGCGGCGGCCTGCGGTCGATCGGCAAGAACGCCGACAAGAAGAAGGTCACGGACGCCATCGAGGCCTGCCAGTCCTACGCCCCGTTCAAGGACCGCGGGAATCTCGACCCGGAGCAGGTGGACCAGCTCCGCGAGCTGGCCAAGTGCATGCGCGAGAACGGCGTGGACTGGCCCGACCCCAACCCTGACGGCACCTTCACCAGCGACACGCCCTTGAACCTGGACCGGAACGACCCCACGTTCAAGAAGGCGTTCGAGGTCTGCGGCAAGCTCCGCAAGACGGGAGAGCGGAAGTGACGCAGGTCAAGGAGCCCTTGGTGGCCGCGCGTGCCTTACCGCCACGCCGGCGCCGCCCCCTGCGGACGCTGGCGTGGACGGGCGGCGCAGCGCTGCTCGCCGCCGCCGTCGCCACCGCCGCCGTGGGCTTCGGCGGCGACGGCACCGGTACGTCCGCCGCCGCCCGCACGCCCCCCGCCACCGCCAAGGTGACCCGTACCACCCTCATCGAGACCGAGACCGTGGACGGCACCCTCGGCTACGGCGACACCCTGACCGTCACCGGCAAGTCCCAGGGCACGATCACCTGGCTGCCCGATGAGGGCGCCACCATCACCCGGGGCCACGGCGTCTACAGCGTGGACGCCGACCGCCGCCCCCTCCTGTACGGCGCCATGCCCCTCTACCGCACCCTGGCGGACGGCGTCGAGGGCAAGGACGTCGAGCTGCTCGAACGCAACCTGAAAGCGCTCGGCCACACCGGCTTCGACGTGGACGGCACGTTCACCTGGGCCACCAGGGAGGCAGTCGAGGACTGGCAGGACGACTTGGGCCTCGAAGCCACCGGCGAGGTGCGGCCCGGCGACGTCGTGATCGCCGACGGCCCCATCCGCGTCGGCGAGCTGAAGAAGGCGCTCGGCGACACGGCGAGCGGCCCCGTGCTGACCGCTACGGGCACCACCCGCGAGGTGCTGGTCAACCTCGACGTGGCCGACGAGCACCTGGTCAGGAAGGGCATGAAGGCCACCGTCGAGCTGCCCGACGGCAGCAAGGTGAACGGCAAGATCAGCAGCGTGGGCACGGTCGCCACCGAGACCGGCACCGGTGACGACGCCGCCACCACGGTCGAGGTCAAGGTGTCGGTGAGCGGGCTGAAGAAGTCGTACGACGCCGCCCCCGTGGACGTCACCATCGTGTCGGACCAGCGCGAGAACGTCCTGGCCGTGCCCGTCGGCGCGCTGCTCGCGCTGGCCGAGGGCGGCTACGGCGTGCAGGTCGTCGAGGGCTCGTCCACCCGCTACGTCGCGGTCGGGACCGGCATGTTCGCCGACGGCCAGGTCGAGGTCACCGGCGTGCAGGAGGGCATGACCGTGGCGGTGCCCAAGTGATCGTCGAACTGCACGACGTCAGCAAGCACTACGGCGACGTCGCCGCGCTCCGCGGGGTCTCCCTGGACATCCACCACGGCGAGCTCGTCGGCATCGTCGGCCCCTCAGGCTCGGGCAAGTCGACCATGCTCAACATGATCGGCACGCTCGACCGCCCCTCCGGCGGGCTGGTCCGCATCGCGGGGCACGACGTGGGCTCGCTCACCGACAAGCAGCTGTCCGCGCTGCGCGCGAACGTCATCGGCTTCGTCTTCCAGCAGTTCCACCTGGCCGCCGGGGTCTCCGCGCTGGACAACGTGGCCGACGGCCTCCTGTACGCGGGTCCGCCCCTGCGGGAGCGGCGGCTGCGCGCGTACGACGCCCTGGAACGCGTCGGGCTCGGGCACCGGCTCGGCCACCGCCCGCACGAGCTGTCCGGCGGCGAGCGGCAGCGCGTGGCCATCGCCCGCGCCGTCGTCGGCGAGCCGCGACTGCTGCTGGCCGACGAGCCGACCGGCAACCTCGACTCCCGCTCAGGAGCCGGCGTGATGGAGCTGCTGCGCGAGCTGAACGCGGGCGGCACCACCGTGGTCGTCATCACCCACGACCGCGACATCGCCGCCTCGCTGCCCAGGCAGGTCGAGATGCTCGACGGCCAGGTGGCGGAGGGGGTCCGGACATGACCGCCCTGGTGACCTCCCGGATGCGGCCGCGTGACGTGGTCAGGGTCGGCGGGGCGGGGCTGCGGGCCAGGCCGCTGCGGGTGTTCCTGTCGGCGCTCGGCATCGCCATCGGCATCGCGGCCATGCTCGGCGTCGTCGGCATCTCCGCCTCCAGCCAGGAGAACCTCAACCGGCAGCTCGAAGCGCTCGGCACGAACCTGCTCACCGTCTCGCCCGGCCAGACCCTGTTCGGCGAGGCGTCGCACCTGCCCGCGGCGGCCGAAGGCATGATCGGCCAGATCGCGCCCGTGACCGCGGTCACCGCCACCGGCACGACACCGGCCAAGGTGTACCGCAACGACCACATCCCCGCGGCCCAGACCAGCAGCGTCTCCGTCACCGCCGCCCGGCTCGACCTGCTCCGGGACGTCGGCGCCACCGTAGCCGGCGGCACCTGGCTGAACGAGGCCACCCACCGCTACCCGGCCACCGTGCTCGGCGCCAAGGCGGCCGACCGGCTCGGCGTCGTCCACGCCGGTCCCGACCAGCGGGTGTGGCTCGGCGGGCGGTGGTTCACCGTCGTGGGCGTGCTCGCGCCCGCGCCGCTCGCCCCCGAACTGGACACGGCCGCCCTGGTCGGCTGGCCGGTCGCCGAGGAGCGGCTCGGCTTCGACGGGTACCCGACCACGATCTACACCAGGGCACAGGAGGCGTCCGTCGTCGCCGTGCGCGACGTGCTCGCCGCGACCGCGAACCCGGAGCAGCCCAACGAGGTCGAGGTCTCCAGACCGTCCGATGTGCTGGCCGCCAAACAGGCCACCGACGCCACGCTGAACGCGCTCCTGCTCGGCCTCGGCGGCGTCGCGCTGCTGGTGGGCGGCGTGGGCGTGGCCAACACGATGGTCATCTCGGTGCTCGAGCGGCGCGCGGAGATCGGTCTGCGCCGCTCGCTGGGGGCCACGCGCGGCCAGGTCCGCCTGCAGTTCCTGGCCGAGTCGCTGCTGCTGTCGGCCATCGGCGGCGTCGGCGGCGTGCTCCTCGGCATCGGTGTCACGGCGGCTTACGCGGGCTTCCAGGGCTGGCCCGCGACCGTGCCGCTCTGGGCCATGCTCGGCGGCGTACTCGCCACGCTGGTCATCGGCGGCGTCGCGGGCTTCTACCCGGCCGTACGCGCCGCCCGCATGTCGCCGACGGAGGCACTGGCCACTCCCTGACCTGCTCCGTGACCTACTTCCCGACCTACTCCCTGACCTGCTCTGTGACGACGATGACCCGGACGAGGTGCCCGTGCGACTTGAAGATCCCCGGAGGGTCGCCGGGCATCACGCCGGTCACGCAGTCGTACACGTTGCCGCCCGCCTGGCGTACCAGGAAGGAGGGCTCGGCGATCACCGACAGCAGCCTGATCACGGCCCGCTGCACGTCGATGCCCTCCAGCTCCTCCTCCGGGCGGGCCAGCACCTCGTAGAAGCCGTCGTCGAGCTGCCGCTCGCCCAGCACCTCCCAGCCCGGCGCGCGCCGCAGGTGGGGGAGGAGATGCGCCTCGGGCTCCTCGGTCACCCACCCCTCCGTGCGCATCATCTCGCCGAGCTGCCGCACGGCGGGCAGCATCGCCGCCGCGTCGCTCACGCCGGTGAACCGCTCGTCCTCATCCCATCGCCGCTGCCGCTCCACACGTCCGATTCTGACAAGAGAACGGCCCGGGGGAAGGGATAGCTTCGCCTTCATGGATGTGATCGACCGCGCGGAGAGATACCTGCAGCTTCACGGGCGCCTCATCGACAGGTTGCGATTCGAGGCGCTCTTCAGGGGCGGACCGCCTGAGCGGGTGCTCGACGTGCTGCGCTGCTACCAGAACGCCGACGGCGGCTTCGGCAACGCCCTCGAGCCCGACCTGCGCGGCGCCGGCAGCCAGCCGGAGCCGGTCGAGGTGGCGTTCTGGATCCTGGACGAGCTCGACGCGTTCGACTCGCCGATGGTGGCCGCCGCCTGCGACTACCTGGCCCGCGTCAGCGCACCCGACGGCGGCGTGCCGTTCGTCCTGCCGTCCGTCCGCGACACGCTGCACGCGCCCTGGTGGGAGACCTCCGACTCGCCGCCCGGGAGCCTCATCCCCACCGCGTCGATCGCGGGGCTGCTGCACAAGCACGGCAGCACGCATCCCTGGCTGGCCGCCGCCACCGACTTCTGCTGGTCACGCATCGCCGCACTGGAAGAGGTGGGCCCGTACGAGGCTCGCGCGATCGTGACGTTCCTTGACCTGGTGACTGAGCGGGACCGCGCGGAGGCCGAGTTCGCCCGATTGCGGGGGGCCATCCTGGCCACGGTCTCCTTCGATGTGCACGAGACCGGGCACGTTCACTTCCCGCTGGACTTCGCGCCGGAGCCGCTGCGGCTGCCGCTGTTCACCCGGGACGTCCTGGACCACCATCTCACCGCATACATGGACACGCAGTTCGATGACGACAAGTGGGGTCTCAATTGGCTGATCTGGACCCCTGTGGTGGAGCACGAATGGGGCGGATACCTCGCCGTCCATCGGCTCAAGACGCTGCGCGCGTACGGGCTGCTGCCGGAGTTCTGTCGGTGAGGTCGCGTACGTTGGGGGCATGTACGTGGAACGGCCCCCCGGCGCCGACCTCGCCGACCGCGTCGCCTGCGTGTGGCACCAGGTCAGCGAGGCGGACACCACGCAACTCGTGGTGCCCGACGCCTGCGTCGACCTGATCTGGGGGCCGCAGGGGCTGTTCGTGGCCGGTCCGGACACGGGGCCCATGCCGGCGCCCATGGCTTCGGGCGACACGTTCGTCGGCATCCGGTTCAAGCCGGGCGCGGCGGGCGACTTCTTCGGCGTCCCGCTCCAGGAGCTCCGCGACCAGCGCGTCCCGCTGTCCGACCTCCCGCCCCTGCACATCCCTGACATCTGCCCCGCGCGGCGGCTCGACGCGATGCGTGCCGCGGTCAGAGCGCGCCTCGCCCAGGGGGAGTCGGTCGATCCCGTGGGCTCCGCCATCGCCGGCGCGCTCAGGAACGGCCGCACGGTCGGGGAGGTGGCCTGGGACCTCGGGCTCAGCGAGCGCCAGTTGCATCGCCGCAGCCTGACCTCGTTCGGCTACGCGCCCAAGACCCTCCAGCGCATCGTCCGCTTCCAGGGGGCGCTGGCCCTGGCCCGCGCCGGCGTCCCGCTGGCAGAGGTCGCGGTCACGGCGGGCTACGCGGACCAGGCGCACCTGTCCCACGACGTCAAGCGGCTGAGCGGGGTGTCCATGCGCCACCTCGTCTCACTTTCCGGGTAGCTTCCCCGAGACCAGCGCCTGCGCCCACCCGGCGCTCGGATCGCTGTCGATGAACAGCGCCCGCGCCAGCAAACTGAGCGGAATGGCGAGAATGGCGCCCAGCGGCCCCAGTACGAAAGTCCACACGATCAGCGAGATGAACGTCATGGTCGTGGAGAGCCCCACGGCGTCCCCCAGGAATTTGGGGAGGATGAACGACTGGGTGACGACATTGGTGACCGTGTACGCGGCGACGACGAGCAACATTTTCTGCACGCCGCCGTCCAGCAGGGCGAGCATGGCGGGCGGCACCAGGCCGATGAGGAATCCGATGTTGGGGATGTAGTTGGTGATCAGCGCGAGCACGCCCCACAGCAGCGGGAGCGGCACGTCGAGAAGCGACAGGGCGATCACGTCGAGGATCGCGTAGATCAGCCCGAATATGGTCGAGACAATCAGATAGCGCCGCGTCTTGTGCGCGAACGTGCCCAGGGCCGTCACCAGTTGCGGCCTGTTGCCCTCGCCGGTGGTGAGGATTTTCGCGGTCACCGGCGCGTCGAGACACATCGCCAGCAACAACACGACGATGAGAAACATCGCCGACAGAATGCCGATCAAACTGCCGAGCAGGCTCTGCGCCAATTCGACGATCTTCGCCGGGTCGAACGCCTGCAGACCTCTATTGATCATTTCGTTGCTGAGGCCGTGCGTGGTGGCCCAGTGCTGCGCGTCGGTGAGGAGGCGGTCGAACTCGGGGGCGTACGTGGGCAGCAGCGAGGCGAGCTGGGTGGCCGAGATGGTCAGGATGCCGACCATGCCGAGGAGCACGAGCACGACGATGAGGAACGGCACGGCCACCTGGAGCCAGATGGGCGCATGCCGCGCGGCGAGGCGCGCACGCACGGGGGAGACGGCGATGACGAGCACGAGGGCCAGCACGACAGGACCGGCGATCGGCGCCACCTCACGGATTCCGTAGAGGACGACCATCGCGGCGGCGATGCCCACCAGGATGATGAGTGCCCGGGGCGCGGCTTGATCTCGCACCTCCGGTACCTACCCCTGGTGCGCGGCCGAACCATCGATTTGACGGTTCCCGGAGGCGTACATAGAGTTCACCAGTCCCACGAGGGCGGCGGTGATCGCCGGGCTCACTCGGGGGCGACCTCCTGACACTTCCACGGCGGTGGCGTTCGCGTCTACTCATGTGGGCTGGTAAGTTAGAGGGGTTGTCCCGGAAGCGGGGCGCGGATTAATTCCCACAGATCGAGCAAGTCGGGTCAATTTGACAGGGACTTGAACGGCTGAAAGAATTAAGACACAACGAAATGAACGCCTCCGAGCGAAAAGCCTGAACGGTTTCGAGTGAGGAAGTACGCGTCCGTTTCTTGAGAACTCAACAGTGTGTTAAAAGCCAGTGCATGAGATACATGCATATCCCCGTCTTTTGACGGAAATTGCTTGGATTCACAATCCAGACGTAAACATTGTTTGGAGAGTTTGATCCTGGCTCAGGACGAACGCTGGCGGCGTGCTTAACACATGCAAGTCGAGCGGAAAGGCCCTTCGGGGTACTCGA
>NZ_JBITMP010000020.1:0-191756 GCF_044466425.1 Nonomuraea sp. NPDC049400
AGGACTCGAAGTCCAGGACGCGCAAGTGCTCACCTGCCGGACGGCTACCAACCACCGAGTCTGCCGCAAGGCGACTCGCTAACACTGATTAGGACACCCATGCTGCGACAGCTCACCCCCGCCGCGCTCGGGCGCATCGCAGGGAGCGACCGAAAGACATCTGTGCTGCGGCGCCTGTCAGCCACGGTGGCGGCGATCACCGCCGCCGCGACGCTGATCCCCGCCATCCCCGCCCAGGCCGCCGCCTTCAAGGTGCTGGTGTTCTCCAAGACGGCCGGGTTCCGGCACGACTCGATCCCCAACGGGATCCAGGCCATCCGCGACCTGGGGGCCGCCAACGACTTCGCCGTCGACGCCACCGAGGACTCGAACGCCTTCAGCACGGCCAACCTGACCCAGTACAAGGCGGTGGTGTTCCTCAACACCACCGGTGATGTGCTGAACGACAACCAGCAGGCCGCCTTCCAGACGTACGTGGACGGCGGAGGCGGTTACGTGGGGGTGCATTCGGCCGCGGACACGGAGTACAGCTGGGCGTACTACGGGCAGCTGATGGGGGCCTGGTTCAACAACCACCCGGCGATCCAGCAGGCCACCGTACGCAACGAGGACCGGGCGCACGCCGCGACCGCCCACCTGGGGGCGACCTGGTCACGTACCGACGAGTGGTACAACTACCGCGCCAACCCCCGCTCGAACGTCCGGGTGCTGCAGAGCCTGGACGAGGGCAGCTACAGCGGCGGCGGCATGGGCGATCACCCGATCACCTGGTGCCACCCCCAGTCCTCCGGCCGCGCCTTCTACACCGGCCTGGGGCACACCAAGGAGTCGTACGCCGATCCGAACTTCCGCACGCTGCTGCTCGGCGGAATCCGGTACGCGGCCAAGGTCACCAACGCCGACTGCCGCCCGGAGACCGGGTACGCGACGTTGTACAACGGGTCGACGACGGGCTGGTCGCAGGCCGGGCCGGGGTCGTTCGCCAACAGCGACGCCACGCTGACCTCCCAGGGCGGCATGGGCATGCTGTGGTACAGCGCCAAGGAGTTCCGCTCCCATTCCCTCAAGCTCGACTGGAAGATGACCGGCGACTCCAACTCCGGCGTGATCGTCGGGTTCCCCGCCACCAGTGACCCCAACGCGGCGCTCAACACCGGATATGAGGTGCAGATCGACGCGACCGACACCCCGGACAAGACGACCGGGGCGATCTACGGGTTCAAGGCCGCCGACATCGCCGCCCGAGACGCGGCGCTGAACCCGCCGGGTCAGTGGAACACCTATGAGCTGCTGGTGGAGGGCGAGCGGCTGCAGGTCTTCCTGAACGGCACCAAAATCAATGATTTCACCAACACCGATCCCGTCCGCTCGCTCCAGCAGGGCTACATCGGCATCCAGAACCACGGGTCCGGCGACGTGGTGTCATTCCGCAACATCCGCATCAAGGAACTGACCGGCACACCGGGCGGTACGAGCGCGCTGCGGGGTGTGGGGTCTGGGCGGTGCCTGGACGTCAGCGGCGCTTCGCAGTCCAACGGCGCGCAGGTGCAGATCTGGGACTGCAACGGGCAGTCGAACCAGCAGTGGACCTCCACCAGTTCCGGTGAGCTGCGGGTTTATGGCGGCAAGTGCCTGGACGTGAACGGGGCCGGGACGGCGGACGGCACCAGTGTGATCATCTGGGACTGCAACGGGCAGAACAACCAGAAGTGGCGCCTCAACGCCGACGGCAGCATGACCGCGGTCGGCGCGAACAAGTGCCTGGACGTCAGCGGCACCGCCAACGGCACCAAAGCGCGCATCTGGACCTGCACCGGAGGAACCAACCAGCGCTGGACCCGCGTCTAGCGATCAACGAGTGGCCGTGGTCACGACACCTGGCTGCTGAACACGGTGTTGCGGCGCAACTGTTCGGCGCACCACCGGAAGTGCCCGTCCCCGTCGCCCATGCCGAACAGATCGTACGTGGTGAGGGCGTATACGGCCTGGTAGGCGGTGAGGACGGCGGGCGCGTGGCCGAGTTCTTGTGCGAAGAACCGGGTGAGTTCCGCGGCGTGCTCCTCGGCATACGTGCCGTACATGTCCCAGACGGCCGCGGTGACGGCCGCCTCGAAGGCCGGATCGCCTGCGGTCGTGTAGAAGCCGAAGTCGAGTACGGCGACGGGCCGGCCGGCGGCGTCGGTGTGGATGTTGGGCGGCACGAGGTCACCGTGGATCGCTGTGACCGGAGTATCGGGAAGCGACCGCAGGGCGTTCAGCGTGCGTTCGACCCCCGCGCTGAAGTCCGGCACACGAACAGCCAGTGCAGGGCCGTGCCGCCCCACGGCCCGGACGACCAGGGCCGCGAGCGCGTCCTGGAAGCGGTCGTGACCCTGCCACAGCGGACGGTCGTCGCCCTGCACGGTCAGCCGGCGCATGGCGTCCGTACCCGGCACCAAGGCGAGGCCACGCAGGACGGCAAGCAGCGCATTCCTCAGATGAACGGGCAGCTCGCGCTCGTAGTCCTCGTGCGCGGAGTCGCCCCGCATCGGGACGCCCGGCAGCTCACGCTCGTACGTCACCACGACACCCTCGTGCTCCTGGACCTCGAAGATCTCCGGGGTGGCGAACGGCAGCCGGTGTTGCGCGATGTCCGCGTACACCTGGCGGGTGAGTTCGGTCGGCGGCCGCCCGGTCCACACCTTGGCGACCTGGCCGCCGCCCAGCCGGTAGACGACACCCTCGACGCCAGCGCCGATACGGCGGGCCCCTGGGTGTCCGCGGTCCGCGAAGTATCCGGGCCACGGATCGGCGACGCGGGCAGCCTCGGGCTTCAGCGAGATCTCCATGTGCGTATTAGATCAGCAGCTGTACCGGCCCAACCAGGAATTTTCCGTCAGCGGCTGCTCCGGGCCAGGCCGGCCAGGAGACCCTTGACCTCGGTCGCCTCATAGGAGTCACGGTCGAAGGGGCCGATGATCAGCGGGCCGTCGTCGGGGAGATCGGGCAGCCGGCCATGACTGCCCCGCACCGGCGCCGGGTCGAGCGGCACCACCCGCATCGTGTAGCGGAAGCCCAGTTTCTTCCTGGCCAGCGCCGCCGCGGCGCGGAGCTTGACGAACGGATCACTCGGGTCCATGAACAGCTCGGCGGGGTCGTAGCCGGGTTTGCGGTGGATGTCCACGAGCCTGGCGAAATCCGGGGCGCGGTCGTCGGAGAGCCAGTAGTAATAGGTGAACCAGGCGTCGGGCTCCGCCACCGCGACGAGCTCACCGGCGCGTTCGTGGTCGAGCCCGTACTTCGCCTTCCCCGCCTGGTTGAGCACCTCGTCCACGCCGGGCAGTTCGGCGATGACGGCGCGGGTGCGGTCGAGGTCGGCGGGGTCCCGCACGTACACGTGGGCCACCTGGTGGTCGGCGACGGCGAAGGCACGGGACGTCCACGGGTCGAGATACTCCATCCCGGCCTGGCTGTAGACCTCCAGGAGACCCGCGGCGCGCAGCGCCCGGTTGATGTCCACCGGGCGGGACGCCGGGGTGATGCCGTATTCCGAGAGCACGACCACCTGGGCGTCCTCGGCCAGGAGCGGGGCCAGGGCGGCGTCGACGGCGCGGGCCGCGGCGATCGCCTCGGGGCCGGCGGGGCCGTACCGCTGGAGGTCGTAGTCGAGGTGGGGCACGTAGACCAGCAGCAGATCCGGCCGTTCGCGGGCCAAAATGCGGCGGGCCGCGGCGATGATCCATTGGGAGGAGGCGATCCCCGCGTTGGGGCCCCAGTAGGTGAACAGGGGGAAGGGCCCCAGCGCGGTCTCGAGGTCGTCGTGGAGTGAGGGCGGGCGGGTGTAGCAGTCGGGCGACTTGCGGCCGTCGGCGTGGTAGACGGGGCGCGGGGTGACGAGCAGGTCGGTCGGCGCGCCCATCGCGTACCACCAGCAGACGTTGGCGGTGCGCAGGGCGGGCGCGGCGGTCCACAGCTGGTCGCCCTGGATGAGCGCGTTGTGCTGGCGCCACAGCAGCACCTCGCCGAGATCCCGGAAGTACCACCCGTTGCCGACGATGCCGTGGTCGCGGGGCATCGAACCGGTCAGCAGGGTGGCCTGCATCGAGCAGGTGACGGCCGGGAGCACGGGCCGCAGCGCGGCCGGTGCTCCCGCCTTCGCCACGTTCGGCATGTGCGCCAGCAGGCGCGGAGTGAGCCCGACGACATTGATCACGATCAGCGGTGCCATCACGTCTCCTTCAGCCCGAGGGCGGCGAGCTGCCCCCGCGTCCAGTCGAGCTCGGCGGCGATGCCCTCCGCGATGTCGGCCGGCGCGCCGGGAAGCACGTTCCACGTGTAGGTCTCCACCTCGACGTGCCTGGTCAGCGGCCGTTCTCCACCGAGGAGCGCGTCCAGCAGGTCACGCAGGTAGGGGGCGCTGGTGGCGAGCGGAGGGGGCGGCGCGTCGTGCAGCGGGACGTGGAAGTGCACGCGCCAGCTCTCGTCCGCGGGCAGGCCACCGGCCAGGGCCTCGCCCAGGTCGTCGGCGTATCCGGTGGCGGAGCGCGTCTGGTGGAGGAAACGGGCCTCGTCGAACGCGGCCAGCGCCCGCTGTGCCCCCGGCGGGGCCTCCAAGGCGCACGACGCCTGGAGCTTCACGATCGGCAGCCCGCTGCGGATGCCCGCGCCGGGTTCCTCGAAACCCACGGCCATGTGGCAGGCGTCCAGGCAGAGTCCGAGGTAGTCCTGGTCCACGTCGCTCAGCAGGGCGGTCGCCTGGGGCGTCGTCTCGACGATGCAACCGGGCTCCGGCTCGAAGCCCAGCCGGATCACCTTGCCGGTACGGCCGGCCAGCGCGCGCAGGCCCTGGGCGACCGCGTCGAGATTGGCCATGACCGCCGCCGCCTTCTTCCTCGTCCACCCGGTCCGCCAGGCGAGGGGAAGGGTCGAGATCGTGCCCTCGGAAACGTCGTCCGGCAGCAGCGCGGCGAGGATCTCGGCGAGCCCGAGCGTGTAGCGCAGCCGCTCCGCGTCGGCCCAGTCAGGGGTGTAGACGCGGTACTTCACGATCTCGTCGTGGAAGCCGCGATAGGGGAACCCGTTGAGGGTCACGACCTCCAGCCCGAGCGCGGTCAGCCGCTCGCGCAGCCCGGCCAGCTCCTCGGGCCGGGCGAGGAGGTCCGCGGCGGCGTGCTGGGACAGCCACAGCCCGAGCCCGAGCCGCTCGACGCCGAGCAGGCGCCTGACCCGCGCGGCGACGCCGGACAGCTGACCGTGGATACCGGGGAGATCCTCGGCGGGGTGGACGTTGGTGCAGTAGGACAGGTGCACCGTCGAGCCGTCCGGATGGCGCAGCCGCATGGTCAGCCCCGCTTGATCGTGTTGCCGGCGTAGTCCGGGCCGGCATCCGAGCCGGTCCCGAGGTCGAGTCGGCCGCTCTGCCCGTAGAAGGCGACCGGATTGCGCCACAGCACCCGGTCCACGTCGTCCTCGCCGAAGCCGGTCGCGAGCATGACGTCGGCCACCTCCCGCGTCTTCAGCGGGTCGCTCCGTCCCCAGTCGGCGGCCGAGTTCACCAGCATCCTGTCCGTGCCGTACTCCTTGAGCAGGGCCACCATCCGGTCCGGGTCCATCTTGGTGTCGGGGTAGATCGAGAACCCCATCCAGCAGCCCGAGTCCGCGACCATGCCGACGGTCATCTCATTGAGGTGGTCGATGAGCACCCGCTCGGGGGACATCCCGGCGGCCCGGACCACGTCGAGCGTCCGGCGGGTGCCCGCGGACTTGTCCCGATGCGGCGTGTGCACGAGTACCGGGAGATCGTTCTCCTGCGCCAGCGCGAGCTGGGCCTCGAAGGCCCGTTCCTCCTCTGCTGTCATCGAGTCGTAGCCGACCTCGCCGACCGCGACGACGGAGTCCTTCAGCAGGTAGCGCGGCAACTCGGCCAGCACCCCCGCGCACCGCGGATCGTTCGCCTCCTTCGGGTTGAGCGCGAGCGCGCAGTGGTGGTGGATGCCGTACTGCGCGGCGCGGTACGGCTCCCAGCCGAGCAGCGCGTCGAAGTAGTCGAGGAAGGTGCCCACGTTGGTACGGGGCTGCCCCAGCCAGAAGGCGGGTTCGACGACGGCCCGGACCCCCGCGGCGTGCATGCGCTGGTAGTCGTCGGTGGTCCGGGAGGTCATGTGGATGTGGGGGTCGAAGATGCGCATTCAGATCCTCTCCAGGATGTCGCGCGGGACGGGCCGGCCGGCCGCCCGCAGCTCCGCCGCGTAGTCCGACAACATCCGGGCCAGTTCGGCGTCGAAGCGGCGCTCCAGCTCGGCCACCGCCGCCAGCGGGATCGACATGAAGACGCACTTGAGCACCCCTTGCCGGAAGGAGCGGTCGTCCAGCCACGCTGAGCCGTACGGGCCGAGGGCCGCGGCGACCAGCCGCGCGTCATTGGTGCGCAGCGCGTCCTCCACCAGCCCGACCGCCGTCCCTTCCAGGTCAAGCTCATGTAGGACGGTCAAAATCGCCAGCCGCTCGCCGCTGTCGCCGGCCTCGTACAGGCTGCGGATCACCGTGTGGTGGCCGTCCAGCGCGCCGAGCAGCACACGCCGGGCGCCTGGGCCGCCCCGCCGTTCGGCCTGCGGGAAGAGCCGGTGGATCGCGTGCGGGTCAGTCTCGACCTGCCGGACGGCCTGTGCCAGCCACTCCTGCGCCGGCTCCTTCATGTGCCCTCCTCAAGAAGTCGATCGATCGGCGGGCGACCTGCGGGGCCGCATGGCTGTGCCGGGCCAGCTCCACGGCCACCAGACCCGAGTAGCCGTGCAGGGCGGCGAGCACCGGCACGAAGTCGATCTCACCCTCGCCGAATTCCAGGTGCTCGTGGACTCCCCGGCGCATGTCCTCGATCTGCACGTGCACCGTGTACGGCAGCGCCCGGCGGACACAGGTGTCCAGGTCCTCCCGCTCCACGCAGTGGCAGTGCCCGATGTCGAGGGTGAGACCGAACCGGGGATGGGCGCCGAGCATCGCACGCAGCCGCTCGAAGCCGTCCAGGTCGGCGACGAGCATCCCGGGTTCGGGTTCGAATCCCAGCGTGACGCCCACCCGGTCGGCCTCGTCGAGCAGCCGCGCGCACTGGCAGGCCAGCCGCGTGTACGCCTCCGCCTCCGGCATGCCGTCGGGCCGGACCCCGCTCCACAGATGCACCACGGGAGCGCCCAGGTCGGCGGCGACCCGCATCGCCGTGGTCAGGAACTCCACTCTGCGCTCGGCCTCCTCGCTGATGAGGGTCGGATGGTGTTTGCGCAGGGGATCGAGGGTGTAACGCCCGCCCGTCTCGACGACGGCATCGAGACCGAGGCGTTCGAGGAGCCCGGCGATTCTGGACACCTCCGCGGCCAGGCCGGGGGAGTGGGGGTCGAGATGACCGTGGTCGAGCGTGATCGCCGCACCGGTGTACCCCAGATCGGCCAGGACCGCGAGCGCCTCGGGGAGCCGGTGGCCGGAGAAGCCGTTGGTGCAGTAGGCCCACTTCACGATGTCGCCAGCCGGGATGAGAGCCACCTTCCCAGGGGCAGCGCACACAGCAGCGCGCCCGCCGTCGCGAACCGCCCGCCCCCGGCGACCGCCGCCGCCTGGAGCGGGATCAGGCCGAGGATGCTCAGACGGACGGCCTGCCGCACATTCTCGGGGTCGGGATGGGTCCGTAACCCGGCCTGGACCGGGAGGGTGGAGGCGAGATAGCCGGCGATGAGGACTCCCGCTCCGGCCCGGGCGGCGGCTCCGTTGCGCACGCAGGAGGCGGCCGCGAGCCCGGCCGCCGCGGTGCTGGCCACGAGCGCGCGCTCGGCGGTCCCGCGTGCCGCCCCCGTCACCTCGGCCCGTCCCAGAACGCTGATCCCGTAGGTGTGCGCGCCTATCGCCAGCGCCGCCGGCACGGCGGCCCTGGCCTGCTCGCCCGCGCCCAGGAGCACGTCCAGCACGCGGCAGGCCGCCATCGACGCCGCTCCCGCCGCCGTCCGTTTGAGGCCCAGGTCGTAGGCCCACACCGCGCCGGCCAGCAGGCCTGCGACGGTGAGACCGCGACGGCCGCCGGCGACGGCGGCGCTGGCCAGGCCCGCGCCGGTCAGGGCGGCCGCGAGCCCGAGCGCGGCGCCCGGGCGCACCCGGCCTGACGGGATCGGGCGTTCAGGACGCTCGACGGCGTCCGCCTCACGGTCTGCCCAGTCGTTGAGCGCCATCCCCGACCAGTACATGAGCACCGACGCCAGGGCCAGGCCGGGTGCTGGACGCCGCCCCGCGGCGGCGGCCCCCGCCATGGTGTCCCCCGGCACCGACAGCGCGGCCGGTGCGCGGACCAGCTCGAGCAGCGCCCTCATGACAGCTCCTCGGCGAAGGCGCGCAGCCGGGCGTACTGGGCGGCCAGCGCGTGCTCGTCCGTCCCCAGCGGGCTCTTGAAGAAGTAGCCGAGCTCGGGCAGCACGCCATGCCGCCCTTTCTCGTGCGCACGGGCAACCAGCCGGGCCAGGTCCAGGACGAGCGGAGCGGCCAGCGCCGAATCGCAGCCTTGCCAGGTGAACTGCAGCGTCATCCGCACGCCGAGAAAGCCTTCGAAGGTCACGTGGTCCCAGGCGGTCTTCCACTCTCCGAGATCGGGGACGTAGTCGATGTGCGTCTCCCCCTCGACGGGTTCTCCCAGGACCTTCGCGACGACCTGGTCCTTGGAGAGCTGCTTGCTGGATCTGGCGGCGGGATCGGAGAGTGTCGCCCCGTCGCCGCCGCCAAGCAGGTTGAGCCCGGACCAGGAGCGGACTCGCAGTGCCCGGTCGGCGAACATGGGCGCCAGGGCGCTCTTGACCAGGGTCTCGCCGGTCTTGCCGTCACGTCCCGCGTACGGCACGCCCCGCTGGGCGGCGAGTTCCTCCAGGGCGGGCAGGGCCGGCCCGGTGGAAGGGGTGAACTCCACATGGCCGCACCCGGCGTGGAACGCCGCATAGGCGTACAGCGAGCTCGGCGGCAGGACGTCGTCCCCCGCGGCGAGCCGCTCCTCGAGGTGGCTCAGCCTCTCGAACTCCGGGCGCGAATCCACTGGGGGCTCGGTCGACGACACGTTGACGACGACCACGCGGGCCAGCCCGTGCCGGGCGCGGAAGCCGGTGATGTCGTCGATCAGGCGGGTCGCGGCCCGGCCGCCGTCGCCGGGGACGTAGCCCGGCCGGATCTCGGCGTCGGCTGCGTCCAGATCGGACGCGAGCAGCCCCGGGAGGTCCGGTGGTATGACCCCCGCTCGGCCCAGCTGTTCGGCGCGCTTGCGTAAGGACGTCTCGGTGATGTCATGGCCGCCGAAGACCAGGTCGGTGAGTGGAACCAGGCGCCCGGGAAAGCCGGGGGACTCGCTCACACATCCTTGCGGGGATGCCGCTCCCGCCCTGAGGGCCGCGGCACCCACGATGGCCGTGGTCGCCACGGATCCCCGCGCCCCGATAAGCCACACACCGAGCTTGTCCATGAAAGCTCCATCGTGTCGGGACTACCCCCGCATGCGAAGGCATCCGGTATGTAAGTATCCGCGATGTTAAGAGTGCCTTTTGTCGATGGTCAAGCATAAGCGGGCTAATCGCTGTCTTATCATTCGTCGCTTATGGCCATCACCGCCTGGTCCACTGCCTCGGGCGCCAGCACGTGCTCGAGCACCATCACCGCCGCACCTGTGATGCCCGCGCGGTCGCCGAGCTCGCTCGGCAGGATGCCGAGGTGCTGCGTGGCCAGCGGCAGAGACCTGCTGTAGACCACCTCGCGGACGCCGGCGAGCAGGTGTTCGCCCGCCTCCGCGAGGTCGCCGCCGATGACAATGAGCGAGGGGTTGAAGAAACTGACGACCGAGGCCAGGACCGTGCCGATCTCCCGGCCGGCCTGCCGGACCGCCTGGATCGCGGAGACATTGCCCGCTCGCACCAGTCCGACGACGTCGCGGCCGACGGAGGCGTGCTCGCCCGCCGCGCGCAGGCGGGCGGCCAGCGCGCCACCGCTCGCCACGGCCTCCAGGCATCCGGTGTTGCCGCAACGGCAGACGACGTCCTCGTACGACGGGACCCGGATATGGCCGATGTCGCCGGCCGCTCCCTGGACGCCGCGATGCAGGCGGCCCTCGCTCATGATCCCGCAGCCGACACCTGTGCCGATCTTGACGAAGATCATGTGCTTGACCTGCGATCGCACCGCCCAGTACTCGCCGAGCGCCATGATGTTCACGTCGTTGTCGACCAGCACCGGGGCGCCGAGCCGGGCGCTCAGCCACTCGGGCACCGCGAAGCGGTCCCACCCGGGCATGATCGGCGGGTTGACCGGCTTGCCGGTGTCGTGCTCCACCGGGCCGGGGAGGCCGACGCCGATGCCGCACACGTCGGCGATGCCGCGTCCGCACTCGCCGAGCAACTCGTGGAAGCTCTCGACGAGCCAGGTCAGCACGGGCTCCGGGCCCCGGTCGATGGGCATCTCGGCACTGCGCTCGGCGAGCACGGTGGTCGCGAGGTCGGTGACGGCGAGCCGGGCGTGCGTCACGCCCAGGTCCGCCGCCAGCACGACCCGTGCGCTCTGGTTGAAGGCGAACGTCGTCGCCGGACGCCCGCCGGACTGGATCGCATCGTCGGTCGGTGCCACCAGGCGCTGATCGAGCAGGGCGTCCAGCCGGAGCGACAGCGTCGAACGGGCCCATCCGGTGAGCTGGGCCAGCTCGGCACGGGTGCGGGGCCGCCCGTCGCGCAGGATCGAGAGCAGGACCCCTGCACCAGTGGGCGAGCCACCGGTGTCGATCGGCGGGCTCTTCGTGGGGACGACATCTTTCGCGATCACCTCCCGATTATGTCGTATGGGTACGTGCTTTTGCTTGACCGTCGACATAAGCCCGCTTAGCATCCCGCAACATGAGGGATATAAGCCCGAAACGTGCCGATAGCTGGTGGACCGAGTGCTGAGCATGCGCGGCATCGGCAAGAGCTTCCTGGGCGTGCGGGTGCTGTCCGGAGTCGACCTGGACGTGACGGCCGGCGAGGTCCACGCCGTCGTCGGCGAGAACGGCGCCGGCAAGTCCACCCTGATGAAGATCGTCTGCGGGGTTCACGCGCCGGACGAGGGCACGATCGAGATCGACGGTCGGCCCGTCTCCTTCGGCCATCCGCTCGAGGCGCAGCGCTCCGGCATCGCGATCATCTACCAGGAGTTCAACCTGCTGCCCGAGCGCACCGTCGCCGAGAACGTCTTCCTCGGGCGCGAACCCGTCAGGCGGGGCCTGGTCGACCGGGTCGCCATGGAGGAGGCGACCGCGCGGCTCCTCGACGAGCTGGGCGAGGACTCCTTCGGCCCCCGTGACGCCGTCAAGCGCCTGTCGGTGGCCCAGCAGCAGGTGGTCGAGATCGTCAAGGCGTTGTCGGTGAACGCCCGGCTCGTCGTCATGGACGAGCCCAGCGCGGCGCTCGCCGAGCACGAGGTCGAGCTGCTCTACCGGCTGATCGGGCGGCTGAGGGAACGCGGCGTCGCCGTCGTGTACATCTCCCACCGATTACGCGAGGTGTTCGACCTCGCTGACCGGGTCACCGTGCTCAAGGACGGCTCGCGCGTCACCACGCTCCCGATCGGCGAGGTGACCCCCGACGAGCTGATCCGCCTGATGGTGGGGCGCGACCTCGGCACCTACTTCCCGCCCCGCTCGGCCGGCGCCGGCGAGGTACGGCTCAGCCTGCGCGGGGCGGGCAACAGCAAGCTCCGCCACATCGATCTGGAACTGCGTGCCGGGGAGATCGTCGGCATCGCGGGCCTGCAGGGATCCGGCAGATCGGAACTCGCCAAAGCGATCTTCGGCGCGGAGCCGTTCACCACGGGCGAGATGACCCCGTCGCGCCCGCGCTCGGTCCGGGAAGGCGTGGCCATGGGCATCGGGCTGGTGACCGAGGACCGCAAGGCCGAAGGGCTCGCGCTGCGCCAGTCCGTGCGCGACAACGCCCTGCTGGTCGCCCGCGCGGTGGGCGCCAAGGGCCGTAACGGCCTGCGCGACCTGCTCGAACGGGTACGCCTCTCGCCTCCCCGCCAGGACCAGGAGGTCCGCTACCTGTCCGGAGGCAACCAGCAGAAGGTCGTGCTCGCCAAATGGATGACGACGGCGCCGCGGGTGCTGCTGTTCGACGAACCGACCCGGGGCGTCGATGTCGGGGCCAAGGCCGCGATCCACGACCTGATGCGCGAGCTGGCGAATGACGGCATGGCCATCATGATGATCTCTTCCGAGCTGCCCGAGCTCATCGGCATGAGCGATCGCGTCGTCGTCCTGCGCGACGGCCGCATCGCGGGCACCCTGCCGGCAGGGGCCTCCGAGGAGGCCATCATGCGCCTGGCCGCGGGAGAGGTGGCCTGAATGAACCTGCTCGTACGCGTCCGCCGTCCCGCCCGCCGCGGCGAGGCGCACGGCGGCCTGGCGGCGCTGTTGCGCGAACCCACACAGGTGGTGTTCCTCGCGCTGCTCGGCCTGGTCGCGGTCGGCTGGGCCCTCGCCGCGCTCGATGGTGACCAGTTCCTCACCATGGAGAGCGTCGTCGGGATCCAGCAGCGTTCGGCGGCCCTCGGCATCGTGGCGATCGGGCAGACGCTGGCGATCCTGGCCGGGTCGCTCGACCTGTCCGTGGCGTACCTGATCAGCCTGGCCTCGCTGGTCGCGGCGGAGATCATGGCGGGCCAGGACGGAAACATCGTGCCGGCCGTCGCCGCGGTGCTGGCCATCAGCGCGCTGGTGGGGCTGGTCAACGGGCTGGTCATCACCCGGCTCCAGGTCCACGCCTTCATCGCCACGCTCGGCGTCGCCCTGATCATCAAGGGCATCGTCGACCACCTGTACGACGGCCCGGCGGGCAAGGTTCCCGAGTCGTTCCAGCTCCTCGGATACTCCCGCATCGGGCCGATCCCCATCTCCGCCATGCTCTGGGCGGGCGTGGCCGTCGTGGCCTGGTTCCTGCTGAGCAGGACCCGGCTGGGGTACCGGATCTACGCGGTGGGCGGGAACGAGGAGGTCGCCCGCCTGTCCGGGATCCGTACGGGCCGGGTCATCGTGCTCACCCACGTGCTCTGCTCGGTCTGCGCCGGCATCGCGGGCCTGCTGCTGGCCAGCAGGCTCGGGGCAGGGGCGCCCACGGTGGGCACCGACGGCGGCTACGACCTGGAGTCCATCGCCGCGGTCGTGCTCGGCGGGACCGCGCTGGCCGGAGGCAAGGGCGGGGTCGCCGGAGTCGTGGGCGGGGTCCTGCTGCTGGCCGTCCTGGACACCATCTTCAATCAGCTCGAGGTCAATTCCTTCGTCAAGGACGTGGTCCGCGGCGTGGTCATCGTCATCGCGGTGGCCGTCTACGCCCGGCGCGGAACAAGGCGGTCGGCATGAAGCGGACACTTCCCATCCTCGCGGTCCTCGTGGTGCTGCTGGCCGCGATCGCGGTCGCCAACCCCTTCTTCCTGGAGCCCGCCGGCTTCCTGGCGTTCCTCAAACGGGCCGCGCCGCTGGTGATCCTCGCCGCGGGACAGTATTTCGTCATCGTCTCCGGCGAGTTCGACCTGTCGGTCGGCTCGCTGGTGACGGCCGAAGTGGTGATCGCCGCGCGGCTCATCGACGGCGACGAGTCCGCCACCTGGCCGGTCCTCGCCCTGCTGATCGTCGTCGGGCTGTTCGCCGGACTGGTCAATGGCGTGGTCACCACCAAGCTGCGGGTGCCGTCGTTCATCGTGACGCTCGGCATGCTGCTCATCCTCAGCGGGGCGGTCTTCCTCTGGACGGGCGGCGCGCCGCGTGGCGCGCTGTCGGAGGGCTTCCGGGTGTTCGGCCGGGGCGGCCTCGGGCCGCTGCCGTGGTCGGTGCTGATCCTGCTGGCCGTGGGTGCGGCGGCGATCTGGCTCATGCGCGCCGATTTTGGCAAGACCCTCATCGCCACCGGTGACAACGAGCGTGCCGCGGCGCTGTCCGGGGTTCGGGTCGACCGGGGCAAGATCTTCGCCTTCATGCTCTCCGGTCTGGCCGCGGCCGTCGCGGCGATCCTGCTCGGCGGTTTCGCCGGGGTCTCGGCGCAGGTGGGCCAGGGACTCGAGTTCTCCGCCATCACCGCGGTCGTCCTCGGCGGCGTGGTGCTCGGCGGCGGCCGCGGCTCCGTGCTGGCCGCCATGGCCGGGGCCTTCACGCTGGAAGCGCTGTTCACCCTGCTCAACCTGTACGGAATCTCGGGGGCGCTGGAGTTCACCGTGCAGGGCGTCATCATCATCGCCGCGGTCGCGGCGGGAGCCATCCGACTTCCCTGGAAGTTCACCCCCCGAAGAGGAGACGCCCATGCCGCGTCGTAAGGCCGCAGCCGCCGTTCTCGCCGCACTCGCTCTCGCCGGCTGCACCACCGACAAGCCGACGGCAACCACCCAAGCCGCAGCCCCCGCCGCGAGCGCCAGCCAGAGCGCTCAAGGTTCGGGTACGGGCGCGCAGTCGAAGTTCTTCGTGCAGGCGGACTTCGACGCCCAGCTGGCCATGCGCTCCCAGACGCCGCAGGGCCCCACGGACAAGCCCTGGGAGCAGGCCATCGCCCCGAAGATGATCGACACAGCGAAGTACAAAAAGGACGGGCCGTACCACCTGTGCTTCTCCAACGCGGCGGTCAACAACCCCTGGCGCCAGGTCGGGTGGAAGACGATGCAGGCCGAGGCCGGCCTGCACAAGGAGATCACCAAGTTCACCGCGCTGGATGCCGAGGGCAAGGACGACAAGCAGATCTCCGACATCGCCGAGCTGCAGGCCAAGGGCTGCGACGCGCTGATCGTCTCGCCGAACACCACGGCCACGCTCACCCCCGCCGTGACGGCCGCCTGCGGGAAGGTGCCCGTCATCGTGTTCGACCGGGGCGTCGAGACGGACTGCCCGGTGACGTTCATCAAGCCCATCGGCGGCTACGCCTTCGGCGCCGACGCCGCCGAGTTCCTGGTCGAGAAGGTGCCGGCGGGCGGGAAGGTGCTGGCGCTGCGCATCCTGCCCGGCGTGGACGTGCTGGAGACCCGCTGGTCGGCGGCGAAGGTGGTCTTCGACAAGAGCAAGCTCCAGGTGGCGGGGGTGGAGTTCACCGACGGCGACGCCGCCAAGACCAAGAGCATCGTCAGCGACTACATCCAGCGGCATGGCAAGATCGACGGCGTCTGGATGGACGCGGGCGCCACGGCGGTGGCCGCGATCGAGGCGTTCGAGGACGCCGGCCTGCCGGTGCCGCCGATCAACGGCGAGGACCAGCAGGACTTCCTGCAGAAGTGGAAGGACGCGGGCCTGACCGCCGTCGCACCCACGTACCCGACCTACCAGTGGCGCACCCCGATCATCGCCGCTCTGAAGATCCTCAAGGGCGAGGAAGTGCCCGAGATGTGGAACCTGCCGCAGCCGAAGGTCACCAGCGAGAACCTGTCGACCTACCTCAAGCCCAACATGCCGCCGCTGCACTACGCGCTGTGCGGCTGTGAGGACCTGCCCGGGTTCCCCGAGACCTGGGGCGGGAAGAAGAGCTGATCGGCTCCTTCCGCGAACCGACGACGAAGAGGGACGCCATGTTCTCCATCGGAGTGAACACCTGGGTCTGGGTCTCCCCGCTGACCGACGAAGACCTGGCGCGGCTCGCGCCCCGCATCGCCGGGTGGGGCTTCGACGTCATCGAGCTGCCCGTCGAGCAACCCGGCGACTGGAACCCGGACAAGGCCGCGGCGGTGCTGGCCGAGCACGGGCTGGCCGCGTCCGTGGTGCTGGTCATGCCGCCGGGGCGCGAGCTCGTGGCCGCCTCCCCGGAGACGGTCCGCGCAACCCAGGACTATCTGCGGCACTGCGTCGACGTGGCGGCGACCGTCGGCTCCCCGGTGATCGGGGGGCCGGCGTACGCCTCGGTCGGCCGTACGTGGCGGCTGTCACCGGACGAGCGCCGGGGAGTCTACGTCGAGTTGCGTGAGCATCTGCGGCCCGTCCTGGACCACGCGGCCGAGCGCGGGGTGAAGCTCGCGGTCGAGCCGCTCAACCGGTATGAGACCAGCCTCGTCAACACCGTCGAGCAGGCGCTGGAGGCGCTGCCCGAGGACTGCCACCTGGCACTCGACATCTACCACATGAACATCGAGGAGAAAGACCCCGCCCAGGCGGTGCGGGTCGCGGCGGATCGGATCGCGCACGTGCAGGTGTGCGGCACCGATCGCGGCACGCCGGGGGCCGACCGCTTCGACTGGCCCGGCTTCACCCGGGCCCTGCACGACGTCGGCTATCAAGGCCCGCTCGTCATCGAGTCCTTCACCGCGCACAACCAGACCATCGCCACCGCGGCCTCCATCTGGCGGCCCCTCGCCGAAAGCCAGGACGCGCTGGCCGTCGACGGCCTCGCCTACCTGCGCGCCCTCTGACACCCGTTCACCGTTTCTGACATCCGCCGGCGTGCGCCCACTGACGTGCGCCTTTCCAGCAGCGTTCCCTTCGCGCCTCGTCTCGAGTTGTCCCCGCACTCCCGGAGATTCGCCATGCGACGATTTCTCGCTGCCCTCTTACTCCCCGCCTTGTTGATGGCGCTTGCGCCGGCTTCCGCCCACGCGACCGGCGCCGCCCTCCACGGGTTCCGCGCCCTGCTGTTCACCAAGGCAGTGGGATACGTGCACGCGTCCATCCCGGCCGGCGTCCAGATGGTGAACGAGCTGGCCGCGGCCCATGACTTCGAAGTGGTGCAGAGCGCCGACTCCTCGGTGTTCAACGACACCGACCTGGCCACGTTCGACGTGATCATCATGCTGCAGAACTCCGGCATGGTCTGGGAGAACGACGCCCAGCGGCAGGCGCTGCAGAAGTTCGTCCGGTCGGGCAAGGGCGTCGTGGCCATCCACAACGCGCTCGACATGGGCATCGAGAACGAGTTCCCCTGGTGGGACGAGCTGATCAACGGCGGCGCCCACATGCCGGCGCACTCGCCCGGCACACTCCAAGGGCTGGCCAAGGTCGTCGACCGCGTGCACCCCTCCACCAAGAACCTCCCGCAGCGGTGGCAGCGCGCGGAGGAGTGGTACAACTTCGCGCCCAACCCGCGCGGCAACGTGCACGTCCTGGTCGCCGCCGACGAGACGACCTACAACCCAGGCTCCTCGGCCATGGGGCCGGACCACCCGATCTCCTGGTGCCGCCAGGCCGAAGGCGCCCGGGTGTGGGCCACTGCCATGGGTCACGAGGCGGCCGCCTATGCCGAGCCGGAGTTCCGCGAGCATGTCCTCGGCGGCGTCGAGTGGGCGGCCGGTGTCCAGCCGGGCGACTGCGGCGGCACCGTGTGGAGCAGCTTCGAGAAGGTCACCCTGGACGACAACACCAGCAACCCGATGGAGCTGGACGTCGCTCCTGACGGGCGGGTGTTCTACGTCCAGCGCCAGGGTGAGGTGAAGATCCACAAGCCGGACACCCACATGACCGTCACCGCCGCCACCCTCAACGTCTACACCGGCGGCGAGGACGGCCTGGTCGGCATGGAACTCGACCCGAACTTCGCCCAGAACGGATGGATCTACCTGTACTGGTCGCCGGCCGGCAGCGCCGAAGACGTCAACCGGCTGTCCCGGTTCACCGTGCAAGGCGACAGCATCGACCTGAGCACCGAGAAGAAGATCATCGAAATCCCCGCCTATCGCGCACGGACCTACCCCGAGCCGGGCCACACCGGCGGCGCGGTCGAGTTCGGCCCCGACGGCAGCCTCTACCTGAGCGTCGGCGACGACGTCCCGCCGAACCTGTCCGGTGACTGGCAGGGTTACGCGCCGCTCGACTGGCGGCCCGGCCAGCACATGCTGGACACCGCCCGCACCGCGGGCAACACCAACGACCTGCGCGGCAAGATCCTGCGGATCAAGCCGAAGGCCGACGGCGGCTACGACATACCCGAGGGCAACCTCTTCCCGCCGGGCACCGCGAAGACCCGTCCCGAGATCTACGCCATGGGCTTCCGCAACCCCTTCCGGTTCACCGTCGACGCCAAGACCGGTTACCTGCACGTGGCCGACTACGGCCCGGACCGCGGCGGCCCCGCCACCGACCGCGGCCCTGAGGGGCTGGTGGAATACAACGTCATCAAGAAGCCGGGCAACTTCGGGTGGCCGTTCTGCCACGGTGACAACCAGCCGTACGCGCCGTACAACCCGGACACCAAGGAGGTCGGCGCCAAGTTCAACTGTGCCGCCCCCGTCAACGAGTCGCCGAACAACACCGGCCTCACCGAGCTGCCGCCGATCGAGAAGCCGGTCATGTGGTACGGCTACGGCACCTCCCCGGCCTTCCCTGAGCTCGGCTCGGGCGGCTCGGCGCCGATGAGCGGCCCCGTCTACCGGTATCAGCCGGACAACCCGTCGAAGACCAAGTTCCCGGCCTACTTCGACGGCGTCAACTTCTTCTACGAGTGGTCGCGCCACTACGTGAAGGAGATCCACCTCGACTCTGACGACCAGGTCTTCAAGATCAACAGCTTCCTCGGGAGTACGCCCTTCCTCAAGCCGATGGACATGACCTTCGGTCCGGACGGCGCGATGTACCTGCTGGAGTGGGGCACCGAATTCGGCGGCGGCAACAACGACTCCGGCCTCTACCGGATCGACTACGCGGCCGGCGCCCGCTCGCCGGTGGCGAAGGCCACCTCCTCGAGGGTCGACGGCGTCACTCCGCTGACCGTCGAGTTCGACGCCTCCGGCAGTTACGATCCCGACGGGGACTCCCTCACCTATGCCTGGGACTTCGACGGCGACGGCACCGTCGACTCCACCCAGGTCAAGGCCACCCACGTGTACCAGACCACGGGCCGGTTCACGGCCCAGCTCAAGGTGACCGACAGCACCGGCAAGGAGGGTTTCGCCAACATCGAGATCACCGCCGGCAACAGCAAGCCCATGGTGACCATCGAGACCCCGCTGAACGGCGCGCCGATCCAGTTCGGCCAGGACGTACCGTACAAGATCAAGGTCACCGACCCGGAGGACGGCGAGATCGACTGCGCCAAGGTGTTCGTCAACCCGGCGCTCGGCCATGACGACCACGAGCACGAGACCGTGGAGATCCCCGGGTGCGAGGGCGTCGTCAAGACCGGCGACCTCGGCGGGCATCCCGACGGCGCCAACCTGTTCTACGTCCTCAACGCCCACTACACCGACGGCTCGCAGGACATGCCGCTCACCGGCCGGGCCAAGGCGATCCTGCAGCCGATGCGCAAGCAGGCCGAGTTCTTCAACGCCCAGGCAGGCGTGCGGGTCATCGACGAGCCGGGCGCCGAGAGCGGCAAGCGCATCGGCGACATCAGCAACAACGACTGGATCTCGTTCACCCCGATGAACCTGCACGCCGTCAAGGGCGTGAACTACCGGCTGTCCAGCCCCGCCGGCGGCGGACTGATCGAGCTGCGCGCCGAGTCCCCCACCGGCCGGCTGCTGGCCAGCGCGGCCGTCCCCAACACCGGGGACTGGAACAACTACCAGCAGACCCAGACCGTCCCGGTGGCGGCGGACGCGACCACCTCGACGCTCTACGTGGTGTTCAAGAACTCCGCCAACAACGCCTTCGACCTGGACGCCGTCCAGTTCGTGAGCGAGGCTCCACCCCCCGCGATCGAGCCGGGCGTCTACACGGTCACCGCCCAGCACAGCGGCAAGAACGTGACCACGCAGAACGCGTCGACCGCTGACAACGCCAAGCTCGTCCAGATGGGCGCCACCGAAGACCCCATCCAGCGGTGGGAACTGGTGACCGCGCCCGGCGGCTACCAACTCAAGAACGTCGGCAGCGGCAAGTGCGCGGACATCCCGGGCGGCACGACCACACCCGGCACCCAGCTCGTCCAGTGGACCTGCCACGCAGCCGGCAGCGGGGACGCGCCCAACCAGTACTTCACCGTGGTCCCGACCGGCGGCGGCGAAGGCCTCTTCCAGATCGTCTCCGCCAAGACCGGGCTGTGCGTCGACATCAACGGCGTCTCCCAGGCCGACGACGCCGCGGTGATCCAATGGAACTGCTCAGCCGCACTCAACCAGACCTTCCGCCTCACCAAGGTCGGCGGAGGCGGTGACCCCGTCGACGAGACCGCGCCGACCACCACGGCGAAGCAGAACCCGGCCGAGCCGAACGGCAAGGACGGCTGGTACACCGCCGCGCCGGTCGAGATCACCCTGACCGCGGCGGACGAGGAGGACGGCAGCGGCGTGGCGGCCACCGAATTCCGGATCGACGGCGGCGCCTGGACCGCCTACAGCACGCCGTTCACGGTCAGCGGTGACGGGGCGCACACCCTCGAATACCGCTCCCGGGACGGCGCGGGCAACGTCGAGCAAGCCCGCTCGCTCACTCTCAAGATCGACGCCACCGCCCCGCAGACCACTGCGTCGTTCGCCCCGCCGAACGAGAACGGATGGAGCAAGGACTCGGTCCCGGTCGAGCTGGCCGCGCAGGACGCCCACTCTGGCGTCAAGCGCATCGAGTACTCGCTCGACGGCGGCGCCTGGACGGCCTACCCGGGAGCGGCCGTGGTGGTGGACGGCGACGGCGAGCACGAGTTGCGCTACCGCACGGCCGACGCGGCGGGCAACGTCGAGGAGGAGAAGGCGGCGGTGCTGAAGATCGACGCCACCAAGCCCATCCTGCTCGTGTCGGGCGTGGCCGACGGCGAGGTGTACGGCGACTCCCAGGACGTGGTGATCACCTGGGAAGCCGTGGACGCCACCTCGGGCGTCCGCAGCACGACCGGCACCCTCGACGGCGCCCCGCACACGCCGGGTTCGGTGCTGCCGCTGTTCACTCAGACGCTGGCGGCGCACATGATCGCGGTGACCTCGACCGACAATGCCGGGAACGCGGTGACGACCTCGGTGCGGTTCAACGTCACCACCTCGTTGCGGGACATGCAGAACCTGCTCGACCGATTCCGGGCCACCAGCTGGCTGTCAGCGGGCGCGCACGACAAGCTGACGAGCAAGCTGACCCAGGCCCGCAGGGCGGAGGCATCCGGCAACGACGGCCGGGCGGTGCGGCTCCTCACCGAGTTCAAGGGACTCGCCGCGGACGCGAAGCTGGTCCCGCGCGCCGAGGTGCGCCAGGTGCTCACCCGCGACGCCGACAAGATGCTCTCGGTCATCGGCGGCTGACAGCTGAACGTCGGGGGCCGGAGCGCATCGCTGCGCCCCGGCCCGCCGGTGTCCGTGTCATGCCTGAGGTGGTCGCTGATGATCGCCCGACACAGAGCTTGAAAGTTTCATACTTATCGAGCGCCTAACTAAATTCGCAAAGTATGGCCAATCTTTGCCGAGCTGAGAGTCAATGAGACAATAGGCGCCCTCGGTGCCCACCTGAAATGCCGATTTTCGATAAGGCGGCGAGACCTTCGCCCAGTGGAAGAGGAAAAGCCGGCCTCTGATCCGCCTGAATAAGCATGCTTGACAGGTATGTTAGCCAGGCCTATTTTCGTTCCGAATCGATTCGACATCTGTCGCATGGTCAGGCCCGGCGTCACCGTGCCGGGCGCCGTCCAGCGACCGTGGCGTCCTCGCCGGAAGACTGCCCCGGCGAACCGCAAGCCGCCCGACACGACTCCCGCCCCGCCCGTTAGGAGATCCCCGTGCTGAAGATGACCGGCATCGGCGAAAGCTTCCTGGGCGTACGGGTCCTCAACGGAGTGGACCTGGAGTCGTCCGCCGGCGATGTCCACGCGGTGGTGGAGAACGGCGCAGGCAAGCCGACGCTCACCAAGGCACCCTTCAACTCCGACCGTTGCCGGTAACCCCCCAGGAGATCCTTCATGCGAAGACCACGCCTGCTTCCCGCCCTGGCCGCAATGTTATTAGGGCTGTTGGTGTCCTTGGTGCCGCTGGTGGCGCACGCGGCCGCTCCGGAGTTCAAGGTGCTGCTTTTCACCGAGACGGCGAGCGGCGCCTATCGGCATGACTCCATCCCTGCCGGTGTCGCGATGTTCCAGCAGATGGCGACCGACAACAACTTCCAGCTCGACCACAGCGAGGACTCCGCCGTCTTCACGACCGCGACCCTGAACACCTACGACGCGGTGATCATGTTCCAGACCAACGGCATGGTGTGGGACAACGAGGCCCAGCGTCAGGCCTTCCAGGCGTATGTGCGCAGCGGCCACGGCATCGTCGCGATCCACAACGCCACCGACATGAACATCGAGGCGCAGTTTCCCTGGTGGGACCAGGTTGTCCTGGCGGGCGCGCACATGACCGCGCATTCGGCGATCCTGCAGGGCACCGCCAAGGTGGCCGACAAGGTTCACCCCTCCACGAAGGGACTGCCGGATCGGTGGGTGCGCCCGGAGGAGTGGTACAACTTCGACAAGAACATGCGCGGCTCGGTGCACGTGCTGGTGACCGCGGATGAGACCACCTATGACGCGGGGCCCAACAAGATGGGCGCCGACCACCCGATCTCCTGGTGTCACAACCCGGAGGGCGGCCGGGTGTGGGCCACCGCGATGGGCCACCAGGCGTCCTCCTATTCGGAGTCGTCGTTCAAGCAGCACCTGCTGGGTGCGGTGAAGTGGGCGGCGGGCGCGGCGCAGGGTGACTGCGGTGGCACGGTCGCGGCCCGGTTCCAGAAGGTGACCCTCGACGGCGCGCCGGACCAGCCGATGGAACTGGACGTGGCCGCAGACGGCAGGGTCTTCTACATCTCGCGCTCGGGCAAGGTGAACCTGATCCCCACCAACGGCGGGGGCACGCGCGTCATCGGCACCCTGCCGGTGTACGACGGCGGCGAGGACGGCGGCATCGGGCTGGCGCTGGATCCGAACTTCGCCGCCAACGGCTGGATCTACCTCAATTACTCGCCGTCCAACGGCGGTGAGGTGAACCGGGTGTCGAGGTTCACCTTCAACGGCACCAGCCTCGACCTGGCGAGTGAAAAGAGGATCATCGAGGTTCCGGCGTACCGCAACGTCGACGAGCCCGGCCACACCGGCGGCTACCTCGCGTTCGGGCCGGGCGGGAACCTGTACATCGGCCCGGGTGACGACACCAATCCCAACGGGTCCAGCGGCTACGCCCCGATCGACGAGCGGCCGGGCCGGGAGCATTACGACGCCCAGCGGTCCTCGGCCAACACCAACGACCTGCGCGGCAAGATCCTGCGCATCCACCCCGAGTCCGACGGCACCTACACGATTCCGTCCGGCAACCTGTTCGCGCCCGGCACGGCCAAGACGCGGCCGGAGATCTACGCGATGGGCTTCCGCAACCCGTTCCGCTTCTCGGTCGACAAGGTCACCGGCTGGATATCGGTGGGGGACTACGGTCCGGACGCGGGCAGCGCCAATCCCAGCCGCGGTCCCGAGGGCACGGTCGAGTGGAACCTGATCAAGCAGCCGGGCTTCTACGGCTGGCCGTACTGCGTCGGCAACAACATCCCGTTCAACGACTTCAACTTCGCCACCAACGCCTCCGGCGCGAAGTTCAACTGCTCGGCCCCGGTCAACGACTCGCCCAACAACACCGGCCTGACCAGTCTGCCCGCCGCCAAGCCCGCGACCGTCTGGTACAACTACCACGCCTCGGCAGAGTTCCCCGAGATCAACTGCTGCGGCGGTGCGGCCCCGATGGGCGGCCCGTTCTACCGCTACGACCCGGCTGGCGGCTCTGACCGCAAGTTCCCCGAGTATTTCGACGGCACGCCGTTCTTCTACGAATGGAGCCGCAACTTCGTCAAGGAGTTCCGCCTGGACTCCTCGGGCAACCTCCTGAAGATCAACCCCTTTGCGGCGCAGCTCGCCCCGCATGCGCCGATCGACATGAAGTTCGGTCCGGACGGCGCCCTGTACATGGCCGACTGGGGCAACGGCTTCGGCCACGCGAACACCGATGACAGCATCTACCGGGTCGACTACGTAGCCGGAAACCGCGCACCCCTGGCCAAGGCGAGCGCCAACCCCGACTCGGGCGCGGCGCCGCTGACGGTGGCGTTCTCCTCAGCCGGCTCGTCCGACCCCGACGGCGACGCGATCACCTACGCGTGGGACTTCGGCGACGGCGGGACCTCCACCAGTGCCAACCCGTCCCACACCTACAGCACCAATGGGACCTACACCGCCAAGCTGACCGTACGGGACTCCGGTGGGAAGACGGGCAGCGTCACGTTGCCCATCGTCGTCGGCAACAGCCGTCCCAAGGTCGTCTTCTCGGCTCCGCCCGACGGCGGGTTCATCGACTTCGGCGACCAGGTGGCCTACACGGTGAACGTCACCGATCCCGAGGACGGCGCCGTCGACTGCACCAAGGTCAACGTGATCACCGCGCTCGGCCATGACCAGCACGCCCATGACACCGGCCAGTACACCGGTTGCTCAGGGACGGTCACGACCACCGCCTCCGGCCATGACGAGGCCTCCAACGTCTACTACGTCCTGTCCGCCGACTACACCGACAAGGGCGGCCTGAAGGGCAGCGCCGGCATCACCCTGCAGCCCAAGCACAAGCAGGCCGAGCACTTCACCGGCTCGTCCGGAATCCGGATCATCGACGAGCCCGGAGCCGAAGGCGGCAGGCGCATCGGCGACATCTCCAACAACGACTGGATCTCCTTCAGTCCGATCAACCTGTCCGGGATCGACACGGTGTCCTTCCGTGTCTCTGCGCCGTCCAGCACCGGGGCGTCCATCGAACTGCACGCCGACTCCCCGACGGGGGCGCTCATCGCCTCCAGCCCCGTGCCGGCGACCGGGGGATGGAACAACTACGTGTCCCTGCCCGCGGTGCAGGTCACCGACCCCGGTGGCACCCGCAATGTCCACGTCGTGTTCAAGGCACCGTCCGCGAACTCGTTCGACGTGGACTCGTTCACCTTCAACGGCAGGGGTGTCGGGCAGGGTGACGGCTCGCCCCCGGGCAGCACCAGCGCGTTGCGGGGTGCGGGGTCGAACCGGTGCCTCAACGGAGGCTCGCAGACGAACGGCGCGCAGGTGCAGATCTGGGACTGCAACGGGCAGTCGAACCAGCAGTGGACGTCGACGGCCGCGGGTGAGCTGCGGGTGTCCGGCAACAAGTGCCTGGACGTGAACGGGGCCGGCACCGCCGACGGCACCAGCGTGATCATCTGGGACTGCAACGGGCAGAACAACCAGAAATGGCGGTTCAACGCCGACGGCAGCATCACCGCGGTCGGCGCGAACAAGTGCCTGGACGTCAGCGGCGCCGGCACCGCAAACGGCACCAAGGTGCAGATCTGGGCGTGCAACGGCCAGAACAACCAGAAGTGGACCCGCGTCTGATCCCCATGTGACGTCCGGACCCTGGAGCCGGCCCGTCCTTCCGCGGCCGGCTCCAGCGGCTTGGCCGGCGGGCGTCCTCGCTGGACAGCTCGTCCTCCTCCACCAGGCGCCCATGTAGGCCCCCGACGTGCTGACTGGCATCTCTCCTCGCCTAACTGCAAGTGTCGGTCAGCTGCGGGTATTGCGGTAGCTGCCTCCTTGAGGCAGGTCTTCCAGTCCCGGAACGGTCATAGGTCGATGCCGCGCTCGCAACCGCGACTCGTCGGCGTTGACGAGCGGCCCACTCGCCGAGGCCGAGCGGCTCGCCCTGCTCAATGCGGCGCAACGGTCGCGCGGATGTCAGGCGTCACGAGCCGTTCCGGCCATGCATGCGTGGACCTCGGGATTCGGGCCGAGTCGGCGGCTGAGGACACGCGGGCGTCGAGCAGGACCTCGTGTGCCCGCTCGGGTTCGGCGGGGTCGCCGTCCAGGAGCACAAGGCCGTAACTGGCGCGCAGCATGGCCGGGTTTCGCTGGTGGTTGGTCTCGCCGAACGAGGCCAGTGCGCGCTCTGCCATGACCCGGGCATCGGCGGAGCGTCCGCGGTAGTAGGCCGTCACTGCGGCGTTCCAGTGGGCCGAGCCCCTGGCCTGAGGGCTGCCGAGGGTATCGGAGATGCCGATCAGCCGTTGCAGCAGCCTGGCGGCGCGCCAGGTCGCCCCGAAAGGTGTAGTTGCCGGCCAGGGTGACGCCGAGCTGTATCGAAGCGTCGCTCCACTCTCCAGGTTCAGGCTCTCGATCGCCCAGTTCGATCCCGACTGGGGCGCCGCCGACCTCGTGCGCGCCACGCTCGCCCCGTTCCGGCAGCGGCCCTGAGCTCAGCTCAGAAGATCACTGCCTCCGGACCGCTGTAGAGGGAGCCATGGCCGTCACATATTTGATGCTCACGCGGCTACCTGAAGGAGGCTTGTGCGCCTTCGACGCTTATGAAAGCGAAGTTTGCCACTCCTTGCCGAGTAGGATGCCTCGAACGACGACTGCGCACTCCGGACGATCAGGTCGAGGCCCACCTCATAACCTTTCCCGACACGCAGACCCCCGGCGTTCTGCCGCTGCACCACTGCTGGAATCGTCTGGGGCAGCGGTCGAACTGTCGCGGTTCGCGACGTGTAGTGATGGGGTGCAGCGTCAGGGGGAGGCAGACACAAGTTCCGTGATCATGGAGTTGCGACGCACTGTGATCATCGGGGAGACCTGTGCCTGCGCTGCCCTCATGGCTGACGGAACCGCTGTGGGACCAATTCGCCGCCGTGCTGCCGCGGCGGCCGGAGCACGATCCGGCCCATCCGGCTGGGCTGCCATCGGCGCCGGATCGTCTGCGACAAGCTGCTGCAGGTCCTCCGGTTCGGGTGCTCCTACGAGGCGATCGCGGATTCCACCTGCTCGGCCACGGCCATCCGTAACCGCCGCGACCAGTGGATAAGCCTGGGCCTGTCGGCGGCCAGGTCCGAGGAGCCCGTGCTGATCCCTGCACCGGCCGCCGCCGACCGCGCGGCGGGCGTCAGTTTCGCAGGTCGTCGGGGTAGCTCTTGACGTCGACGTCGTCGTGGACGCCCATGCTGTTGGCACGCTTTGACAGGGCGCGACCCACACGGGCGGGCAGGCCACCGATCAGGCGCAGGGCCTGGGCGCCCGCCCACACCTGGGCCGGGGTGCCGGGAATGACCTGCTTGACCATCCGAGCGGCGTAGCCGCGTGCCTTTTCGACGTAATCGGCCATTTCTCGCTCGTAGGCCGGGAAGGCCGCGGTGTGGTCGCCGCCGGCCGCGGCCAACTCCCCGGCGAGCACATACGCCCCGATCACCGCCATGCTGGTGCTGGCACCGACCGCCGGCCCCGGGCAGTACGCGGCGTCGCCGACCAGGCTCACTCTGCCCCGCGACCAGGTGTCCATGCGCAGCTGCGTGATCTCGTCGAAGTAGAAGGCGGGGGCGTGGTCCAGCTCGGCAAGCAGCCGGGGCGCCTCCCAGCCGATCCCGGCGTAGTGCTCGCGCAGCAACTCCTTCTGCCGTGCGGCGTCGCGGTAGTGGTAGTCGAGGCGGCCGGGGCTGCGGAACATGAAGATCACGCGAGCCTCGCCCAGATGTCGCGGGCTGTAGAGGGCCAGCATGCGCCCGGGGACGGCCAACGTAATCATCTCGGCGGAGAGGCCGAGGTAGTCGGGAACGGTGGCCACCGCCACGTAAGCGCCGAGATGGCGGGCGAAGCGGCCTTCCTCGCCGAAGGCCATGCCGCGGACGTTGGAGTGCAGCCCGTCAGCGCCGATCACGAGGTCGAAGGAGCGGAGCGAGCCGCGCTCGAATGCGACCCGCACCTCGTCCCGGCCCTCGTCGATGGAGGTGATGGAGTCGCCGAAGACGTATTCGACATCGTCGCGGGTGGCTTGGTAGAGGATCTCGCTCAGGTCGTCGCGCATGATCTCGATGTGCGCGTCGGTCGTCACGCCCAGGGCGCTGTGGTGGTCGAGGCGGATCGGCTTGGCACCCCCCATGAGGAACGTCACGCGTTCGGTGCCGACCTCGCTGTCCAGGACCTGCCGCCGCAGTCCCATGCGTTCGATGATCTGCAGGGAGGGGCGGAACAGGTCCACGGCGTGCCCGCCGGTCTTGCGGAGGGTGGGGGCCCGCTCGACCACGGTGGGAGAGAAGCCGTGCCGGTTCAGCCAGTATGCGAGCACGGGGCCGGCCACGCTGGCCCCGGAAATCAGGATGCGCATCGCGTCGCCTCCGCTTATCCGGACAGGATCGCGGACTTGATCGCGCCCTCGAAGGCGGCGGCGATCTGGCGGTCGCGCTCGGTCTCCGGTGGCATCGCCTCCAGCAGGACCCGGGAGCGTTGCTCGATCGGGCCGGCCAGCATCCGGTCGGTGTGCACATAAAGCCTGTTCTCCCGAACCGCCTGGAAGACCTGCTCGCCGACCACGTCCGGCGGCAGCCCGAAACGCTCGAAGAGCGCGTCGCGTGCCTCGTTGGCGGGCAGCGCACCACCGGGATCGAGCTTGGCACTGTTGGCCATGACGTTGGTACGCACGAAACCGGGACAGGCGACGCTCACCCCGATGCCGCGTTCGCTGAGCTCCCTGTGTTGCCGCAATGATTCCGACAGTCCGACGACGGCGTACTTGGAGGCGACGTAGACGATCTTGTCGCTGGCGACGAGCCCCGCCCCGGAGGCGACGTTGACGATGTGGGCCGGCCCGCCGCGGCTGAGCATGCGGGGCAGGAACGTCTGAAGGCCGTTGACCGTGCCGCCCAGGTTGACGCCGAGGACGTGGTCCCACAACTGGTAGGTCAGCGCGGACGGGGGCGCGGCGGCGGCGACCCCCGCGTTGTTGCACAGCACGGTGACCGGCCCGAACCGCTCTTCGACGGCGTCGGCCACGCGGGCGAAGGCGTCACGGTCGCGGACGTCCAATGTGTGCGTGCTCACCTTGCCCAGGATGGACAACTCCTGCTCGGCGACCCGGAGCTGGTCACGATCGACGTCGGCCAGCGCGATGCGAGCGCCAGCCCGGGCGAAGGCGCGGGCGATGCCGAGCCCGATGCCCTGTGCCCCTCCGGTGATGAAGACGGTGGCATCCGCGATGTTGTCCATGATCGTCTCCTCTTTGCTGCAGTTACTGCATTTGTATAGCTACCTCATAACATACGCTACTGTATCCAAGGCAGCGATAGAACGGCCGGGGATGATGGGCGGTTGAAGAGGTGCAGCGGCTGGCGGACGAGCCTGGACGGGCGCATCTTCCCGAACGGGTGTGCGGCAGCTGCCGGCCTTGATCCGGCGAAGCAGGCGTCTGCGGGGCCATCCAGCGACGATGGCGAATAAGTGCAGCAGCAATAAAGATACGGTAGCTATAGTCGAGCCCATGGCTGAGACTACGGGGCGACGAGAGCGCAAGAAGCTTCAGACGCGGCAGGCGCTGGTGAACGCGGCGATGCGGCTGTTCGAGGAGAAGGGTTTCGAGCGCACCATGGTGACCGAAATCGCCGAGGCCGCCGACGTGTCCGAGCGGACGTTCTACCTGCATTTCCCCACCAAAGAGGATGTCGTGATCGGCAGCGCGCAGGAACGTCTCAACGAAGGGCTACAAGCCATCGCGGAGTGGCGGCCCGGTCAGAGCGTGGCGGAAGTCCTCGAACGCGCTGCGGAGTCGATCGTCGAGGACACGTGGCGCTTCGATCTGCCCAGCGGTCTGGCCGCGCTTCGGGTGAAGCTGCTCGCCTCCACCCCATCGGTTCAGTCGCGGCTGGTGCACCGCATGCTGCGGACGCAGAGCGAGCTGATCGAGGCGCTACATCGGGCGGCACCGGAGCTGGTCAGCCGGACCGATGCGGCGGCGCTGGTGGGCGCGGTGCTCGGCGCGCTCAACGCCACCGCCATCCTCAGTATCGAGCAGGGCGATGGGCCCGATCAGGTGCGCGCCGCGCTGCGCCGCGCCATCGGCCTCGCGCTGCGGCCCACCCAGATGATGGGCCTGAGGAAACAGAGCGGAGCGGCGAGCGAGACCAGCGAAGCATCCACGTGAGGCCTGCCGGGCCAATATCATCCGTGACCTACAGTTGGCCGGCCTCCTGCGCCGCGTCGATACCCGCCGCTCATCTTCACATTTCTATACCTGTCGGTTTGGCATTGGGCAGAAATATTGGGGACAGCACTCCAGGAGTTGAGGCCTCGAGTGCTGTCGTGTGTTTATGTGTTTTCTAGTTCCAGCCAGAAGTACGCATGACGCACCTCCTCTCGTCACGTTCAATCACGAACCGGTATCCATGAGCTCGAGCGCTGTTGTCGTTAGTCAGGGATCGACAGATACTTGGCGCGGCATACACTTCGGGGTTTCCGAAATCGGTCGGGGTGTGCCGCCCACGGGAGATACCGAAAGACACTGCGCCATTAGTGCTCCGCGATTCGTCATCGGTATCGGTGCTCGGGAGCGGTTACGACGGTGCGAGAGCGTACGGGGAGGCGGGTTGCGGGCCGGTTCCCTCGTACGCGGCGACCCAGGAGTCGTGGAGCCACATCTGGGTGCCCCGGCGTCCCTGACCGGAGTCCCACGTGATGTCGCGCTCATAGGTCAGCACGGTCTCATCGGGGCCGACGATAACCCAGGAATAGAGGCCGTTGTCGTGATGCATCTTCACTTTCATCCCGGAGATCGTCTCGGTGGTGCCGTCGGGCCGGGTCACGGTCTCATCGTGTTGCGCGACCCAGTTGACGGTGAGCCCTTCGGCATGGTCGGGCGCCACCTGCCGCAGGAAGCGCAGAGCGATCTCCTCGGCGCGACGTGCGCGGGGGAGCGGTCCTTGATCGCCGTCCTGGAGGCGGGTGAATCCGAGAATCGTGCCGTCGGCGTCGAGGACGAGGCTGGTGTGGGGGCCGCCGAGGCGGTAACCGTCGGGTTGGTGGCGGATGACGGTGACGTCGCGGTCGTCGTGCCGTTCCTCGCGCACCCTGACGATCTCCCACCCGCGGGGGATGCGGAGACCGGTACCGTTCAGCGCGTCGGCCTCCAGGTGTCGGGCGCCGTTGACGTCGGCGGTTGGACGTTCGGTGGCGGGCGGCATGGTGATCTCCTGTCGGCTGGTCCCGGGCGCGGTGGCCGCCGGGATCTCGTCGCGGGTGGTCGCGGTGTAGGCGGCTCCGGAGGTGGCGAGGACCGCGACGGCGACCCCGGAAAGGAGGACGGAACTTGGACGAGGCATGTAACAACTCCTCACGTGGCGATACGGGCGTGTACTTGGCAGGAGACGACGTGGGCGGTCATGGTCACTGGCGGCCCTTCATGGCACAGGACGCGTAGACGACGGCGCCTGCGGCGAGGTATAGCCCGGACGTGACGCCGAGCGCGCCGCCGAAACCTCCCGGCAACTCGATGGCATAGGAGCCCAGACCGGCTCCGAGGAAGAGGACGAACCCGTTGACGGCCATCCCGACGCCTCGGGCGGGATGGGCGGCTTCGCCCCACAGTGTGATCATCGTGGGGACCAGGACGGCGACGCCGGCGACGAAGACGACACTGGCGGCGAGGAGACCTGTGAGTGCGTCGGCCAGTACGGACTCGGCTGCAAGGCCCGCGGTCGCGAGGATGAAACCGGTGAGTGCGGTACGTGCCGGACCGAGGCGTGCGGCCAGTGGCCCGGCGAGCAGCGAGCAGAGCATCGCCGGCAGGGCGGCGGCGCGAACGAGCATGATCTCGGTGGCGGAAAGACCGGCCGAGGTCAGATGCGTGCCGAGCAGGTTGTACATTCCGACGAAACCGCCCAGCACAACCAGATGTCCGAGCGCGAGGAGCAGGGAACGCGGCCGGAGAGCGAACCGGAGGAGACCGGCGTAGCGTTCCCGAAGAGGCTGATGGGGCCGATCGGCGTCGGGCTCGCGGATGATGACGAATGCCGCGAGGGTGAGGGCGGCGAGCAGGATGCCGCCGATGAAGAACGTTCCGCGCCAGCCTGCGGCGGTGGCGATGGCGGCGGTGGGCAGTTGTCCGATGATTCCCGCGGTGAGGAAGGCCACCGAGATGGCGCCGATCGCGGTGGCGCGCCGGGGAGGGGGCAGCGCCTCTCCGAGGTAGGCCAGGGCGGTCGGCGCGAACGTGGCGGCGGCCAGGCCCTGTAGGGCTCGCAGGACGGCCAGGGCACCGGTTGAGGGGGCGAGGCTCACGGCGAGCGTGGCGACCGTGAGAGCCGCGAGGCCGGAGACAAGAATGCGCCGGCGGCCATAGTGGTCCGACAACGGCCCGTAGATCAGGAACCCTAGTGCGTAGGCGAATGAGTAACCGGCGGCCAGCGCGGTCGTTACGTCGGCGGACCCGAGGTCGGCGGCCACGGACTGGTGAAGCGGGATGGCCGCGTAGAGCTGAATGAGTACGACGAGCGCGGTGCCGACGAGCAGGGGGATGGTGCCTGCCCGCGTGGCTCCCCGCTCGGCTGTGGGCGGTGGCGGCGTGTTCACGATGGTGGGCATGAACTCCAACTCCAACGTTTGGGTTGGAAGCTACTTTAGCGTCCCATCGGAGATTTGCAACGCAAGCGTTGGATATGCTGGCGGGCATGGCCTGGAACACCGCCGAGACCAAACGCAGGCTCAAGGAGTCCGCAGTCGCCGAGTTCGCCGCTCACGGCCTCGGCGGCACCACCATGGAGCGCATCGCCCGCCGGGCGGGGATCAACAAGGAGCGCCTGTACACCTACTTCGGCGACAAATCCCGGCTGTTCGCCACCGTGCTCGCGGACGAACTGAACAAGGTTGCGGCGGCCGTTCCGCTGGACAGACTGGACGGACCGGAAGCCGTCGCCGCGTACGCCGCCGCGGTGTACGACTACCACGCGGAGCACCCCGAACTGACCCGGCTGCTGCTGTGGGAGGGCCTGCTTGACCTGCCAGAAGTGCCCGACGAGGATTCCCGCACCGAGTACTACCGCACCAAGGTCGCGGCTTTCACCCGAGCCCAGCAGGCGAACCTGATCAGCGACGACATGCCAGGCGCCGACCTCGCCTTCCTCATCCTGGCCCTCGCAGGCTGGTGGTACGCGGTTCCGCAGATGGCGCGCATGATGCATACCGACGATCCGGCGACCCAGGAAACAGCCAGGGAAGCGCTCATGCGCGCCGCCATGAAGCTGGCCACGCCCGCGTCACTATGGTCCCGCGGCGGCGAACGAGGCGACGGCCTGCCCGACCGCGATGGTGAGCAGGGCCGCGGCGAGCAGGATGACGAAACTTGACGGCGGCGCGGCCAGACAATGACGTCGTGGTCTTGGGGGCCGATGCCGCCGGGCCGTCTTGTCTGGACGATCTGCTGATCGAAGCCGTGTCAGGGCCGGTGCCCACCTCGGCAGCGTGCATTTCCTAGCCCCAAGCCGCCGACTCCTGCGGATGGAGGTCCGCCAAGCGAGACGGAAAGGTGGACGCGAGGAATCAGCGGTGTAAAGCCTCTCACGACTTCTGCCAGCTCAGCGGGCCCGGCTGATCTACCGCATGATGATCTACCGGCGGCGGGAACGAACGCAAGGGATTCACCGAGACCGACTACGCCCGGCTGCTGGATGCCGCCCACCAAGCCCTTGGCCGCGTTCGAGTCCCAGGTGTTGATCGCGTGGGGATTGCCGCCGGACTCTTGCCGGATGATCGTTTAGATGTCGTTCACGTTCATCTTCTCGACCGGGTAGCCGTTCGCCTTGAGGATCTCGACGGCCTGGTTGATCCAGCCGGCGATCTGCCTCTGGGGCGCCGGCCCGCAGCCGGTCGCAGTGGTACGTGAGGCCGCTGGGTGCGATCTTCATGCCGGTGGCCGGCATCGACATGGTCATGGGCTGGTCGAGCGCGCAGAGCAGGTCCGCGCGGACCGGGCCCACCAGGGCCGACAGCTCGTCCACCGCGGGCGCCGCCGGCTTGCGCCACAACGAGTCCGCCCCCGGGACGGGGTAGGCGATCCACACCGCTTCCGGGCTGTCCAGGCTGGTGATCAGGGCGTCCTTGCCGGCCAGCATCGGCACCAGGACGATCTTGCGGTCGCCCAGTTCGAACGTGCCGGATTCGAGGTCCGAGATGAGCAGGCCGCGCTCTCCGTACGCGATGCGGTCGCTGAGCGCGCCGAGCAGCAACTCCGGGTCGCCGCGCACCGCGGCGACGCTCACCCGCTCGACCTCCCTGTCCAGCAGCGGGCGGCCGCGCTTCCACAGGGGCTCGGTGGTGTTCCAGACGTCGGCCAGGGCGCCGGCGTAGCCGCGCAGCCAGCGGGCGGGCCGCTCGGCGGCCGAGCGCCAGTGCGGGGGCGGGTCGCCGCCGCCGAACGCCTGCTTTTGTCCCTGATCACCAGGTTGCGCGCGGCGAGTCGCCCCCACCCGGACGCTCGGCGACTGTGATCGGCACCGAGGTGACCGCGCCGTCGGCGAGGGCGACCCGGTAGGTGCGCCACCTATGCACGTACAGGGGGTGTTCGCCGGTCCCGTCGACGCTGAAACGCAGGCTCAGCGAGGCGTCGGGCGGCAGCTCCGGCCGGGCCAGGACCTGCGCCGGCCCGCCCGTCAGGGGGACACGTTCGACGGTGTGCCCAGCCGCGTAGATTAGCGTGTTGCCGTCAGAACATTTCCTCGATCACGCCGATGAGCAGGTCGCCCGGATCCGCGCGTTCGGCCGCAAGAGCTGGCTACCGGCGTTCCGGGACGCGGTCCGGTTCAGCTGGTGTGACACGTTCATCACGAACGGGTCGCAGCGTTGCGGAGTCGTGCAGGACCCGTCGGCGGTCTATCGTGGCCTGTCGCTCAGCGCACCACTTAGCCCGCCGCCACCACCTCGATCTCCACCAACCAGTCACTGGCGAGTGTTTGTGCCACGATCGCCGTCGTGGGCACCCGCCGTTCACCCAAGGCGGTCACCCTGGCTTTCGCATTCGCATCAGCGTAGGAGGGATCACGCAGGTAACTCGTGAGCCTCACGATGTTGTCGACACTCATCCCCGCTTCGGCGAGAATCACCCGAAGATTCCCCCAGATGAGGTCGAGCTGTTCTTCAAGCGTGGTGCCGGGGATGCTATTGGAATCCAGCCCCATCGTTCCCGCGATGAACAGTAGCCGAGACGGATTCCGCACCTCAATCGCGTGTACGAAGTCATCGGTGGCGGCGTAGATGCCCTCAGCCGGGTTGTGAACGATCGTCTCCATGACGGCCATTCTGTCCCCCCGCAGAGCTCGCGCCCAGGGCCAATCTGATGCAATTGGTTCTCATCACAAGACGAGATCTCGCACACGCCGTTTGGCCCACTTATGCCGACTGTGATATTCGGTGAAAATGTTCTGGTCGAAGGACGAGAAGTGGGTGGAGTCGGAGGCCACCGCGGTGGTGCCATCCCCACAGTGAGGCCTGGCGCGCGGGCAGATGTCGTGCCTGAGCCACTCCCGGACGGGCGCCCGGATGTCACGTTGTCCCATCGACTTTCTGGATCGAGATTGCTGGACGGCGTTGGCCCTGGTCGCTACGTTGGCCGGAAAGGTAAATGTTTCTGGCCACTGCCGGGAGGCGGTCCACCCGAACCTGAGCGCCCGGCACCACCTCGAAACAGCGATGCAATCCCGCCAGCTCTCCGGGCTGATACCAAGGCTGGCTGCAATCCGCGGGCGCGCCTCCGCAAGTGGATCTTCACTCGCTCATAGTTGCCGGTGAATCCGTGGCTGTGCTCGGATGGCGCCTGCTCGGCCCGAGCGGCTGTTCTGCCACGTGTACCGCCGGCGGGCCTACAACAGGCGTAGCTGCTCCGGCTCCTCGGGGATCGGTGCAGGGCGTGGTGGGATGCGGCGGGCCATGGCAGGGGTCGCGCGGCCGACTCCGTGACGCTCGGCCAGCTCCTTGACGAGCCCCGTCACCCGCTCCTGGTACGCCTTCGGAGCGTACGCGCCCCGCCCGTACAGCTCCAGATAGCGCGGCACCAGGCGCGGGTGCTCGCGCGACAGCCACCCCAGCCACCACTCCCGCGCCCCGGGCCGCAGGTGGAGCACGATCGGGGCGATGTGGGTGGCGCCGGAGGCGGCGATGTCCTTGACGGTGGCCTCGAGCTGGGCGGGGGAGTCGGTGAGGTACGGGAGGATCGGGGCCATCAGGACGCCGCAGGCGATGCCGTTGTCGTTGAGCGTCGCGCACGTCTCCAGGCGTCGGCGCGGGTTGGGGGTGCCCGGCTCCACCGCGCGCCACAGCGCCGGGTCGACGAAGCCGACGGACACGTTGGCGCCCACTTCCGTGACGTCCGCGGCCTCCGTCAGCAGGTCGAGGTCGCGCAGGATCAGGGTGCCCTTGGTCAGGATCGAGAACGGGTTGCGGGCGTCGCGCAATGCGGACAGGATGCCGCGCATCAGCTTGTAGCGGCCCTCCGCGCGCTGGTAACAGTCGACGTTTGTGCCCATGGCCACGTGGTGACCGCCCCAGCGGGGCGAGGCCAGCTCCTTGCGGGCCAGCTCGGCAGCGTTGACCTTGACGACGATTTTCGAGTCGAAGTCCGCACCGGCATCAAAATCTAGATACTCGTGCGTCTTTCGGGCAAAACAGTAAATGCAGCGATGAGTGCACCCACGATAGGGGTTGATCGTGTATTCGAACGGGACCCGGCTGGCCCCGGGGACCCGGTTGATGAGGGATCTGGCCCGGATCTCGTAGAAGGTCATCCCCTTGAACTCGGGCGTGTCGAAGGTGCGGGTGACCGCGCCGCGAGCGAACAGCGGCACGGCCGGGTCGTCCCGGCCGGCCCCGGCCAGGCGCAGGTTGTCCCAGCGCATGGCATGATTAGAACAAAGGTTCGAGCTTGATCGCAAACCGAAAAGAGGTTGCAATTAGGTAGTCAGGTGGGGGCTAATGATCTTCAGGGTTGGGCAGAAAGACGTCGCAGAGCTTGCGTTCGGGAGGTGCGCCTATGGCCTGGTCGCAGGACGAGGAGCGGATGCTCGCCCAGATCGAGCAGCACCTCGTCGACGACGATCCGCGACTCGTCGCGCGGCTGGAGTCGTTCAACGAGCGAGTGCGTCGCAGCGAGGAGAAGGCTCAGGGGCAGCGAGTCCGGAGGCACCGGCCGCGCCGCTCGACGGTCATCATCCTGATCAGCTGGCTCCTCATCGCCACGCTGGTCGCCACGCTTCTGATCATGGTTCTCCGCCACGAGGCCGCCGCGGCGCTGGCCCTGGCCGCCGCCTTCTGACCACCCCGCTTCCCCGCCCCGTTTCCCCACCCCGCCCCCTCGTCTGACGACCGCGCCCCGCCACTTCCCGGTCGCCATCGTCCTCAGGCGGCGCTGCCGGGTGTCGCTTTCTGGGGCTTTCCCCTCCCATCGACTGACGGCGTGGTCGCGTCCACCTGCCGCCGTGCCGCCCACGCGACCGGCGGCGCGGTTGATGCGTGACCCCGGCGGCGTTCATGACTGCGCACCCGGGTAGCGCAGGACGCTCGGGGACGGGCGCCTTACGCCGCGTCCCCGCTCCTCGCCGAGGCCGTCCAAGCCGCCTGGAGGATCCGGTAGTCGATCACGACGATCCCTTCCTTCCGGAGAAGCTCGCGCGCCTCCGGCGACGTGAGGAACTCGTAGTCGGTCCGCCGCACACGCCACCCGTCAGGGTCGATCGCCCTGGCCTCCTCGTCCCCCAGCCCCGGATGGACGGCCCACTCGCTCAGCCCGGGCGGCACCTCGCGCAGCAGCCTCGCGTACGTGGCCGCCTTGTCGTCGAGGCCGAGCCGGAAGCTGTCCAGGAAGTCGTGCTCCACCACCGGCAGCCCGCGCGCCCGCAGCTTCCGGCGCGCCGGGTCGAGCCAGGCCCGCACCGCCAGCCCGTACTCGTCGGCCAGCGCCACCGTCAGATCGAAGATGTCGGCACGTCCGCCGTCGGCCAGGCAGTGCCAGTCGAGGTGGGTCGGCGCCGGCCCGGCGTCCGTCACCGCGGCGATCTGCGCGCGAAACTCCCGCTCCACCTCGTCCAGCCGGGCCTGTGCGAGCAACTCCGGTACGCGGTCCGGCGCGAACAGCTCGCCCGTCCCGTCGAGCAGGGACGGCACGTTCTCCTTCCCCGCCAACGGCCCCCACCGACGGCGGGGCGTGTCGCACACCAGCGTCAGATGAATCCCGAAGGGCAGCTCCGGCCGCTCGCGCAGCAGCTCTATGGCGTGTCCCGCAGCCGGGCAGGGCGGCATGAGGCTGCACGAACTGGAGATCCCCTCCTCGATCGAGCGCACGACCGCCTCGTTGACGGCACGGTACATCCCGAAGTCGTCGTTGTTCACGATCAGCAGGCGTGCGTCAGGCTCGAATCCCGGGAGTGCGTCCATGATCCCAGCCTGTCGGTCGCCAAGGACGGGATCCACCGGTTTTCGCAGCGCGAGATCCACGGTCAGGGCCGCGTGGTCAGCGGATGATGCGCTCCGCGGCCCGGAGCAGGGCGGCCACGATCACCTTCTCCCGTTCGGGGTCGAGGCGGACGACGGGGACGGAGCAGCTGAGGGCCTCGTTCGGGGGAGACCCGAAGCCGAGGGCGACGGCGAAGCAGCGCAGGCCGATGGTCGACTCCTGCTCGTCGACGGCATGGCCGCGGCGCCTGATCTCCTCGAGCTCGGCACGCAGGGTCGTCCGGTCGGTGATGGTGTTGACCGTACGCGGCTCCAGGTTCTCCGGCAGGAGCTCGTCGACCTCCCGCCAGGGACGCCGGGCGAGGATCGCCTTGCCGAGCCCGGTCGCCCATGACGGCAGGCGACGGCCTGGCCGGGAGACGACGGCGAGGGAGTGCCGGGAGATGTTGGTGGCCAGGTACACGATCTCCGCGCCGTCGAGCCGGGCCAGGTGCACGGTCTCGCCGAGCTCGTCGTTCAGCACGTTCATCACGGGCTGTGCCCGCTGGACGACGTCGTCCCGTTCGACGTACGCCGCGCCGGCGCGGAGCGCGCGGATGCCGATCCGATAGCGGCCGGCGCCGTCGGTCTCGACCCAGCCGGTGTTCACCAGCGTCGTGAGCAGTGCGTACGCGCTGGCCCGGGGCAAGTCGAGGTCGGTGGCCACCTCGCGCAGCGAGCACGCGTGCGTGGCGGAGCTCAGGTATTCGAGCACCGCGATGGTCCGCTCGGCTGACTTGACGCTCTTGACGCCTCCTCCGGTGCCGACGAGCTGGGGTGATGGATCCGGGATGTGTTGCGCCATTGCTCACACTCTTGACGTTCGCGGAAACATCAACTTAATGTCTCGGCTACAAATATAGACGCTGTCTCCATATGTAGACAAGAGGTTGCTTTTGATACCCCCCACCGCTCCGCGGGCCGCCGCCTCACTCTCCGGTCTGCTCGCCTTCCCGGTCACGCCGTTCACGGCATCGGGGGACGTGGATCTGCCCCGCCTCAAGGGCCACCTCGCCGACGTGCCCGCCGCGAAGCCCAGCGCGATCTTCGTTGCCTGCGGCACCGGGGAGCCGGCGTCGCTGACGGGCGCGGAATCCGCCCGTGCCGCCCAGGCCGCCGGACCCGTCCGCGCGCCGCTGGCGGAGCTCACTCCTGAGCACCGCGAGCAGCTCGCCCGCATCATCGACCGCGGCCTGGCCGCTCTCGGCGCGACGCCTGTCGCATAGCACCATGGCCTGCTCCGGCAGCGGTAGCAGGCGATTTCGGAGGTACCATGATCACCACCATCACTCCCCGCCGCCGGCAGGCAGCCTCCGCCCTCTTGGCGCTGGGCGCCATGTTGTCAGCAGGCGCCTGCTCGGTCGCGAACAGCGGTCCTGAGCCCTCGTCCGGCGCGGCGGCCGGCACCGTCCGCATCGTGCTGCCCGAGGAGCCGCCGACGCTGGAGCCGTGCGACGCCTCGCTCACCGCGACGGGGCGCGTCACCCGGGCCAACATCACCGAGGCGCTCACCGAGCGCGACCCCGGCACCGGCCAGCTCCAGCCGGCGCTGGCCACGGAGTGGAAGCAGGACTCGCCGACCGAGTGGACCTTCACCCTGCGCAAGGGCGTGAAGTTCCACGACGGCACGGCGTTCGACGCCAAGGCGGCCGCGTTCTCCATCGAGCGCACCGTCGCCTCCAAGATCGACTGCAACGTGAAGGGCTACGTCTTCGGCGGCATCGAGCTCACGGCGACGGCCGCGGACGAGGCGACCGTCAAGGTGAAGACGGCCAAGCCGGACCCGATCCTGCCGCTGCGCCTGTCCTTCATCGAGATCGTGCCGGCCACGACGAGCATGACCGGCAAGGTACGCGAGCCCGTCGGCACCGGCCCGTACAAGATCGCCAAGTGGGACTCAGGGCGCAGCCTGCGGCTGGAGCGGTATGCCGGCTACTGGGGCAAGGCACCGGAATTCGCCGCGGCAGAGTACGTCTGGCGCGCCGAAGGCAGCATCCGCGCGGCCATGATCCAGAGCGACGAGGCGGACGTCGCCATCGGCCTGGCCCCCGAGGACGGCGCGGGCGAAGCCGCCGTGGAGTTCCCCAACAACGAGACCTCCTACCTGCGCATCGACGCCGGCAAGGCGCCGCTCAACGACATCCGCGTGCGGCAGGCGATCAACTACGCCATCGACAGGAACGGGCTCGTCGCCTCCGTGTTCGCCGGGCTCGGCAAGCCGGCCGGCCAGCTCGTCCCCGAAGGCGTGACCGGTCACAGCTCCGCCATCCAGCCCTGGCCGTACGACATGGCGCAGGCCAAGAAGCTGATCGCGGACGCCAAGGCCGACGGCGTACCCACGGACACGCCCATCACGATCATCGGCCGGAACGGGATCTACCCCAAGGCGGCCGAGGCGATGGAGGTCGTGCAGAACGCGCTGACGCAGGCCGGGCTCTCGGTGAAGATCCAGATGCTCGACGTGAACGCCTGGCTGGAGTACCTGCTGGCGCCGTTCCCCAAGGACGCCGGCCCCACCCTGCTGCAGGCACAGCACGGCAACCAGGCCGGCGACGCGGCCTTCACGATGGGCCAGATCTACGGCACCAAGGGCGCGCAGAGCAGCTACGGCACCAAGGAACTGGACGAGCTGATCTCCACCGCCGAGCAGGCCTCCGGCGAGGAGCGGCAGGCGGCGTTCGCCAAGGCGCTGGAGTACCAGGGCAAGGACGTCGTACGTGACGCGGTCATGGCTCACATGACGGGCATTCTGGCCCTGTCGAAGAAGGTCTCCTACAAGCCCAACGCCGCCACGAATGACGAGATGCGTCTCGCCGAGATGCACCCGGCCGGCTGAGAGGAGCAGTTGTGCTGACCTTCCTGCGGCGTCGCATCACATCAAGTGCGATCCCGCTGGTCGTCGTGATCCTCGGGGTGTTCTGCCTGGCCCGCCTCACCGGCGACCCGGCGAACCTCTACCTGCCCCTGAGCGCCACGCCGGAGATGCGGGCGGAGTTCGCCGCCCGGCACGGGTTCGACCAGCCGCTGCTCGTCCAGTTCGGCGACTACCTGGCTCAGGTGGTCCGGCTGGACTTCGGCGAGTCGCTGCGGACCGCAGAACCCGCCGCCGCGGCCGTGCTGCGGGCCTTCCCGGCGACACTGCAGCTGGCGGGCACCACGATGGTCCTGGCGATCCTCGGCGCGGTCGTCGTCGGGAGCTGGGCGGCCTACCGCCCGAACTCCCTGGCCGACCGGATCGCCAGCTTCACCTCGACCACCGCGGCGAGCATGCCGGACTTCTGGTTCGCCATCATGGGCGTCCTGGTCTTCGCCGTGGCCCTCGGCTGGCTGCCCACGTCGGGCACGCAAGGCGCGGCCGCGTGGGTGCTGCCGGTGGTCACCTTGCTGGTCCGGCCGTTCGGCGTGCTGGTGCAGGTGGTGCGCGGGGCGATGGTCTCCGCGCTGTCGGCCCCGTACATCAAGGTCGCCCGGAGCAAGGGCGCGGGAGAGCTGCGGGTGGTCTTCGGCCACGCGCTGCGCAACGCCGCCCCTCCGGCGCTCACCGTGGCCGGTGACCTCGCGGTCGGGCTGGTCAACGGGGCCGTGGTCGTCGAGACCATCTTCGGCTGGCCGGGCATCGGCAAGCTGATGATCACCTCGATCCTGCAGCGCGACTTCGCGGTGCTGCAGGCCGCGGTCCTGGTGACCGCGGTCACCATCTTCGCGCTCAACATCGTCATCGACGCCTGTTACGCGCTTCTCGACTCGCGTGTGCGTCAGGGGGTGACGGCATGACCCTCGTCGACACGCCCCTCGCCAGGCGTACCGGCTGGTGGGGACTGCTGCTGCGGGACCGGTTCGCCTGCGTGGCGGCGGTGATCCTGCTGATCGTGGCCGCCTCCGCCCTCGTGGGGCCGATGCTGCTCAGCGACCTGGCCGTGGGACAGAACCTGCGGGCGGCCAACCGGCCGCCGTTCAGCCTCGACGACGGCTGGGCGTTCGTGCTCGGCAGCGACTCGCTCGGGCGCAGCGTGCTCGCCCGGCTCATCGTGGCCAGCCGTACGACGCTCTCCGTGGCGATCCCGGCCGTCGTGATCTCCCTCGTCATCGGGTCGATCTGGGGAATGTGGGCCGGCTACCACCGGGGGTGGCGGGAGAACGTCTCCATGCGCATCGCCGACGTCATCCTCAGCTTCCCCTCGCTGCTGCTGGCCGTGGTCGTGCTGTACGTCTTCTCGCCCAGCGCCGGGAACATCATCCTGGTCCTGGCGATCGCCCGGATCCCGATCTACCTGCGGGCCGCCCGCGCGGAGTCGGCCGAGCTGCAGAGCCGGCTGTTCGTCGACGCGGCGCGCACGTTCGGCACCAGGAGCTGGGCGATCATCGGCAGGCACGTGGCGCCGACCGTGCTGCCCACCCTGTTCACCGTCGCAACGTTGGACTTCTGTTTCGTGATGCTGACCGAATCGTCGCTGAGCTTCCTGGGCATCGGCATCCAGCCCCCCGACATGAGCTGGGGCCTGATGGTCGCCCAAGGCCGGCAGGTGCTGCAGAGCGCCTGGTGGATCGCCGTCTTCCCGGGGCTCGCCATCGTGGTGACCACCGTGTCGGCGACCGTGCTCGCGTCCTGGGCCCGCCTGGCCATGGACCCCGGACAGCGGTGGCGGCTCACCCTGCCCCGCTCCCGCCGCCTCAAGGAGGTGAAGCCGTGACCCCGGCGCTGGAGGTTGATCGGCTGGCCGTCGACATCCGTACCCCGTCCGGGACGGTACGCGCCGTGCGCGAGGTCAGCTTCTCCGTACGCTCCGGTGAGACGTTGGCCCTGCTCGGCGAGTCGGGCTGCGGCAAGAGCATGACCGCGCAGGCCATCGTCGGCCTGCTCGACCCGGTGGCGCATGTGGCGGGCGGCGCCGTGCGCCTGGAGGGTACCGACCTCCTGACCCTGTCGCCGCAGGAGCGCCGGCGGCTGGCCGGGCCCGGCCTGGCCATCGTGTTCCAGGACGCGCTCACCGCGCTCAATCCCGTCCAGACGGTCGGCGCCCAGCTCGCCGAGCCGTTCCGGATCCACGAGCGCCTCTCGCGCCGCGCGGCCCGGAAGCGGGCCGTAGAACTGATGGAGCGGGTCGGCATCCCCGAGGCGGGCACCCGGGCCGGCGCCTACCCGCACCAGTTCTCCGGCGGGATGCGCCAGCGGCTGCTCATCGCGCTGGCGGTCGCCCTCCACCCCAAGGTCCTGCTCGCCGACGAGCCGACCACGGCCCTCGACGTCACCGTACAGGCCCAGATCATGGAACTGCTGCGGGAGCTGCGCACCGAGCAGCAGACGGCGCTGATCCTGATCACCCATGACCTCGCCGTCGTGGCCGAGCAGGCCGACCACGTCGCCGTCATGTACGCGGGCAGCATCGTCGAGACCGGCAGGGTGGCGGAGGTGTTCTCCCGGCCACGCCACCCGTACACCCGTGGGCTGCTCGACTCGATGCCCGCAGAGGTGGCGCGCGGCACCAACCTGAAGTCCATCCCCGGCAGCCCGCCCGACCTGCACTCGGTGCCCTCGGGCTGCGCCTTCCGCGCGCGCTGCCCGATGGCCACCGACGTGTGCGCGGATCAGCGCCCGGTCCTCGCCGAGACAGGACCGGGCCGCCTGTCCGCCTGCCACCACTGGAAGGAGCTGACGGATGACTGAGCCCGCCACTGCCACGCCCGCTCCGCATGGTTCGCTGCTGGAGGTGGCGGGGCTGACGAAGACCTTCCACGTGAGCGGCCGCAAGCGTCTGCGCGCGATCGACGGGGTCGACCTGCGGTTGGCGCGAGGCGAGACGTTGGGCCTGGTCGGCGAGTCCGGCTGCGGCAAGTCGACCCTCGCCCGGGTCCTGCTCATGCTGGAGCGCCCGGATCAGGGCCACGTCAGGTTCGAGGGCACTGACCCGTTCGAGCTGCGCGGCAAGGAACTGCTCAAGTGGCGCCGCCGGGTCCAGATGGTGTTCCAGGACCCGTTCGCGTCACTGAACGCCCGGCTGTCCGCCGAGGACATCGTCGCCGAGCCGTGGCGCACCCACCGGGACCTGGTGCCGGTGAAGGAGCGCGGCAAGCGGGTGGCCGAACTCCTCGAGATGGTGGGGTTGCGGGCAAGCGACGCCCGCCGGTACCCGCAGGAGTTGTCCGGCGGGCAGCGCCAGCGGCTGGGAATCGCCCGAGCGCTCGCCCTCGGACCGGACGTCATCGTGTGCGACGAGCCGGTGTCGGCGCTCGACCTGTCGGTCCAGGCGCAGGTGCTCAACCTGCTCACCGACCTGCAGGCCAGGCTGGGCGTGTCGTACATCTTCATCTCTCACGACCTGTCCGTCGTCCGGCACGTCGCCGACCGCGTCTCGGTCATGTACCTCGGCAAGATCGTCGAGACCGGGCCGACGAAGCAGGTGTTCGACCAGCCGCGCCATCCCTACACCGCCGCGCTGATGTCCGCGGCGCCGGTGCTCGACGTCAACCCTGAGGGACGGCGCGAACGGATCCTGCTCAAGGGCGAGGTGCCTTCCCCGCTCCACCCGCCGTCGGGTTGCCGGTTCCGGACCCGCTGCTGGAAGGCTCAGGACATCTGCGCCCAGGAGGCGCCGCCCCTCGAGCCCTCCGGCAACGCCTCGCCGCACGCGGCCGCGTGCCACTTCCCCCTCCAGGAGGCGGCCACCGTGTGAGGCCCGGCCGGGGTGTGAGGTGGCACGCGGCCGCGTGCCACTTCCCCCTCCAGGAGGCGGCCACCGTGTGAGGCCCGGCCGGGGTGTGAGGTGGCACGCGGCGGCGTGTCACTTCCCCCTCCAGGAGGCGGCCACCGTGTGAGGTCCCGCCCCCGCGCGATGGCGCGCGCCTGGTCAGGGATGCCGTGCGCGGCCTCGGCTCACGAGGCCGCGGCGTCCTGGCCCTCGCTGCCGACGGTCGGCTCGTGGCGTACCGGGAAATTCACGGAACTGGCGATGAAGCACGCGCTATGGGCGTCTTCGTGCAGCTTGACGGCGGCGTCCACCATGTCGGGCGACGCCACGGTGACGGCCGGGCGCAGCACCACCTCGGTGAAGTGGCCGCCGTCCGCAGTCTCGGCCATGGTGCCGACCGCGTTGTCGACGTACTCGGTGACAACGACGCCCGCCACGGCGCACTTGTGCAGATACGACAACATGTGGCACTGCGAGAGCGAGCCGACCAGCAACTGCTCAGGGTTCCAGCGCGACGGGTCGCCGCGGAAGGCGGGGTCGGAGCTGGCCGCGATGGCCTGCGGGCCCTCGGCGGTCAGCTCGTGCTCGCGGCCGTAGTCGCGGTAGCCGCTGGTGCCGGTGCCCTTGTTGCCGGTCCAGGTCACGACGACCGGATAGGTGTGCTGGCGGCTCATGCTCGCTTCTCCTCACTGGTGGTGATGGTACGGGTGTCGAGTACGTGTGCGCGGGCCACCTTGGCGGCTTCCTCCGCCTGGCCGAGGACGATCGCGGCGACGAGCTCCTCGTGTTGCGCCGAGACGTGCGCGGGCCGCGACGGCGGCGCGAGTGAACGCAACGTGGACACTTGGATCTGGTCCCAGATCCGCTCCAGCGCGTGCAACGCCATCGAGTTGCCCGCCAGCTCCGCGATCAGCTGGTGGAAACGGCGGTTCAGCCGAACCGCCTCGGCGAACCGCCCCTCCGCGGTGGCGGTCGCCGTCTCGGCCGCGACGTCACGGAGCGCGACGAGCTCGGCGGGGGCGATGCGGCCCTCGCGCTGGCGCGTGGCGGCCAGCTCGGCGGTGAGCGCCTCCAGCGCCGCCCGTACCTGGTAGGCCTCTTCGAGGTCGCTTCGCTCCAGCGCCACGACCACCACGCCGCGCCCCGAGGGCCGCACGAGCCCGTCGGCCGCCAGCGCCCGCAGCGCCTCCCGTACGGGGGTCCGGCTCATCTCCAGAGCGGCCGCCACTTCCATCTCGGTCAGCCGCGCCCCGGGCGGGTAGGCGCCATCGAGGATCAACTCCCGCAGTCGGCTGCGCGCTACATCGGTCTGCACGCGAGCAAGCATAGCGCTCGGCATGCATTGCATGCAAAGGATGCAATGCATGCCGAACGTCTTCAGCTGGGCATATGGATGCTCATCCCAAAGGCCATACCGGGCATCCGGAACGGGTGTCGGGCTGGAGCGGGTTCGCCATTCGCATTGGGAACGGTCACTGAGGTTTCTCGGCGAAATGATCTGTGCGGCGTTATACGGTTCGGCTCAGCGGGCGGTGCTGGAGCGATCGGTCCGGGCATGAGACCCCGCCCGGCGAGCGGGTCAACCGCACTGACCCGCCACGTGCAAGTCGATCGGCACGCCGCCCCGCCAACGCGCTGACGCCCTGCTCAACGTCGCCTTCAAGGCCCTGCGCAGGGTCGGCCCCGACCCGCCGCCATCGCCCGGTCCGCCTTGCCCGCTGCGCCTTGCCTGGTCCGCCTTACCTGGCCAGGCCGGATCGGCAGGGTAGGCGTCCTTCTCGCCGGGGTTCGCCGGGCGGCCCAGGCGGAACCGCGCCGGACACGAAGCGCGAGACTCCGCTTCCCGGGCACGCAATCGGGCGGACGTACGCCTGCGACGCGGTCATGGTTGCGCGTGCCGGTCGAGGCCGAGCGTGGCGATGAGGTCTTCGTGGAGCTGGAACCAGACGCGATGACAGGAGTCGACGTCGGTGCGGTCCACCCAGGCGTTCTCCCCGGCTCGGGCGCGCGCCAGGGCTGCGGTGAATCGGGTGTCGTATCCGCGCAACCGGGTCAGGATGCTCCCGAGCCGGTCGGCCAGTGGCGTGAGGGCGCGGGAGATGCCGGCGAGGTCGTAGAGGATTCGGGCGTCCCAGGCGAAATCGGAGTGGTCGTTGACGGCGAGCCGGTCGCCGGCGGTGGGCCGGAGTTGCCAGTCGGTGCAGGCTCGGAGCAGGAGGGCGTTCAGCGGGAGGAACTCGCGGTAGACGTCCCGGACCTCCTCGGCGGCGCCGACGCGTGCGAGCTCGGCCGCGAGCCGGCGCTCGTTCTCGGCCCGGCCAGGTTCGGTAAGCGACCAGCCGGCGGTGCCGGCGAAGGCGGTGTGCCCGGCCCAGCCGCGTGCCTCGGCGTCGCGCAGCAGCTCTTCGGTCAGGGCCGCGTCGAGCTCGTACCGCTGGGCGATCAGCGGGGTGTCCGCGAACCCGAGGATGCGCACCGCGTGCAGGACCAGCAGGTCGGGCGGAGAGTCGCGCGTCATGAGCCGGCGTCCTGTCGCGCTGTCAGGCGGGTGTAGTGCTGCTGGCACGCCTGCGGGGAGTTGAATCCCATCTGGTGCGCTATCTGCGCCCACGTCAGTCCGGCGCTGCGGGCCATGAACAGCAGGGCGGATTCGAGTCCTTCGACTTCGGCGCGTGCGGCGGGCAGGAGGGCCAGCGCACTCAGGACGCCCTCCGGGTCCAGGTCGGCGTTACGCCAGACGGCGAACTGGACGAGGTCGACCGCCGACGGCAAGGCCGGCGAGGGGCGCCATGGGCGGGCGTCGAGCGCGTCCGCGCCCAGGCGCAGAAGGCGTTGGCTCGCGTGGTGCTCGCGGTCGGCCTGGGCGTGGTCTGCGCGCCCGGTGTGCGTGATGTCCTGCTTGCGTGACATGCCGTCCATGATCCACAATCAAGAAATTGTTGTCAATGTTTCGTTGAAAGGCGGGGCGGATGATCGTACCCCTCATGTCGGCTGCCGCCGACACGTGCGGGGGCAAGGCCGGTGCGCTCGGCGCGCTGCTTCGCGCAGGACTGCCGGTTCCCGACGGCTTCGTGGTGTCGTTCGCCGCCTACCGCGCCGCCGTCCGCGACCTGGACCTCGAGCGGTTCGCCGGCGAGCCGGACCACCTCGGCGCGGTGCGGCGGGCGATCGAGGCGCGCCCGGTCCACGCCACCGTGATCGACGCGCTCGGACGCGCGCTCGACGAGCTCGGCGATCCGCCCGTCGCGGTGAGATCATCCGCCGCGCACGAGGACACCGGCCAGGCGTCGGCGGCCGGTCAGCACGACAGCTTTCTCGCCGTGCGCGGGGTCGGCGCGGTCACCGACGCCATCCGCGCCTGCTGGGCCTCGCTGTTCACGTCGCGCGCCATCGACTACCTGGGCGCCTCCGGCCGCGGCGGCCGGCCCTTCGACGATCTCGCCATGGCCGTCCTCGTGCAACGCCATCTGGACGCCGAGGTGTCCGGGGTCATGTTCACGCCCGCGGACCCGTACGACGCGACCCGGATCGAGGCGTCCTGGGGGCTCGGCCCCAGCATCGTCGGCGGCACGGTCACGCCTGACGCCTACCGCGTCGCCGCGGACGGGTCGGTCACCCGCACGGTCGCGCACAAACGGACCCGCCTCGACCGGCGCGGCAGGCGGCTCGTCATGTCCGACGTGCCCACCCATGCCCGCGACCGGCCGGCAATCGACGACGCGACCGCCAGACTGCTCGCCGAGCTGGGCAAGGAGAGCGCCGCCGTACGCGGCGGACCGCAGGACGTCGAGTGGGCGATCGCCGACGGACGTACCTGGATCCTGCAGGCACGGCCGGTCACCGCCGCGCCCCCGGCGTGGCCGTCGTCTGCCGGCCCCGCCCCGGCCGTCGCGTCCACGCTGACCGGAACGCCCGGCAGCCACGGAGTCGTGACCGGGACCGCGAGGATCATCCGCGGTCCCCGCGACTTCACCCGCGCGCACCCCGGCGACATCATCGTCTGCCCCTTCACCGACCCCGCCTGGACGCCGCTGCTACGCATCGCCGCCGGCGTCATCACCGAAACCGGAGGCGTGCTCTCCCACGCCGCGATCGTCGCTCGCGAGCACGGCATCCCCGCGGTCCTCGGCATCCCGGACGCGACCAGCAGACTCCACGACGACACCACCATCACCATCGACGGCACCACCGGCACTGTCACGGCGGCCAACGCGTGACCGATCCTCTGCCTTTCCGGCTGACAAGCCATCACCCGCGAGCCGCACACCGCCGAAGAAGCACGAGTACCGGCAGCCGTCACGGCATGGACTCCACCCATCCGGCGGCGCACAGCCTCCTCTCCCTACGCCGCATCGAACAGCCGCACTCGCACCCACGTCACCCACGATCGAAAGGAGACGGGAAGCGGGCCCACGCGGGCGCCGCGCCCCAGCTGCTCATGACCACGCGACACCTCTACCTGGCACGCCACGGCGCGGCCGACGCCTTTGGGAACCTCACCGACATCGGTCGCCGGCAGGCGGGCCTGCTGGGCGAACGGCTCGCCGGCCTGCCGGTCGACGCCGTGTGGCACTCTCCGCTACCGCGCGCCATGGCCAGCGCGCAGGAACTCGCCCGCCACCTGGGCAACGCGCCCGTCGCGGAGGCCGCCGAACTCATCGACCATGTGCCCTACGTCCCCCCCGCAGCCGAAACACCCCCGTCCTGGGCCGGCTTCTTCGACGGCTACGACGACGCCGAGGCGGCCTCGGGGCAGAAACTCGCCGAGGCCCTGGTCGCCCGGTTCGCCAAGGTCCCCGACACAACCGCGACAGGAACGCGGCGCGACACCCACGAGGTTCTGGTGACGCACGCCTACCAGATCGCGTGGCTGGTGCGGCATGCCATGGACGCGCCGCCGTCGCGGTGGCTCGGCCTGAACAGCGCCAACGCCGCACTGACGGTCATCGACTACCGCACCGGCCTGCCGCCGACGCTCGTGATGTTCAACGACATGAGCCACCTCCCGGCCGACCTGCGCTGGACCGGGTTCCCCGACGGCATGAGGCCATGAGGCGGCCAGCCACGTCCCGAACGCGTCTGCACGGCTGGGCTCCGACGCCCCCTCGCCCATGTCTGATCGTGAAGCTACTCCGGGCTGCACGCCTACGGAGCCCGAGTAGCGCCGCCGGGCGGCAGACGCTCGGCCACATCCAGCCGTACCTCGCCGCCCACAGTGGGGCTTGTGCCGGGAGGCCGGTTTCACGGCCGGCGTGTGGCCGATTCGGGGGTCCGGTGGCTCACGGTGGTGAGCTCCGGTCCCGCGTCCGTGACGATGACGTCCTCCTCGTACCCGGCCCCGCCCACCGAATGAACCGCGAGCCTGCGCTCCAGAGCCAGGCACATCCCGGCCTCGGCCCGCTCGCCCGCGTGCGGCCCGTCCTCGATGATCCACGGCGGTTCGAACGACAGCCCCAGCCCGTGCCCCCAGCCCCCGTGCATCTCGGGTTCGGGCAGCCCGTGGTGGGTCGCGAACGCCGACCGTTCGAACACCTGCTGGCACCGGCGCGCCACCTCGCCGAAGGGCCGGCCGGGCCGCAGCAGCTCGATCCCGGCCAGGACGCTGTCGCGGACCGCGTCGAGCAGCCGCCGCTGCTCCGTGGTCGGCTCCTCGCCGACGACCCACGTGCGGGCCAGCTCGAACAGGTAGCCCTGCACCGACCCGTACAGGTCCATCCTGAGCAGGTCGCCCGCCGCGAGCCGCCGGTCGGCGGAGTAGGGCGCGGGACCGGAGGCGGCGAACGTGTGGGACTCGGCGCCGGACGAGATGCCCATGCCGTAGTAGGCGCCGCCCGCCCGGACGATCTCGGCGACGGCGGCGGCCGCCACGTCGGCCTCCGTGGCGTCCGGCGCGGCGGCGTCCCGGGCGGCGGCCATCGCGCGTACGCCCAGCGCTCCGGAGGCGCGCAGCAGGTCCAGCTCGGCCGGGCTCTTGATCCGGCGCGCCTCCCAGGCCAGCTCGTCGGCGCACACCAGCTCGTGGCCGGGCAGCACCGAGCGCAGGCGGCACCACCAGGGCGCGGCCATCGCCTCGCAGCCGATCAACGCGACCTTGCCGGGCCGGATCCAGGCCCTGATCTGCTCGGCGAGCGCGTCCACGAGATCGGCCGCGACCCGCACGCGCGCCACCGGCCGCGGCTCCTGGAGATTCCCGGAGTCGGTGATCAGCATGGCCGCGACACGATCGTGGCCCCTGAGCGCCGCGGTCCAGCCGGTACGCGCCGCGTGGCCGTTCGAGATCGCCGGGGGAACGTCCACCGGCAGCACGACGGCCGCGTGGCCCCGCGCCCGCCAGTGGCCGGGAGCGTCGGGGACGAAGGGCTGGTGCTGGTAGAAGCCCGTGAGGTGGTGGACGTCGGCGTAACGGTCCTGCCCGGATCCGCCTCTGGACCAGGCCACGACCCCGTGGAAGCCCTCCCGCGCGGCCCGCCGCCTCATCGCCTCCTGCCGCGCCGCGTACTCCTCGGCACCGATTCCCCCCACAATCGACACCTGCCCAGCACCGGCGCGGGCTCACCTCACCCAGTTCGGCTGCCCCCGAAGGCTCCAAGCAGAGTGAGCCTTACAGCCCCTTGAGGAAGGCCGCCGCCACAGGCGCCGCGACCTTGCCACCCGCGCCGCCGCCCTCCACGACCACCGCGAACGCCACGTCGCCCTTGAAGCCCATGAACCAGGCGTGGCTGTTCAGGTCGTCGCCGGTGCCGTACTCGGCTGTGCCGGTCTTGCCGTGCGTGCCGGCGGGCAGCCCCGCCGCCTTGGCCGTGCCCTTGGACACCACGGCCGCCATCATCTCGTGCAGCTGCTCCTTCACCCCGTCGGGCAGCTGCCGCTCCGTGACCTTCTGCTTCAGCGAGGGTACGAGCGTCGGCGGCCGCCAGGTGCCGTCGGCGATGGCGGCGGCCACCGAGGCCATCGTCAGCGGGCTGGCCGTGATCCTGCCCTGCCCGAACGCCTCCGCGGCCAGCTCGGCGTCGGACTGGGCCTTGGGGAAGCTGGGCTTGGTGGCCGGCACGCCGATGTTGAGTGGCTGGTTGAAGCCCACGTCCTCGGCCGCCTCGAGCAGCTTGCCGGCGCCCAGCTTCTGCTGGGCCAGCGGCGCGAACGTGGTGTTGCACGAGTGCGCGAACGAGTCGAGGAACGACAGCGACCCGAACTCCTCCTTGTCGGAATTGCGGATCTTCAGCCCGCCGACGGTCGAGTACATCGGGCACGTCACCGTGTCCTGAGGCGTCATCCCGGCCGCGAGCAGCCCGATCGCCGTGACCGCCTTGAACGTCGAGCCGGGCGGGTAGCGGCCGTCCAGCGCGCGGTTGAAGCCGCCCTGGTTGTTCACCACGGCCAGGATCTCGCCCGTGGACGGCTTGATCGCCACCATCGAGGTGGGCTTCTTCATGTCCTTGACCGCCCCCACCGCCGCGGCCTGCGCGTGGGGGTCGAGCGTGGTCTGCACGGGCTTGCCGTCGGTGCCCTCGATGGTCTGCAGCGCCTTGCCGCCGAGCTGGATCTCGGTGGTGGGCGTGCCCGCCAGCTGCTTCTGGAACGTCTCCTGCAGCCCGCCGCGTCCGATGGCCTGGCCGACCTTGTAGGAGGAGCCGAGCCGGGTCACGTCCTTCTTGCCGGCCTTGTCGAGGTAGCCGACGAGCTGCTGCACCGACCCGCCGACCGTGCCGGTGTCGATCCGGCCGCCGTCGGCGTCGGTGATCTCGGCCCGGTCGGGCCAGCGCGTCTTGATCCCGAAGGTGGCCCCCGCCGTCATCGACGGATGCAGCGTCGTGGGCTTCCAGTCGACCTTCCAGGTGCGGTCGGCCACCATGAGGTCGATCTGGCCCTGGTAGGACCACTTGCCGATGTTCTTGAGTGTCAGGGTCGCGGTGTACGGGGCGCGGGCCCGGTCGTCGACCTCGGTGATCTTGCCGAGCTGGATCGCGGTGGACTCGACCGCGAGCGCGCTGCGTTGCTGGTCGTACGCGCTGAGCTGCTGCGGCTTGGCCAGCAGGGCCGTCATGGCGGCCTTGTCGCCCGCCTGCCACGCGGCGGCGAAGCGCTGCGCCGTCTCGGCCGGTGTGCCCCTCGTGTGCAGCACGTAGTACGCGCCACCGGCCGCGGCCCCCACCGCGAGCACGACGGCGCCGGACACGATCGCGATCGTACGACCCCGCGCCACTAGATCCCCCTGACCTTCGACGACATTAGGACTGTCCGTTGGTGGCTGCCTTGACGCTGGCGGCGTACGCCGGCACGTATTCCTGGCCGGACAGCTTCTGGATGGCCGCCATGATCTCGTCGGTCACCCGCCGCCGGTCGCGGGCCTTGGTGTGGTCGCCCTCGAACCGCATGGGCGCCCCGATGGAGATGCCGATCCGCGCGGGCCTCGGCACCTTCGAGCCGAGAGGCAGCACCTTCTCGGTGCCGGTGAGCGCCACCGGCAGCACCGGCGCGCCCGTCTTGAGCGCCAGCCAGGCCACCCCGACTTTGCCCCGGTAGAGGCGGCCGTCGGGGGAGCGGGTGCCCTCCGGGTGGATGCCGAACAGCTCGCCCCGCTCCAGCAGCTCGGCGGCGGCGTCGAGCATGGCCTGCGCGGCGTGCGCGCTCTCCCGGTCGATCGGCAGGCTGCCGCCCAGCCGCATGAAGAACCCGGAGACGGGGTTGCCCTCGAAGTACTCGTTCTTGGCGGTGAACGTCACGTGCCGCGGCAGCAGCGCCGGCAGCAGGAACGAGTCGAGCACCGACAGGTGGTTGGCGGCCAGGATCGCGGGCCCGCTCCTGGGCACATGCGCCGCGCCGGAGATGTGCGGCCGGCACATCGCTTGGGCGAGCGGCGCGGCGGCGAACTTGACCACTTCGTACAGCAACGAGCTCTCCTGATCATCGGGCGGTCGGCCACCCCACCATAAAGCAGGCGCCCCGCCCGAGGGCGGGACGCCTGGAAAAGCCGTCTAGGCCGATGTGGCGGTCGCCTCCTCGGCGAGATGCACAACACGGCTCCAGCCGAACGGTATTCCGTGAAGGCGGTAATTTGCGGCCCGGGGGACACAGACCACATCGGCCTTTTGATGCTAACGGACATCCGGCGATCGCTATTCCACCGGGCCCCAAGATTCGGTCAGGTTCTCGTCCAGCGAGGCTGAACCACATCGAAGACCCGCTGCTCGCGGCCACGAAGCGCAACCTCCGCGAATTGCCACAAAATTGCCCCAGTCGGTGCGTGCACCACGATGGAGGGCCCCAGCGGCATCTGCAGCAGCTCCCCCTGCCAGCGTGGCACCCCGGGCCTCAGGAACCACTCCAGCGGCACGGCGTGCACCGAGGCCACTTCACGGGGGTCCGCCACCGGCTCCTGCGTGCCGCCGAACGCCACCACCGGCGTGATCACGAACCCCGAGTCGGTGACGAAGTCGTCGAGCAGCCCGGCCACCTCGACCCCGGTGACGCCCGTCTCCTCCTCCAGCTCGCGCAGCGCCGCGTCCACCGGCCGCTCCCCGTCGTCGAGCCGCCCGCCGGGCAGCGCCCACTGCCCGGGATTGCGGCCGCGGGCGGCCCGCTTGATCAGGACCGTGTACGGGACCCGCTCGGCGTCCTCCAGCACGCACACGGTGACGGCGGCCCTGCGCACCCCGCCGGTGGGCGGGACCTCCCGCCGGTCGAAGGCGGTCAGATGAGACCTGATCTGCTCGCGCAGTTGATCGATCGGCGACAGCACACCTCAAGGATCGCACGGCGCCCTGCGCGGGAGCGCTCACAGGGGCCGGCAGCGCCTGCACGATGGCCCGCACGATCGACAGCCCCAGCCCAGCGCCCCTGGACGAGCGCACCCGCTGGCGCACCATGGTCATCTCCGTGCTGGAGCGCCGCAAGGAGATCGGCCTGCGCCGCTCCCTCGGGGCCACCCGCGGTCAGGTGCGCATCCAGTTTCTGGCGGAGTCGCTGCTGCTGTCGGCCCTGGGCGGCGTGGCGGGCTCGGTGCTGGGCGCGCTGGCGACCACGGCGTACGCCCTGTCACGGGACTGGCCGCCGGTCGTGCCGCCGTGGGCCCTGGGCGGCGCGATCGGGGCGACGCTCCTGATCGGCACCCTCGCGGGGCTCTACCCGGCCATGCGGGCCGCCCGGCTGTCTCCCACGGTCGCCCTCGCCGCCACCTGAGGTGTGCGGCGGGCCCCGGAACCCGCCGTGCCCGGGCTCGTCCATGCGGCGGCCCGGGCTTTGGGCACGCTGAACGCAGGGCGGCAGCCCCGGGATGGTCGACGTCAGGGCGACATGCTGCCCACGATGATGGCGCCGAGCACGATCCCCAGGACCATCCCCACGCCGGCGGCGACGGCGGCCCACTTGCCCAGGGGCTCGCCCCGCGTGTGGCCGACGACGCCGAGCACGATGCCGGCCAGCCCGAACAGGATCGGGATGAACAGCACGGCCACCGCCGCGCAGACGAACCCGATGATCGACAGGACCTGGTTGCTCGGTGGCTGCTTCTGGGGAGGCGGCGGCGGGTATGGCGGCGGCTGCGGCCACTGCTCGTCGCGCGCGTGCGGCGCGTCGTCGCCCTGGGACGGATCCTGCGAAGAGGTCACTGACGGGCTCCTCTCGAGACGTGAACAACATCACACACCGAAGGCGCCCGTCCTGTCGAGCCGACGTACCGGGATATGTAGGGAAATCAAATGGCTTCTGCCGGGCGGGAAAGCTGGTGCGGCAGAGCCCTGGCGTGTACGACGTCCAGCCGGGAGACGGCGCGGGTGACTGCGACGTACAGGCGGTTCAGGCCGCGCCGCTCGGCCTCGGCGATGGCGGCGGGCTCGGCCACGATCACATGGTCGTACTCCAGGCCTTTGACCAGCGAGGCGGGCTGCACGCTGAGGCGGCCGTCCACGTCCATGCCCTCGTCCCAGAGCGCGGACGTGAGCGCCTCGACGTCGGCGTCCGCCGCGATCACCCCGACCGACCCCTCGAACGCCAGCGCCTCGCGCACCGCCGCCACCACTCCCTTCTCCAGCCCGCTCACGTGCGTGACGCGCAGGCGGCCGTCCGAGCGGTACGAGCGGGTCGCGGGCACCTGGACGGCCAGCGCCGCCAGGAGGGTGTTGGCCAGCTCGACCACGGCGGCGGGCACCCTGAAGCCGGTGGTCAGGGCGATGACCCGGCCCTCCGGCTTGCCCAGCAGCGCCATGCGCTCCGGCCACGAGGAGGCCGCCCACGGCGTGGTGCCCTGGGCCAGGTCGCCGAGCACGGTGAGCGAACCGTGCTCGCTGCGCCTGGCCACGGCGCGGCACTCCATGGGCGACAGGTCCTGGGCCTCGTCGAGGATGACGTGGCCGTAGCCGCGCGGGCGCTCGATGAGGCCGGCGATCTCGTCGAGCAGCACGAGATCGGCGGCCGTCCACTTGGCGCTCTTGACGCTGCGTGGCGGCCTGGCCCAGGTGACGGCCGCCCACTCGGCGTCCGTCAGCACGCCTGCGACCGCCTCGCCCCGCAGGACCCCGTACAGGACCTCTTCCGGTTTGACGGCGGGCCAGACGGCGTCAAGGAACGGGATGACGCCGCGGGCGATCTTGCGGGTCCAGGCCGCGCCGGCCGTCCGCCCCCTCGCCTCCGACTGGCGGCGGATCGCGGAGACCACCCTGGCCTGGACCCGCTCCCTGCCCACCCCGTACGGCAGCGACTCGCGGCGCGTGTCGTCCACGATGCGGCGCAGCTCGTCCTCCTGCACCCGCCACCGGTAGGAGCCGTCGGGCACCGCCACCGGCTCCACCGGCTTGCTGATCCGCCCGTACAGGGCCTTGCGCAGGACCTCCGCCATCCGGACGTCGTGCTTGACCATCCCGGCGGCCTCGCTGTCCACGGCGGTGACGGGGACGGTGGCGAGCAGGCGCTCCAGAGTGGTCTGTACGACGTCCATCTCGCCGAGCGCGGGCAGCACGGCGGAGATGTAGCCGAGAAAGGCCCGGTTGGGGCCGAGCACCAGCACGCCGGAGCGTTCGAGCCGCTGCCGGTGCGCGTACAGCAGGTACGCCGCCCGGTGCAGCCCGACCGCCGTCTTGCCGGTGCCCGGCGCGCCCTGGACGCAGATCGAGGCGTCCAGGTCGGCGCGTACGAGGTCGTCCTGCTCCGGCTGGATGGTGGCCACGATGTCGCGCATGGGGCCGACGCGGGGGCGTTCGATCTCGGCGGCCAGAATGCGCGACCTGCCTTCCTCGCCCTGCTCGAGCCGTTCGTCCTCGAAGCTCGTCAGCGTCGTCCCCGACCAGCCGAAGCGGCGGCGCACCGCGACGCCCTGCGGGTCACGGGCGCTGGCCCGGTAGAACGCCCGCGCGACCGGCGCGCGCCAGTCGATCACCACGGGCGGGCCTCCGTGCTCGCCGGTGATGTGCCGCCTGCCGATGTGGTAGGCGCGCCCGCCGTGCTCGGCAGAGCCCTGGCCGAAGTCCAGCCGGCCGAAGAACGGCGGCCCGTCGGGCTCCTCGCTCAGCTCCTTGGCCAGGCTCTTCAGGTGGCGTCCCAGCCGCTCGGCGCTGTAGCGGTCGCCGGCCACGGTCTCACCGACGATCACGTTGTCGCGCGCGCCTTCGAGCATCCTGCGCAGACCGGCCTTGCAGCGTTCGACGTACTGCCTCTCGTCGTCGAGCGTGCCCACTCGCACCTCCCTCGGAAAGTGTTAACTCGGTTAAGAGATTAACCAGGTTAATACTTTTGCTAGGGTGTGCTCATGACGGGACTACGGGAGCTCCAGCGGCAGCGCGTCCACGAGGCCATCTCGGCGGCGGCCATCACGCTCTTCCTGGAGCGCGGCTTCGACGAGGTGCCCGTGACGGAGATCGCGGCGGCGGCGGGGGTGTCGAAGCCGACGCTGTTCAAGTACTTCCCGACCAAGGAAGACCTCGTGCTGCACCGGATCGCCGACCACCAGGGCGAGGCCGCCCGCGTCGTGCGGCGGCGAAAGCCGGGGGAGCGGCCGCTGGAGGCGCTGCGCCGCCACTTTCTCGACGGGCTCGCCAGGCATGACCCCGTCACGGGGCTCAGCGACGACCCGGAGGTGCTGGCCTACAACCGGATGGTGTTCTCCACGCCCAGCCTGGCCGCCCGGCTGTTCCAGCACATGTCGCTGGACGAGCGGGCCCTGGCCGAGGCGCTCGCGGAGACGACCGACGACCTGACCGCCGATCTGGTCGCCGGGCAGGTGCTGGCCGCCCAGCGGGTGCTGGCCCGGCGCAACGTGGACCTGCTGGCGGAGGGGCGGCCGCTGGCGGAGGTGGAGCAGGAGGCGGTGCGGGCGGCCGAGCGTGCCTTCTCGCTCCTTTCCGCCGGCGGGTGAACTTCCCGTTTCTCGCCTCGCGAACATCTCGTTTAGGCAGCTGAGAAGGGGTGTAATTCATACGGTGACAACCGCTTGACCAATTGCAGAAAGCTGCAATTTGGGGCATTGCGGGGCGGGCTTTGCTCAAGGGAGTGACAGTGAGACGACGCTTCACGCTCATGACCGGTCACAGAATGACACCGAAAGGTGACGTAACGTGACGGACGTGCTGACCTTTGCCTGGGGGCGGCTGCGGGCCGTGCTGCCGGAGCGCGAGGCGCTGGCCGCCATGTGCCGCCGTCCCCGCCAGGATCTGCTCGCCGGGCTCACGGTGGCGGTCGTCGCACTGCCGCTGGCCCTCGGGTTCGGCGTGTCCTCGGGGCTCGGCGCCGCGTCCGGGCTGGCCACGGCCGTGGTCGCCGGGTCGCTGGCGGCCCTGCTCGGCGGCTCCAACTTCCAGGTGTCGGGCACGAGCGGCGCCATGACGGTGATGCTCATGCCGATCATGGACACCCACGGCGCCACCGGTGTCCTCACCGTCGGCGTGCTGGCCGGGCTGCTGCTCGTCGTGCTCGCGCTGACCGGCGCCGGCCGCTGCATGGCCCTGGTCCCCGCCCCGGTCGTGGCGGGGTTCACCGTCGGCATCGCCTGCGTGATCGGCCTGCAGCAGGTGCCCCACGCGCTCGGCGTCGAGCCGGACGGCAGCCACAAGGTTGCGATCGTGGCCTGGCACGCCGTCCTCGACTTCCTCAGCCGGCCGCACTGGTGGGCCATGCTCGTCGCCGTCGCGGTGGCCGCGGCGGTGCTGGTGGCCGCGCGCGTGCGGCCGAGCCTGCCCTTCGCGCTGCTCGCCGTGGCCGCCGCCACCGTGGTCGCCGAGCTGACCGGGCTGCCGCTGGCCAGGATCGGCGACCTGCCGTCCGGCCTGCCCGCGCCGTCGCTGGGGTTCCTGGACCCGGGCGCGCTGCCGTCCCTGATCGCCCCCGCCGTCGCGGTGGCCGCCCTGGCCGCGCTGGAGTCGCTGCTGTCGGCCTCCGTCGCCGACGGGCTGAGCGGCGGGCACCGGCACGACCCCGACAGGGAGCTGTTCGGCCAGGGCGTGGCCAACCTCGTCACCCCGCTGTTCGGCGGCATGCCCGGCACGGGCGCCATCGTGCGCACTGCGGTCAACGTCCGCTCCGGCGCCCAGTCCCGGCTGGCCGCGCTGGCCCACGCGGCGATCCTGGCCGCGATCGTCTACACCGCCGCCGGGCTGGTCGCCAGGATCCCGCTGGCCGCGCTGGCCGGGGTGCTGCTGGCCACGTCGGTGCGCATGGTGGAGGTCGACACGGTCAGGGGCATGTTCAGGTCCACCCGGGGCGACGCCGCGGTGCTGGTGCTGACGGCCGTCGCCACGCTGACGCTCGACACGGTGCTCGCCGTCATCCTCGGCCTGGTGGTGGCGGGGGCGCTCGCCGTGCGCGCCATGGCACGCAACGCGCGCCTCGACGCCGAGCCGCTCCGCCACGACCTGCAGCCCCATCACACGGAGGACGAGCACGCGCGGCTCGCCGAGCACATCGTCACCTACCGCCTGGCGGGGCCGCTGTTCTTCGCCGGGGCCCACCGGTTGCTGATGGAGCTGTCGGAGGTGACGGACGTGTCCGTGGTGGTGCTGCGCATGTCCCGCGTCACCACCATCGACGCCAGCGGCGCGCTGGTCCTGGGTAACGCGATCGAACGGCTCGAGCGGCGCGGCATCAGCGTGTACGTCTCGGGCATCCCGGACCGCCACCACCAGCCGCTGAAGGCCCTCGGGGTGCTGGCCCGGCTCGACCGGGCGGGGCAGGTGTTCGCCACGACCGACGAGGCCATCGCCGCCGCCCGCGACCGTCTCCACAACACCGGCGTGCTTCCCCACCTCGCCGGCTGACCCACCGCCCGCTCAGCCCGATCGCCACGACTCCACCCGCCCGCCCACCTCGTCCGCCAACGGCGGCGGTCTTCCCTCGCCTCCCCAGCCGGCAGGCGGTGGGACGGGTGTGGTCCTCAGGACAGGGGGCGGGGGGCGGGCAGGCGGAGGCGGTCGACGGCGTCGCGGCGCGTCTTCTCCGGGCGGCGGTCATAGCGGGCCGTCGTGGCGGGGGAGGAGTGGCCGACCAGGGCTTGGGCCGTGGCCAGGTCCACCCCGGCGTCCAGCAGCTCGCCGATGAACGTGCGCCGGAAGTCGTGCGCGGTACGCCGGGACGCCCCCGCCTCGGCCAGGCGGCGGGCCAGGATGTCGGCGACGCCCTGCCCGGTCAGCCCCACAGGCCGCCCGTCGCGCATCCGCAGCCGGCCCGCCTTGCTGATCGGGCTGAACAGCGCCCCAGGCGAGTCCCCCCGGATCGCCAGCCACCGCTCCACCAGCCCGATCGCGTCGGTGGTGAGATAGACGAGGCGCTCCTTGTCGCGCTTGCCGCGCACCCGCAGCGACCGGCTGCCCGGGTCGTAGTCGGCCAGCGACAGGCCCCCGAGCTCGGCGCGCCGGCAGCCGGTGGAGTAGAGGACGGCGATCAGCGCCGCGTCCCGCACTCCCGCCGGCGAGTCGTCGCAGGCCGACAGGGCCGCCCCGACCACCTCGGGTGGCACGTGGTGCCCGGTTGGCAGGCGGCTCTGGCGTACCGGGGCCAGGTCGGAGGCGCGGGCGAAGTCCTCGGCGCTGGTCTGGCCCAGCCGCCACGCCTCCTTCAGCACGCGCCGCAGCGCCACCAGGTGCTTGTTCACGTAGGCCGCCGACCAGCCCTGGTCCGTGAGCATCGTACGGATGCGGACCGTGTGCTCGTAGCGCAGCAAATGCCACGGCTGGCCCGCGCCCATGGCGCTCTCGTCGCCGGTGAGCAGCCGGGCCAGCCGGTCGAGGCAGCCGCGCATCGTGCGGCGCGACTCGGGGCTGGTGAGGGAGTCGAGATAGACGTGGTACGGGTCGCGCGCCGGCTCGACCGGCGGCGCCGGCACCTCGGGGACGGCGGGCAGGCTCACCTCGCCGATCTTACGGCCCGCACCGCCGCCGGGCCGCCGTGGCTATCGGGACCAGGTCACCAAGAATCCGGACCTCGAGCGCGCGAGATCTGTGTCGCCGGCGGCCCACTGGCGACACTTGGCGCATGAACCGATCTTCTGCGCCTCCCCGCGCGCTGCCGGCCATCGCCCATCGCTGGCCCACCCTGCTCGGGCTGAGCTTCGCCACCTTGAGCCTCCTGGACTTCGAGGACGGCCGCAGCCTGGGCTTCGTCGTCTTCCTGGCAGCGCTCATCTACCTCGGTACGGCAGTGCTCGGCAAGCCAGGCACGGTCTGGGCCCTGTTCGTCATCAGCACCGTGGCGTGGGTGGCGCTGGACAAGCTCGGGATCGATCCCTGGCCCAGCCTGATCGGCGGCGCGATCTCCCTCATCGTCCTCGGACTGGCGGGCGGGCTGTTGCGCCAGCCGTTGCTGACGGCGGCGCAGGTCCCGGGCATGCTGGTCTTCGGCGGGGCGGCGGTGCTGGCGCTGACCCTGTCGCCCCAGACCGGCGGCTTCCTGGTCGCGGCGGCGCTGATCGGCCACGGCGTACAGGACGTGCTCGTCTGGCGGGCCAAGCAGGTGGTGGCGCGGTCGATGGCGGAGTTCTGCATGGTCCTCGACTTCCTGCTCGGCGCGGGGATCCTGGTGCTGAGCCTTTGACCCGATCAGAAGGGGCCGGTGAGCTCGCCCAGCTTGTCGGTCAGCTCCAGGTTCGCCGAGTAGTCGACCGGCACCGCGATCACCGACACCACGTCGTCCGCCAGCGCCTTGCGCAGCGTCGGCAGCAGCTCGTCCGCGCCGGTGATCCGGTAGCCGCGCGCCCCGAAGCTCTCCGCGTACTTCACGAAGTCCGGGTTGCCGAACGCGACATTGGAGTCGCGCCCCAGCTCCAGATCCATCTTCCACTTGATCAGCCCGTACGCGCCGTCCACCCACACCAGCACCACGAACGGGATCCGCTCCCGTACGGCGGTCTCCAGCTCCTGCGAGTTCATCAGGAAGGCGCCGTCACCCGTGGCCGCCAGCACCTTGCGGTGCGGGAAGGCCAGCTTGGCCGCCAGCGCGCCCGGCACCGAGAAGCCCATGGACGACAGGCCGTTGGAGACCAGCATCGTGTTCGGCTCGTACGTCGGGTACATGCGGGCCATCCACATCTTCACCGCCCCCGTGTCCGCCAGCACGATGTCCTCGCGCCCCATCGCCTCGCGGATGTCGGCCACCACCCGGCGCGGCGACAGCGGGAAGGCGCCCTCCGACCGCCCCTGCTCCAGCTCCTCACGCACCATGCGGCGGATCTTCTCCCCGGTGCCGTTGATCTCGAAGCGCCGGTGCACGGCGTCACCGAGCGCGTGCAGCGACCGCGAGATGTCCCCCTGAACGCCGACCGCCACCGGGTAGTGGTCGTCCACCTCGGCCGGGAACTGGTGAATATGGATGATCTTCTTGTCCCGCGCCGGGTTGATCTTGACCGGGTCGAACTCCTGGAGCTCGTACCCCACGCTGATCAGCACGTCCGCCTCGTCGAACCCGAAGTTCACGTAGTCGTGCCGCATGAAGCCCACCGCGCCCAGCGCGTGGCGGTGGTCGTCGGGGAAGACGCCCTTGCCGTTGAACGTGGTCGCCACCGGCAGCCCGAGCCGCTCCGAGAACCGCACCAGCGCCTGCGCGGCACCGGCGCGCGTGGCGCCGTGCCCGGCCAGCACGATCGGCCGGCGCGCGGCGGCCAGCACGTCGGCCGCGCGGGCGATCTGGGCGGGCGAGGGGTCCTGGGGGCGTACCACGTTGAGGGGGAGCGGGCGCAGGCCGGCGGGCACCGGCGCCGACTCGACGTCCTCGGGGATGGCGAGGTAAACGGCGCCTGGACGTTCGGTCTGCGCGGTCTTGAACGCCTTGCGGATCATCTCGGGCAGCGCCTGCGGCGACGGCACGAGCTCCGCCCATTTGGTGATCGGCCTGAACATCGACACCAGGTCCACCACCTGGTGCGACTCCTTGTAGATGCGGTCGAGCCCGACCTGCGCGGTGATCGCCACCACGGGGGTGCTGTTGGTGGTGGCGTCGGCCACGCCGAGCTGCAGGTTGATCGCGCCCGGGCCGAGCGTGGCCGAGGCCACCCCCGCCTTGCCGGTCAGCCTGCCGTAGATCTCGGCCATGAACGCCGCGGCCTGCTCGTGGCGTACGAGGACGTAGCGGATGGAGGAGTCCTGGAGCGCGTCGACGAAGTGGATGTTCTCCTCACCGGGGATGCCGAAGACGTACTCGACGCCTTCCGCCTCCAGTGCCTGCACGATGAGCCGGGCCGCGTCGGCCTGCGGGGACATGGGACACGCCTTCTTTCATGTACGACTGCTTTCCAGCAAGCGCGCGGAGGCCGGTGTTCATTCCGCGCAGGCCTGGAGAAGGGCGGGTTCGACGAGCTCACCGCCGGCGCCCTCGCCCGAACGCCACCGGCAGCGTCACCATCACCGCGCGGCCGAGCCTGCTGACCCCGCCAGGGCCGCTCACCGTCCAGGCCGGCTCCGACTCAGGGACAGAAAGGGGCGCGACGAGCGGCATGGCTGATCGATTCAGCACCCACGACGTTGAGGAGCGTTGCGGCTCTGCGGACCCGCGGCATGATCACGTTGCGGTGGACCGGTTCCGCGGTACCGGCTGTTGCCGCAGGTCAGACTCTGCGTCGTCGGGCTCGCCCGAATTGCCGGGCTGGTAGCCCTCGGCCTGCAGGCTGAACAGTCGCTCGTACACGCCACCTGAGGCCATGAGCTGGTCGTGTGTGCCCTCTTCTGCAACCCTTCCGTCAGCCAGCACCACGATGTGATCGGCGGTGCGGACCGTTCCCAGGCGATGGGAGATCAGCAGGCTGGTCTGGCCGTGCCGGTGCTCACGTAGCCGGATGTGGATCTCATGCTCTGCCTCGGCGTCCAAGCCGGAACTCGGCTCATCCAGGATCATCAGCTCGCGCCCTTCCCGCAAAAGCCCGCGGGCGAGTGCCAGCCGCTGCCACTGCCCTTCGGACAGCAGAACTCCGGTTTCGGAGTTTTCCGCGGCGCTGAGATGGGTGCGGCTCAGCATGGTGTCGTAGCTGAGAGGCAGCTCGGCGAGCCTGCGGTGGATGCCGGCGTTTCGCGCCGCCTTCTCGATGCTGGGTCGATCGCCCAGTGCCCGGACGTCGCCGATGGCGATGTTCTCGGCGGCGGTCAAGTCGTAGCACATGTAGTCCTGGAAGACGGCGCAGATCCGGGTGCGCAGTTCGTCCACCGGAACATCACGGATGTCGACTCCGTCCCAAAGGATCGCGCCTCGTTCGGGATCGTAGAAGCGGCACAGCAGCTTGACCAAGGTGCTCTTACCCGCTCCGTTGGCTCCCACCAGCCCAATTGCCTGGCCGTGTGGAATGAACAGGTCGATGCCGCGCAGCGCCCAGGGATGATCCGGGCTGTAGCGGAACCAGACGTCACGGAACCTGATGCCTTGGCTGAGAACAGGCAGCGGCAGAGGCTGGGCAGGAGACTTGAGGTCCGGTTCGCTGCTGACGATGTCTCGGTAATAGCCGAACAGCAGCAAGGCATGGTGTGCCGTAGCGATCTCGGAAACCATGTTTGTCGAGGAGGCCTGGGTGCCGGCCACTGCGGCGATGAACAGCGCGATGTCGCCTGCTGTCAGCTTTCCCTGGCCGGCTGCGTGGATGGCCAGAAGCAAGCCTCCGCCCGCGACCGTGGCGCTGAGCCAGCTCAACGTGCTTTGGATGACAAGTTCCCGCCGATCCATACGTCGTTTCGCCGCATTCGCCGCCTGCCGTTCGGCCGACATTCGCTTCCGCAGAAATGCGCCGGCCCCGAACAGCCGGACTTCCTTGGCCGCGTCAACGTTGCTCAGCAACCAGCCGTAAAACAGTTCCCGTCGCTCGGTGGGACTCACCGACCACAACATCCTTGCCCGGCTTCGACTGAGCGAGATCTCGGCGAGCAGAATCGGGATCATGGAGAGGAGAAGCGCGCCGGTGACGGCTGGGTCCAGCACGGCAAGAGAGGCGATGAATCCACCGGTCGTCAGAGCTCCGGCGGTGACTCCGAGCAGGCCGTCGAACAACTGGCCAGAGGTTCTGGCGGCGGCTTGTTCAGCGAGCCGCAGCCGGTCGAGAAAGCGCGGATCCTCGAATCGTCCGAGACCGGGAAACCCCCCGACCGCGGTGTAGAGCCGGTCCTGAGCCAGCAGGGCGGTCCTGCGCTCCATCTCTCCCCGGAGATACTGAACCGCCTGCGGCAGCAGTGCGGTGATCAGCCCGACGATCGCGAGGCCGGCTCCGAGCCAGTAGAGGCCCGGGCCGAACACCGACCCGCCAAGCCGGTCCAGGATGAGTTTGATCAGCCAGGCGGTGGCGACCGGGAGAGCGGCCATGAGGATGACGAGCAGCCCATACAGTGCCAGGTGAAACGGCGCGGCCCGGGAAGCCAGGCCTAATGCGACAACGGCTATGCGAATCATGATGGTCCAAGAGGAGGCCGGGGCAGGCTCTGCCGAGATCTGCCCCGGCTTGGGCGTCAACATCAGGCCTGGTTGCTCGTCAGGCGGTTGTGCAGTCGTCGCCGAAGACTTGGCAGCCGCAGTAGCACCAGACGTCCTGCCCGCTCTTGTAGCAGCACCTTCTCTTCCGCTTGGCGCAGCATGCTCCGATACCTCTGTCGCAGTTGGCGGATGTGCATGCGGCGGCCTGGCCGACGACCCTCGGGACGATAAGTCCGAGCAGTCGATCGCCTAGAGAGCTGATTACTCTTACCATTCCACTCCTTTCCTTTTCGTGGGGGACGCTGGATTGCGGCAAGGACATTGGGGCTGGTTTGTCAGCAGCCGATTGCGCAATCCCCGCAGCCAGTTCGGCAGCCGCAGTAGCACCAGACGTCCTGCCCGCTCTTGTAGCAGCACCTTCTCGTCCGCTTGGCGCAGCATGCTCCGATACCTCTGTCGCAGTTGGCGGATGTGCATGCGGCGGCCTGGCCGACGACCCTCGGGACGATAAGTCCGAGCAGTCGATCGCCTAGAGAGCTGATTACTCTTACCATTCCATTCCTTCCTTTTCGTAGGGGACAGTGGATTGCGGCAAGGGTCGTGCGTGCGCGTTCACGCATCGCTATAGACGGGAAACGTGTCGGGCGTTCGATCGTTCTTGGCGAAAGGCCCGGATGTGTATGACGACTCCCAGGACGTCGCGGCCCGGTACGCTTCCGTAGGCGCGTGAGTCGATGCTGTTGATCGCGTTGTCCCCCAGGACGAAAAGCCGGCCGGCGGGCACGATGGCTTCCCGGGGCACGTCGGGGGCATAGGTCAGCCCCTCCGGCACCGGTTCTCCGGGCAGCGCTGCGGCTCGCTTGATGACCCAATGCCGTCCCCGCAGGCCCACGGACTCGGATCGGCCGGGGCCACCACGTGAGTCAGGCGGTTCAAGGACGACGATGTCTCCGGCGCGGATCTGCTCCAAGCCCTTCCTGCGGACGACGAGCTGGTCGCCCGGGCGGAGAAGGGGAGCCATGCTGTCACCCTCGACCGTGACGATCACGAACTGGGCTCGTAGCATCATCACGGCGAGAATCAGAAGGAGGCCGGTGCCTGCCGCGGTGATGATCGCCTGAGTCAGCATGATGGGAATCCGTTGCGCTGCTAGAGGCCGGTTGCGGCGTGATGGCGGTTATCGGCTGGTGCGCCGGAAGGCTTCGGCAGGTCGGCGACCCTTCCCGCCGTGGCCGTGACGGCCCGATCCTCGCTCACCACGCAGAATGCGGGGAAGGCGCGTACGGCGAATGCCGCCATCGCCGGGCCTTTGTCGGTCTCTCGGATGACTCGCGCACCCGTTGCCAGTTGCTGAGCCTTCACCTCCGCCGCCTCGTCGTCGTCTTCGTCGGCGATGACGAAGGCCCAAACGTCGGCCTGGCCGTCCGGCAATTCGGCGGCATAGCGGAGGTATTCGGGAATCTCTTCCTCGCATGCGTCGCACCCTGGCATGAAGAATCCGACCACGGTGGGTCCGCGTTGAGCGCTCAAAGACACGTGCCGGCCGTCAATGGTCGACGCCGAGTAGGGTGGTGGAGACGCCCCCACCGGCAGGGTCATGTCCTTGAAGGGAATCGGCGCTCCCGCACCCTGTGCGAGCAGCTGAGTATGCTCCCGCAAACGCCCGATGACGCCGACGGTGAGCACCAGATCGATGAAACACAGCAGACCGACCGCCACTATTGCGGCGACGACGTAGGGCATCTCCATCCTCCTCAGTTGGTCGGCGGCACGCCCCGGGCGGCGAGGCCGGCCGGAGCGGGCAGCCCTGTGCGGGCTGCCGCGGTGAGCAGGCCGTTGCGCACCAGATGGGACACGCCGAGCTGACGGCGAAACACCGGCAAGCGGCCCGCACTTTCGCGTCGCAACGCCATGAAAATGTATGCAGTAAAGGAAAGTAACCGTGCCACGGCAATGGCGAAACCGCCGCTTGCCGCCAGCTGCCGACGTGATCGTTGAATTCGGCGAGTGGGCAAAATCAATTCGCCAGATCAAAGCGAATATGGTCTGAGTGGATCACGAACATTGTTTGCGGCTCCATCACATCGGGTCAAGGCCTTATGCTGTACGAACTTGTACGAAAAAGCGGGAGGTGCACGTTCTGCGCGCCGGAGGCGTTGCGGATGGTGTGGCTCCTGGAGTTCCAGTCAGATCTGTCACATGCTCATGTCCATGGGCTGGCAATGTGATGGTGCTGAGCGAGGAAATCCCGGGTGGTGCGCGTGCGGAAGCCGCTGATGGCCGTGGCGAACTGAGCGGCTAATCGCACGTTCAGCTCGGACAAGATGACCGGCCGGCTGAGGCGGAGTCCGGTGAGCGCATCGTGGCAACCCTGATCCGGCTCCCCTGCGGCGACGCGGGCAAGCGCCAGCTCGAGCCAGCGCCAAGTGGCGCAGCGCACGTAGTGAGCATCATGGTGAGCGTCCGCAACATGTACAGCCCGCTCGGCATGATCGAGGGCCTTGTCGTGTTCGCCGAGGGCAGCCCACCCCTCGGAGAGGGTGCAATGCATGGTGGACTCGGTGAACCACATGAGCCAGGGCGGGTCATTGTCGTCGTACCCGCGCTCCAGCGCGGTCACGGCGCGGCCCATCGCCCGCTCGAAACCGCGGCGATCGTGAAGTCGAGCGTTCGCGTAAGCTTCCCGGGCCGCACAGGCGGCCCGGACCCGTGCGGATCCGAGGCCCTTGGCGAGCTGGCAGGCGCGCTCGGCCGCCTGCGCCGCGTGGCGTAGATCATCGGACGCGGCATCGAAGCGGACCGGGACGAACGCCAAATCCATCAGGACGCAAACCTGCACGTCGACCGAGCCGGCGCTCTCGGCCAGTTCCAGGGCTCGCTCGTAGAATCGCAGCGCGGCCGGCAATCGTCCGGCATCAAAGCAGCTGAACGCGGTGCCTGCGGCGTCATAAGCCAAAGCGGCAAGGAGCCGCCGGCGATCATCCAGAGAGCCATCCCCGGTGGTGAGAAAACGGCTGGCGCGCTCATGATTGCTCAGCATCTGATCGACGACGGCATGCCCGCCGTACCTATCACCGATCGACTGAAACACGCCGGTCACAGCCCTGAGACGATTGACACCGCCCTGCCCCAGCCGTCCGTGGGTGCCTGCCGACCGCTCATCTTCCCGCATGGCGGGCCACGACACCCGCCCGGCGCGCGGCACAGCGGCCTCCATCGACAAGCGGCGCAGCGCCTCCACCCATGCTGACACCGATTGTTGATCGATGCCGCACGCCCCGACAAACGCCGCAACCAGCCGCTCCCGCGGCAAGGTCTTGCGGCCCAAAGCCGACGACAGCGTGGTGTACGGCAGCGAATCACCCGCAGCGCGGGCACGCGCTTCCAGGTCCCGATAGGTCAGGCCCGCCCACGCTTTGAGCTCACGCAGTTTCACCACGAACTCCGCCGCCGACCTGGCCACCGACGGATCAGGGGGCCCTGCCTCCGGCCTGTGGGCCGTCGAGATGATCACAATCACCATCCAGCCGTCAACTACATGATCACTCCGAACCGCCTCTCCGGCGATCAGGGAGTATCCGACGATGCGGGTGCGGCGTTGGTCGCAGGCGGCGTCGCGGACCGCTCCCCGCCGGCGGCCTGTGCCACCAGGATCGTGGCGGCCAGATTGTTTGGCAGCCCTTATCGGGCAGGCAAACAATGCCGAGGTCCCGCTCGCACGCGGTCGTGCGGATCGACGCTCGTCGCGCGCAGGTCGAGGTGATCGTTCTGGCCGATGGGCGTGAGCAGCGGCCCGGGCGTGCCAGGTCCTCGACATGCGTCCCTCGTGGCGGGGCGCTCCTCCTGCTCTGGGGCTGACGGTCCGCAGACGGCCCACGGCGACCGTGGGTGACCATCGCCGCACCTCGAACGGGGTAGTTCTGTGAGACGCCCTCTCTCATGTACGACTTCGTCCGCTGCAGGCACCGGAGGGCCGCCGTTCATTCCGGCGGACGGAGGGTAAGTGAACAACGGCTCCCCGGACTGATCCCGCACCACGAGGGGACCGGAAGATGGTGGAGCGACCTTTTCGTCTGACGCTTCTGGGCGGCTTCCGGCTGCTGGCCGGAGGCGAGCAGCTCGCGGTCTCCAGCGGGTCGGAACGCCTGCTCGCGTTCCTCGCCATCAGCCGCAGGACGGTTCCCCGCAGCATGATGGCGACCACGCTCTGGCCCGACGCGCCGGAGAAGCGCGCGCAGGCCAACCTGCGTTCCGCGCTGGCCCGACTCGACGACGCCGGGCGGCGGATGCTCGAGGTCGGAGCGAGCGAGATAGGGCTGTGCCCGGAGACCGGCGTGGACTTCGAAGAGGCCCGGTCGCTGGCGCGGCGCCTGCTCGACCCCGCCGCCGAGCTCGAGGAGCCCGAGGTCAGCGCGCAGTCCGTCGAGGTGCTGTCCGACGGCCTGCTGCCCGGCTGGTACGAGGAATGGGTCCTCGCCGCCGCGGACGAGTGGCACCAGTTGCGGCTGCACGCACTGGAGGCGCTGTCGGGGATCTTCGTCCGGCAGGGGCGGTTCGCCGAGGCGGTGACGGCCGCGAACGTGGCCGCGCATGCCGAGCCCCTGCGGGAAAGCGCGTGCGCCGCGCTCATCGAGGCCCACCTCGCGGAGGGTAACCAGGCGGAGGCTCTGCGCCACTTCCAGCTCTACGAGCGAAATCTCCACACCGAGCTCGGCCTCCAGCCGACTCCCCGATTGCGCGACCTGGTCGCGGGTCTGCGGCCGGCGCGCGGCCGCTGAGCCGGCCCCGGTGACGCCACCGTCACGCCGCCATCACGGCGCGGTGACACGGGTCCGGCCAATCTGGGTGGTGACCGGAAGGGAGACCAGGATGCGCATCAAGACGAGCCTGATGCTGGCTGGTCCAGCGCTTATCACCGCTGTCACACTCGGACCGGTCGCGGCCTCACCGGCCTCGGCCGCCCAGACCCTCGCAGAGACGACCGTGATCGGCGCGCAGACGAGCACGCACGTCGCAGGCCAGCCCCCGCGGGAGCGGCAGCGGCAGCGGCAGTACAACCGGGGAAGGGAGACCGGTTACACCGAGGGTCGGGCCGCCTGCTCGGCCAACAAGCCGTACAACCTCAAGTTCACAGGTAGCGACGACTACCAGATGGGCTTCGCGGACGGTTACAACTCGGGCTTCAACAGCTGCACCGCGCCCAGGTGACCTCCCGCCCCTAGACGGGGCCTCACCCTGCCGCCGCCGGGTGTGGCCCTGAACGGGACCCCACCCAGCCGCCGCCGGGTGGGGTCCCACCTTGCTCAGGCCAATTGGGCCACGCCGTCGAGCAGCCGGTCCACGTCGGAGCGGTCGTTGTAGTGGACCAGGCCCGCTCGGACCGCCCCGCCCGAGTCGCGGATGCCGAGCGCGCCGGTCAGCTCCCAGGCGTAGTTGTGGCCGTTCCAGACGTTCACCCCCAGCCCGGCCAGGTGCTCGGCCACCTGGCGCGGGGTGTGACCGGCCACGTTGAAGTAGGCCGTGGCGGTCCGCCTGGCCGGCTTGCCGTACACCGTGACGTGCGGCATCGTCTCCAGCCCTTCGATCAGCACCGCGAACAGCCCCAGCTCGTGCTCCTCCACCGCGGTCATCGAGGCCAGCAGGCGCTCGCGGCGGGTGCCCGTGCCGGGCACCATGGCGGCCAGGTGGTCCACCGCCGCCGTCACCCCGGCCAGGTCGGCGAAGGCCGCCGTCCCCGTCTCGAACCGCTCCGGCACCGTGTCAGGAGAGGAGGCCAGCTTGTCCGGCCTGATCGTCTCCAGCAGCGCCGGATCGGCCACGACCGCGCCGATGTGCGGCCCCGACCACTTGTACGCGCTCGTGGCGTAGAAGTCGGCGCCGAGCGCGCGCATGTCCACCGGACCGTGCGGGGTGGCGTGCACGCCGTCCACGTACATCAGCGCGCCCGCCCGGTGCGCCAGCTCGGCGATGGCGGGCACGTCGGGGCGGGTGCCGAGGATGTTGCTGGCCGCCGTCACCGCGACCACCCGGGTACGTTCGCCGATCAGCTCCGCGTACTGCTCGACCGGCAGCTCCCCGGTGACCGGGTCCACCTCGGCCCAGCGGACGGTGGCGCCGGTCTGCGTCCACGGGCGCACGTTCGCGTCGTGGTCGAGCCTGGAGACGACCACCTCGTCGCCCGGGCCCGCGATGGCCCTGGCCAGCCGGTACGTCAGGGTGGTCATGTTCGGGCCGAGTATCACGCCGTCCGGTTGGCCGCCGACCAGGTCGGCCACGGCGGCGCGGCAGCCCGCCACGATGGCGTCGGAGCGGTGGCTGGCGGGGAAGGCGCCGCCGACGTTGCCGAGGCCGGTCCGGTAGGCGGCGGAGATGGCGTCCATCACCGATTGAGGGGTCTGGGTGCCGGCCGCGCCGTCGAGGTAGGCGAAGCCGTCGGCCAGCGCCGGGTAGGACGAACGCACCGATTCGGTGGGGAAAGGCATGATATGTAAATGCTCACCCTCGGGGACCTCAACCGGGCCACTTTGGCCCGTCAGCACCTTCTCGACCGGCACAAGGGCGACGTGGCGGACGTCGTGCACCGGCTGGTGGGGCTGCAGGCGCAGGAGCCGCGGCCCCCGTACCTCGGCGTGTGGTCCAGGCTGGCGGGCTTCGCGCGTGACGACCTGCACGCGGCGCTGCACGCGCGCACGCTCGTGCGGGCCACCATGTGGCGGGCCACGCTGCACCTGGTGACGGCCGCGGACTTCGCCGTGTTCCGGCCGGTGGTGGCACCCATGCTGGCCGCCGCGGCGCGCCGCTTCGAGGGGATCGACTTCGACGCCGTCGTGGCCGCCGCCGACCGGCTGCTGGCCGCGGGGCCGATGACCTTCAACGAGCTGCGGCCCCGGCTGCTGGAGGAGTTCCCCGGCGGGTACGACCGGGCGCTCGGGTACGCCGTACGCATGCTCACCCCGCTGATCATGGTGCCGACCGAGGACCGGTGGAGCTTCCCGCGCGAGTCCGCCTTCGGCCTGCCCGGCATCGACCTCGAACCCGCCGGCGTGGAGACGCTGATCGAGCGCTACCTCGCCGCGTTCGGCCCGGCCACGCCCGCCGACGTGCAGACCTGGTCCGGGCTGCGCGGCCTCAAGCGGATCATGTCCGGCATGGACCTGGAAAGGCTCACTGACTTCACCGGCAGGGAGCTGTACGACCTGCCGGACGCGCCCAGGCCGGGCGGCGACGTGCCCGCGCCCGTGCGGTTCCTGCCCGACTTCGACACGCTGATCCTGGGCCACGCCGACCGGACCCGCGTGCTGGCCGAGGAGTACAAGGGCCTGGTCGCCACCAAGAACCTCCGGATCAAGGCGGTCTACCTGGTGGACGGCTTCGCGGCCGGGACGTGGCAGATCAAGCGCACGGGCAAGCGGGCCAAGCTGCTCATCAGCCCGTTCACCTCGACCTCGCCGGACCTGCTCGAGGAGGAGGGGCTGCGGCTGCTGGCCTTCGCCGAGCCCGACGCGGCCCCGTCCCTCGAGGTCGTGGACGGATCCTGATCGGTCGAGCCGCGCAATGCGGAAGCTTTCTTGCCGCATTGGTTCGTACGCTGCTCGTATGATCCTCAACCGCCGGGTCCTCGCCCGTACCACCCTCGACCGCCAGCTCCTGCTCCGCCGCTCGCCGCTGTCCCCGCTGGAGGCCATCGAGCGCCTGGTCGCCGTGCAGGGACAGGAGATCGACGCGCCGTACATCGGGCTGTGGTCGCGGCTGGCCTCCTTCACCCAGTCCGACCTGTCCGCGCTGCTGTACGGGAAGCAGGTGGTGCGGGGGTCGTTGCTGCGCGGGACCCAGCATCTGGCGGCGGCCGAGGATTACCTGTGGATCCGGCCGCTGGTGCAGGTGGTGCTCTCACGCAGCAGGCAGGCGGCGTTCGGACGGGTGATGCGGGACGTCGACCTGGACGAGCTGACCGGGCTCGCCCGCAAGCACCTGGCCGGGCGCACGCTCACCCGGCCGCAGCTGCGCGACCTGCTGCGCGAGCGGTGGCCCTCGGTGGATCCGACGGGGCTGGCGTGGTCGGCGCAGGCGCTGGTGCCAGTCGTGCACACGCCGCCGAACGGCATCTGGGGCACAGGCGGGGCCACGCCGTTCACGCTGGCCGAGGAGTGGCTCGGGCGGCCGCTGGAGGGGGCGCCGTCCGTGGAGCGGCTGGTGGTGCGGTACCTGGCGGCGTTCGGGCCGGCGAGCGTCATGGACGTGCAGATGTGGTCGGGGTTGACGCGGCTGCGGTCCGTGGTGGAGTCGATGCCGTTTTTACGGAAATTTCATGACACCGAGGGTCGTGTCCTTTATGACCTGCCTGATGCTCCGCTCGCCGCCGAGGACGTGCCCGCGCCCGTACGCTTCCTGCCCTGGTTCGACAACCTCATCGTCGCCTTCCACGACCGCGGCCGCCTGATGACCCCCGAACAGCGCAAGACGATCTGCGTGGGAGCCGTCATCTACCCCACCTTCCTCGTCGACGGAACTGTCGGTGGCATGTGGGACCTTAAGAACGGCGCGCTGACGATCGAGCCCTTCCACCCGCTGTCCGACGGCGTGATGGTGGAGCTGTCGGCAGAGGCGGCGCGCCTGATGGCGTTCGCGGGTGTCGAGGAAGGGAGCATCACATGGCTACCGCCCAGGAGCTCTACGACGACCTGATCATGGAGCACCTCGCCCGGCCCGAGGTGAGCCTGGGGCGCATGTTCCACGCCGAGGGCCTCAAGGTCAACGGCAAGGTTTTCGCGTTCTTCTCCGAAGCCAAGGGCGGAGTGGTGCTCAAGCTCCCGGCCGCTCGGGCGGGGGAGCTGGTGGGGGAGGGCACGGCCGAGGTGATGGTGATGGGGGCGCGGCGGATGCGGGAGTGGGTGGCGCTGCCGGTGCCGGACGAGGCCGTCTGGCGCCGCCTGATGGCCGAGGCGGCCGACTATGTGGAGTCGTTACCCCGCTGACAGGCCCGCCCGGCGCCGCACGACCGGCTCACCGACACGGCCCGCCGTCTGCCGACCGGGCCCGTGTGCCTGGCCTGTTGCCGCTGATGGGCGCGGCAACGTGGTGACCCTGTGCTGGGCGGCTGGTGGGTGCGGCAGCGTGGTGGCCCCGTGCTGGGCGGCTGGTGGGCGCGGGCGGCGTAATCGTCGTCGCGGCGAATCGCCATCCCCGGTCGAAGCCACGTTCCAGGAACTGTTGGGTAGCGTGGTCAGGGGAGGCCCGCCTGGTCTCCTGTGTTTTCCGTCCCTCGAAACAGACCCAAGGTGGCGATGGCCCGAGTCCCCATGTTCCAGGTCCGGCCCACGTTCATACGTCGTGTGTCCAAAGCGAGCGAGGAGAGTGTTTTGTCCGAAGCAGCAGAGGTTCTCGAACTCGACGACAACGTCGCCGACAGTGGCACGGCCGTCGGCGCCGACTCGGTCAAGGCGTACCTGAAGGAGATCGGGCGCGTGCCGCTGCTCACCGCCGAGCAGGAGATCGAGCTGGCCAAGCGCATCGAGGCCGGGCTGTTCGCCAGGGAGCGGCTCGACACCGAGCCGGGCCTGCCCGCCGAGCTGCGCACCGATCTGGAGTGGGTCGCCGACGACGGTGAGCTGGCCAAGCGCCGCATGCTGGAGGCCAACCTGCGGCTGGTCGTCTCCATCGCCAAGCGCTACACCGGCCGCGGCATGCTCTTCCTCGACCTGATCCAGGAGGGCAACCTGGGCCTGATCCGGACGATCGAGAAGTTCGACTACCGGCTCGGCTACAAGTTCTCCACGTACGCGACGTGGTGGATCAAGCAGGCCATCACCAGGGCCATGGCCGACCAGGCCCGGACGATCCGCATCCCCGTGCACATGGTGGAGCTCATCAACAAGGTGGCGCGGGTGGAGCGCCGGCTGCAGAGCGATCTCGGGCGCGAGCCCACGCCGGAGGAGATCGCCAAGGAGACCGAGCTCGACGTCGACAGGGTCATCGAGGTCCAGGGCTACGGCCGCGAGCCGATCTCGCTGAGCATGCCGCTGGGCGAGGAAGGCGACAGCGAGTTCGGCGACCTCATCGAGGACACCGAGGCCGTCTCCCCGGCGGACGCGGTCTCCTTCACCCTGCTCCAGCAGCAGCTGCACGCCCTGCTCGACCAGCTCTCCGAGCGCGAGGCGGGCGTGATCAGCATGCGCTACGGCCTGGCCGACGGCAAGCCGAGGACGCTCGACGAGATCGGCCGCGTCTACGGCGTCACCCGCGAGCGCATCCGGCAGATCGAGGCCAAGACCATGTCCAAGCTCCGCCACCCGTCCCGCTCCCTGGCCCTGCGCGACTACCTGAGCTGACCCCGCCAGTCTGAAAGGCTGCGCAAACGGAGACTCAAGACTGTGGCCATGGGCAGGTGGAGGGCCCCAGGCGATGTCTAGATTCCCAGACGTGAAACGCTCCCGTTCGAGCCTCGTCCACCAGGTCGGCTACGCGGTCAAGCACCCGGACAAGATCGCGCCCCACCTCCGGCGGCTGGCACGCGACGCGTGGTTCCGGCTGCGTACGCGTGACCACATCTCCTACTACCGTGCCGTCATGAAGTCCGACACCGCGCGCGATCCCGAGGGCGCGGTCGGCTCGCACAACCACAAACGGTGGCTGGCGCTGGGCCGCATGCAGTTCGACTACCTGGTCGGGCACGGGCTCAAGCCCGAATGCCGGATGCTGGAGATCGGGTGCGGCAACCTGCGTGCCGGGCGGCTGTTCATCGACTACCTGCACACCGGCAACTACTACGGCATCGACATCTCGCCCGACATCCTCATGGCCGCCCAGGACACGATCGTCCAGCACGGGCTGCACGACAAGCTGCCCCATCTCACGCCCGTACGCGATCTGCGGTTCGCGTTCCTGCCCGACGAGCACTTCGACGTCGTGCACGCGCACAGCGTGTTCTCCCACTCGCCGCTGCACGTCATCGAGGAATGTCTCGCTCACGTGGGGCGGGTGATGAAGCCGGACGCGTGGTTCGACTTCACCTTCGACCGGACCGAGGGGAAGGAGCACCAGGTGCTGCGGGAGGACTTCTACTACCGCACCGAGACCCTCGTGGCCCTGGCCGGCAGGCACGGGCTGCGGGCGACGTTCATGGACGACTGGGAGCAGGGGCCGCACAAGCAGTCGAAGATCCGCGTCACCAGGCTCAGCTGACCGAGGCCCAGAAAGCCGCAAGCCGGGCCGCGCCCGCCGCCGGGTCCTGGAGCATCCACCAGTGTCCGAGGCCCGGCAGGTCGGCCACCGCGGCGCCCGCCCTGGCCGCGCTCTCCCGCGCCAGATCCCGCGCCGCGAACGGGTCGTCCGAGGGGGCCAGGACCAGCCCGGGCACGGGGATGTCCGCGAAGGCAGGCGACCACTCCTCGGCGACGTGCACGGCCGATCGGTAGAGGGCCAGGATGCTCTCCGCCATCACCTGGTCCACGGCGGACGCCATCGGCAGGGCGTGCTCGTGCGGCACGCCGAAGCCCTCGTACGCCTTGGCCTGCTCCGCCACCGGCGCGGCCAGGAGCTGCTCGAAGAACGCCTCCCCGGCCCCCGGCGTCTGCCAGGCTCTGGCCAGGTCGTGCCACTCGAAGCCGGGATGGCCGATGCCGGCGGCGTCGCTCGCCCACGAACGCACGAGACCGGGCCGGGTGCTCACCAGGCGCACCACCAGACCGCCGCCCCAGTCGTGGCCGACCAGGTCGATCTCGTCGCCGGCCATCGACTCGAGCTCGCCGGCCAGCCACGCGACGTACTCCTCCTTCGTGGAGCTGAAACCGTCGGGTCTGGGGCAGCCGAAGCCGGGCAGCGCGAGGGCGCGCACGTCCTGGCGGCTCAGCGCCGCGCGCAGGGGATCCCAGACGGCGGCCGTCTCGGGGACGCCGTGGACCAGCACCAGGGTCATTCCCTGACCCTACGCCGTGAATATCCGAATGCGTACGGCGGAGCCTGCCTCTAATGTGTCGGGAGTGAGAGACGTACGGACGCTGCCCAAGGCCCACCTGCACGTTCACCTGGAGAGCACCGTACGGCCCGAGACCGTGCGCGAGCTGGGCGGCACGTCCGAGCGGGCGGAGGTCTTCGGGACCTTCAGGGAGTTCGCCGACGAGCGGGCGCGGGTGCGTTCGCTGCTGCGCACGGCAGAGCACTTCCGGCGGATCGCGGTGGAGTTCTGCGAGGACGAGGCCGCCCAGGGCACCCGCTACGTGGAGGTGACCTTCACCGCCGCCTCCCACGGTGAGCGGGTGGGGGAGCCGGAGATGCCGCTGGAGGCGGTGCTCGACGGGCTGGCCGAGGGCGAGGCCAGGTTCGGGATCGAGTGCCGGGTGCTGCTCGACCACTCCAGGCGGCGGCCGGTGGAGCGGCTGTGGCGGACGCTCAAGCTGGCCGCCCGCTACGACCGGGTGATCGGCCTGGGGCTGGCCGGTGACGAGGCCTACCCGCTGGCGCCGTTCGCGGAGGTCTTCGAGGCGGCCAGGGACGCCGGGCTGCACCTGGTGCATCACGCGGGCGAGGCAGCCGGCGCCGCCAGCATCCGCGAGGCGCTCGACCTCGGGCACTCCGAGCGGCTCGGGCACGGCATCCGGGTGCTGGACGACGCCGCGCTGGTGGCCGAGGTGCGCGAGCGCGGGATCCCGCTGGAGGTCTGCCCCACCTCCAACGTCCTGCTCGGCCTCGTCCCCTCGCTGCCCGAGCACCCGCTGCCCCGGCTGCGGGAGGCGGGGCTGGCGGTCACGATCAACACGGACGGGGAGACGGAGCTGGCCGGCGAGTACACCCGGCTGCGGGAGGTGTTCGGGTACGGGGACGCCGAGCTGGCGGAGCTGGCCCGGGCCTCGATCGACGCGTCGTTCGCTGCCGAGAGGCTCAAGGCGGAGCTCAGGGCGCAGGTGGACGCCTGGCTCGCCACCCCGTGACCGGCGCCCCGCCCCCGGACGACGTCATCGCGGCCTACGGTGCCGCGGGCGAGCCGGTCGACCTCGGCGGGGCGTGGCGGGTCGGCCCGCTGGTCTTCAAGCCGGTGGAGTTCCTGCCCGAGACGTTGTGGCGGGCCGAGGTGCTCGACGCGCTGCCCGGCTCGTCCCGGTTCCGGATCGCCCGCCCCGTGCGGGCGCGGGACGGCGCGTGGGTGACGCGGGGCTGGGAGGCATGCCGGTTCGTCCCCGGCGAGCCGGACGTCCGGCGGCCGGATGACGTGCTGCGGGCCGGCGCGGCCTTCCACGAGGCGGTCAGCGGGCTGGAGCGGCCGGCGTACCTGGACCTGCGTGACAACCCGTGGTCCCACGGCGATCACGTCGCGTGGGAGGAGCTCCCCGTCCGGGCCGGCCGCGAGGCGCTGGAGCTGCTGGAGTCGCTGCTGCGGGTCCGCCGCCCGGTCGAGCCGACGTCGCAGGCCGTGCACGGGGATCTACTGGGAAACGTCCTGTTCGCGGACGGCCTGCCACCGGCGATCATCGACTGGCCCGTCTACTGGCGGCCGCCGTCCTGGGCGGCGGCGGTCGCGGTCGCCGACGCGCTGTGCTGGTACGGCGCGTCGCCCGCGCTGGCCGCCCGCTGGTCGCATCTGCCGGAGTGGGGTCAGATGCTGGTGCGCGCGCTCATCTACCGGATCGTCACGCACGACGCGGGGACCTGGGCTTGCGAGCACGTCGCCGCGTACCGGCGGGCGATCGGGGTCGTGGTCTCTCACACGGAGGTTGGTCATGGCTGACCGGCTGCCCGAGCCCGTCCTGGCCGATGTCCTGGGACGGCCGGGCGGCGTGGTGGTGACGTGTCGCGGCGAGCCCGTCAGCGGCGGCACGGGGGCGGCGACCGGGGCCGTGCGCAGGCTGTCCGGCGTGGCCCGGTGCGGCGGCAGGAGGAGCTGCTCGCGGAGTTGGCGCGGCTGCCGGTCGTCCTGACGCACGGTGACTTCTCGGCCGGGAACCTGGTGGCCTCGGCCGGCATGACCACGGTGCTCGACTGGGCCACGCTCGGCGCCGCTCCCGTCGGGGCGGACCTGGCGGCGCTGGCGCTGAGCACGTTCGTGGATCCGGTGGAGGACTACCTGGCCGGGGCGGGCGGGCGGTTCGAGCGGGCGGACGTCGAGCTGGGCTACCGCGCCACGCTCGCGCTGACGGGAGCCGGGCGGGTGCACTGGATGTTGTCGCGCGGCATGCGGCTGCCCAATGGATATGAGGACTTCATCCTGTCCCGGGCACCGTGACCGTTGACGCGCACGTCACGGCTTGGGACGGGTGGTGCTGGCCCGGACGACGAGGGTGGTGGCAAGCTCTATGCGCGTCCCCGCCGGGCCCCTCGGATGGGTCAGCTCCTCCGAGATGAGCCGGACCGCTTCGTTGGCCATGTCGTCGAGCGGCTGGCGGACGGTGGTGAGCGGCGGCGACATCATCTCGCACAACATCGAGTCGTCGAACCCCACGACCGACAGCTCGTCGGGCACCCGGATCCCGCGCTCGGTCGCCGCCTGGTAGACCCCCGCGGCCTGCAGGTCCGACCCGGCGAAGACGGCGGTCGGCCGGTCGGGGCGGTCGAGCAGGTCGGCCCCGAACTCCCTGCCGCCCGAGATGAGGAAGTCGCCGTAACGGGTCAGCGCGGGATCGGGGTCGATCCCGAACGTACGGTGCGCCGCGAGGTAACCCTCGTACCGGTCGAGCGTGCACTGCGTGTCGAGCGGCCCGCCGATGAAGCCGATCCTCGTGTGCCCCAGCTCCAGCAGGTGGGTGGTGGCCATGACGCCACCCGACCAGTTCGTGGCGCCGACGGTGGAGATGCGCGGGTCGCGCTGGCCCACCGGGTCGAGCAGCACCAGGGGGACGTGCAGCAGCTCCTCGATGGCCGCGATCTCCTCCTGGTTGGCCCGCGACAGCACCAGCACGATCCCGTCGGTGCTGCGCTTGCGCACGATCCCGATCCAGCGCCGCAGGTCGAAGTCGGCCCGGGCGGAGGAGGTCACCACGAGCGAGAACCCCCACCGCGACGCCGCCTGCTCCGCCCCCTTGATGAGCACCTGGGCCCACGGCGAGCCGAGCCCGTCGATGAGCAGGTCGACGAGGCCGACCCGGGGAGTGCTCGGCGGGCGCGGGGCCTCGTACCCGAAGGCCCTGACCGCCTCGAGCACTTTGTCCCTGGTGGCGGCCGAGACGTGCTTCTTCCCGCTCAGCACTTTGGAGACCGTCGGAACGGACACTCCGGCGGCGGCCGCGACGTCGGCCAGCGTTGCTCGAGCCACAGGGCCTCCCAGACAACTTTCGGAAACTGCTGGAAACCGCAGGTCTCCCCGCTGACCTGGAGCATGGTGCTGCCCGATCAGTGCTGTTGACATCTCTGCGGGCCCGAGCCTAGCGTAACGACTCGGCAATGTCACGGTAATCTTTCGGAAAGTGTGTCAGCAACTTTCCGATCCACAATCGCCGATCGAGGGTGTATGGAACGGGTCGAGGAACTGCTCGCGGACATGTCGCTCGACGAGAAACTTGCTCAGCTCGTGGGCGTGTGGCTGAACGTCAACCGCGAGGAGGGCGTCGTCGCGCCACTGCAGGACTCGATGCAGGGCGAGGACGTCGAGTTCGAGGGCTTCGCCCGCCACGGTCTGGGCCACATCACCCGCCACTACGGCACCAGGCCCGTCGACCCGGAGTGGGCGAGCACGGCGCTGGCCGCGCGGCAGCGCTGGCTCCGTGACCACACCCGGCTCGGCATCCCCGCGCTCGCGCATGAGGAGTGCCTGACCGGGCTGGCGGCCTGGCGGGCCACGACGTACCCGGTGCCGCCGGCGTGGGGCGCGTCGTTCGACCCCGACCTGGTGGAGCGGATGGGCGCCAGGATCGGGGCGAGCATGCGGGCGCTCGGCGTGCACCAGGGCCTCGCCCCGGTGCTCGACGTCATCCGCGACCAGCGCTGGGGGCGGGTCGAGGAGTGCGTCTCCGAGGACCCGTACGAGGTCGCGACCATCGGCGCGGCCTACGTGTGCGGCGTGCAGTCCGCGGGCGTGATCGCCACGCTGAAGCACTTCGTCGGCTACTCCAACTCCCGCGCCGGCCGCAACCTCGCCCCCGTGCACGCCGGCGCCCGCGAGGTGGCCGACACGCTGCTGTTCCCGTTCGAGGTCGCGGTCAAGGACGCGCGGGCGGGCTCGGTCATGAACTCCTACGCCGAGATCGACGGCATCCCGATCGCCGCCGACCCGTACTACCTCACCCGGATCCTCCGGGACGAATGGGGCTTCGAGGGCACGGTCGTCGCCGACTACTTCGCGGTCGCCTTCCTGCACACCCTGCACGCCGTGGCCTCCGGCGCCGAGGACGCGGCCGTGCAGGCGCTCACCGCGGGCATCGACGTCGAGCTGCCCACCGGGGTGGCGTACCTGGAGCCGCTGAAGCAGGCGGTCACCGAAGGCAGGATCGACGAGGCCCTCGTCGACCGGGCGCTGCGCCGCGTGCTGCGCCAGAAGGCCCAGCTCGGCCTGCTGGCCGACGGCTACGAGCCCGAGCCGTCGGGGCCGGTGGACCTCGACGACCCCGAGTCCCGCGACCTGGCCCGGCGCCTGGCCGAGGAGTCGGTCGTGCTGCTCACGAACGACGGCGTGCTCCCGCTCGGCGACGTCGCGGGCAGGACCGTCGCCGTGCTCGGCCCGAACGCCGACAGCGTCACCGCCCTGTTCGGCTGCTACTCGTTCGTCAACCACGTGCTGCCGCACTTCCCCGAGGTCGAGTCCGGCATCGCCGCGCCCACGCTCCTCGACGCGCTGCGCGAGGAGCTGCCCGGCGCGACGATCCGGGTGGAGCGGGGCACGGGCGTGGACGACGGCGACCGTACGGGCATCGCCGCGGCCGCGCGACTGGCGCAGGAGTCGGATCTCGCGATCCTCGTGCTCGGCGACCGCTCCGGGCTGTTCGGGCGCGGCACGTCCGGCGAGGGCTGCGACGTGGAGAGCCTCGACCTGCCGGGTGCGCAGCAGGAGCTGGCCGACGCCGTCATCGCCACGGGCACGCCGACCGTGGTGGTGCTCATGACCGGCCGCGCCTACGCCGTGCCGGGCCTGCTCAGGGACGCCGCCGCTGTCGTGCAGGCGTACTTCCCCGGCGAGGAGGGCGCGGGCGCCATCGCCCGCGTGCTGACCGGCGCCGTGAACCCCTCAGGCCGCCTCCCCATGAGCATGCCCCGCACGAGCGCCGGCCAGCCCTACAGCTACCTGCACCCCAGGCTCGGCGCGGCCGGTTCCGTCAGCAACATCGACCCCGCCCCCGCGCTCAGCTTCGGGCATGGGCTGAGCTACACGAGCTTCGCCTACGAGGACCTGACCGTCGCCGAGACGGCCGAGACGGCGGGCTCGATCTGCTGCTCGGTCGTCGTGCGCAACACCGGCGAGCGTGCCGGCGCGGAGGTGGTCCAGGTGTACGCCTCCGACAAGGTCGCCTCGGTCACCAGGCCCGTCGCCCAGCTCGTCGGGTACGCCCGGGTCGAGCTGGCCCCCGGCGAGAGCGCGAAGGTCGGCTTCGACGTGCCGACGAGGCTGCTCGCCTTCACCGGCCGGGACGGGCGGCGCGTCGTCGAGCCCGGCGAGATCGGCCTGTCGGTGCGCCGCTCCGTCGCGGAACCGATCGCTGAGCAGTCCGTGGAGCTGACCGGCCCCCTGTATGAGATCACCGGCTCCGAGCGGCGCCTGACCGCCGTGTCCGTCGAGCCGGGGAAGGACGCCTGATGGCCGGTGGACTCTGCCTCACGATCCTTCCATCCCTACAGGAGCTATGAAATGTCTCGCTTGGACGCTTTCAGGAACCGCCTCGGGGGCTTCGCCTTCGGCGGCGACTACAACCCGGAACAATGGGACCCCGCAGTATGGCGTGAGGACGTCCGGCTCATGCGCGAGGCCGGCGTCAACGTCGTCTCCCTCGGCGTGTTCGCGTGGGCGTCGCTGGAGCCGGAGCCGGGCAAGTACGAGTTCGGCTGGATGGACGAGATCATGGATCTCCTCCACGAGAACGGCATCAGCGTCAACCTTGCCACCCCCACCGCGGCGCCGCCCGTCTGGCTCACGCAGCTGCATCCCGAGGTGTTCCCGGTCATGGCCGACGGCGAGCGCTTCGGCTTCGGCAACCGGCTGCACTACGACCCGTCGTCGCCGATCTACCGCGAGTACGCCGCCGGCATCACCACCAAGCTCGCCGAGCGCTACTCGTTCCACCCGGCGCTGGCGATGTGGCACATTTCCAACGAGTACGGGCCCACGGCGTACAACGAGGCCGCCTCGGTGAACTTCCGGCGCTGGCTGCAGCGCCGCTACGGCGACCTGGAGACCCTGAACGAGGCGTGGTACACCCGCTTCTGGAGCCAGCGCTACACCGACTGGGACCAGATCGAGGTGCCGCACATCCCGCGCACCTGGATGAACCCGGCCCGCAGGCTGGACTTCAAGCGGTTCACCTCCGACGCCCTCCTCGAGTGCTACATCGCCGAACGCGACATCGTCCGCTCCTTCCGCGACGACATCCCGGTGCTGACCAACTTCATGCGCTTCTTCAAGCACGCCGACTACTGGAAGTGGGCGCCCGAGGAGGACGCGGTCGCGCTCGACATCTACCCCAACCCCGCCGACGCCGACTCGCACGTCTCGGCGGCCTTCCAGTACGACCTGTTCCGCTCGCTCAAGGGCGGGCAGCCGTGGCTGCTGATGGAGCAGGCGGCCAGCGCGGTCAGCCAGTGGCCGCTCAACATCGTCAAGGAGCCCGGGCGGATGCGGCTCGGCTCGCTCCAGGCGGTGTCGCGGGCGGCGGACTCGGTGATGTTCTTCCAGTGGCGGGCCAGCCGCGGCGGGCAGGAGCGCTTCCACTCGGCGATGCTGCCGCACTCCGGGCCGGACTCGCGCACGTTCAGGGAGGTCGTGGACCTCGGACGGGAGCTGCAGCAGCTCGCCCCCGTGGCCGGGACGACCTCGCGCGCCGAGATCGCGGTCCTCTTCGACTGGGACGGCTGGTGGGGGCTGGAGGAGACCGCGGGGCTGCCGCGCCAGGACTTCAGCTATCCCGACACGGTCATGCGGCACTACACGCCGCTGTGGTCGGGGCACTTCCCGGTGGACGTGGTGTCCTCCGGGTCCTCGCTGGAGGGGTACAAGGTGCTGGTGGTGCCGAACGCGTACCTGATCGACGACGAGGGCGTGCGGCGGATCACCGAGTTCGCCCGCGACGGCGGGACGGTGATCATGTCGTTCTTCTCCGGCGTGGTCGACGACTGCAACCGGGTGCGGCCCGACGGCTACCCGGGGGCGTTCCGGCAGCTCATCGGGGCCAAGATCGACGAGTACTGGCCGGCCAGGCCGCACGAGGTCTTCTCCGTGGAGTTCGCGGACGGGCGGCGGGCGACCTCGACCTGGTGGCGCGACGACCTCCACCTGGAGACCGGCACGGCCCTGGCCACGTACGGGGACGGCCTGCTGGCCGGACGGGCGGCCGTGGTGGAGAACCGCTTCGGCGCGGGGCGGGTCGTGTACTTCGCCACGCTGCTGGAGCAGGCGGCCTTCGACGCCGAGCTGGTCGCGGCCGTGGAGGCGGCCGGCGTCCGCTCGCCCTTCCCCGGGGTGCCCGCCCACGTGGAGTGCGCCGTGCGGGGGGACGCGGAGCACGAGTACGTGTTCCTGCTCAACCACAGCGGGGAGGAGGGCGCGTCCGTGCCCTTCGACGGGGAGGGGACCGACCTGCTCATGGGCGAGCCCGTGTCGGGCTCGGTCGATCTGGCGCCCCTCGCAGCCGCGGTGATCCGGCGCGCCCGCGCCTGATCGAGGGTCGAGCCCCTTCGTCACCGGACCGCGAGCCTGAGCTCGCGGTCTGGACCGTACGCCATCGCGTCATGCGGAGGCCGTGCCGCTCTCGCCCCCCTGGTCCAGCAGGGCGTTGATCATCTCCTGGAGCCGGGTGCGTCCGACGGTGCCGAGTGCGCCGGTCAGGGCTTGGGCGAGCTTGTCGAACGGGTCGTCCATCGGCAACTCCTTCACCTTCTCGGCCAGTTCCGCCACGCTCCACAGCCCGTCCTTGTGGATGTGGTCGCCGAGGGACCAGCCGTGGTTGACCGCGACCGTCCCGCCCCGCACCGACAGCACCTGGCCGGTGAGCGGGCAGGCCGCGCCGGCCAGGTAGGCGGCGACAGGCGCACAGGCAGCCGGGTCCAGCGGGTCGAACCGGCCCGCCGGTGGTTCCTGACTCATGCCGGGAACGGCGAGGGTGAGGCGGGTGCGGGCCATCGAGGGCGAGATGCAGTTGACCCGCACGCCGTACCGGCCGAGTTCGAGGGCTGCCACGGTGGTCAGCGCCGCGACCCCGGCGTTGCCCGCCGCGTAGGAGACCTGCGCGGGCAGCGGGTTGAGCAGTCCGGAGCCGGAGGAGGTGTTGACGACGGCGCGGTCGGCGTGGACTCCTGCGTGGAACCGGTCGCGCCAGTGGCGGGCCGCCCAGTGCGTCACCGCGAAGGTGCCCTTGAGCTTGACGGCCACGACGTCGTCGAAGTCCTCCTCCGACAGGTCGGCCAGGCCCATGTTCCGTTCGATGGTCGCGTTGTTGACCACCACGTGCAGGTCGCCGAAGGACTGTAGGGCCGTCTCCACCATGCGGCGGGCGCCGTTCCAGTCGGCGACGCTGTCGGTGCTGGCCACGGCCTGCCCGCCGCGGTCAGTGATCTCCTCGACGACCTTCGCGGCCACGCCGGCGTCGCCGCCCGTGCCGTCGATGGCGACGCCGGGGTCGTTGACGACGACTTTGGCGCCTTCGGCGGCGAAGAACAACGCCTCCTCGCGCCCGATGCCGCGCCCTGCTCCGGTGATGAGGACGACGCGTCCGTCCAGACTTCCCATGTGATCATCCTTCATTAGATGCAGTCTCTGTAGCAATTCATAGTATGCATCAATGCGGAAGATGAAATAAACTGCCCTGCGTGATGGAGAAACACGGATTGCGGGAGCGCAAGAAGCAGCGCACCCGGCAGGCACTGATCGAGGCGGCGGTTCGCCTGTTCGAGGACAAGGGCTACGACCACGTGACCGTGGCGGAGATCGCCGACGCCGCGGAGGTGTCCCCCCGCACCTTCTTCCTCCATTTCCCGGCCAAGGAGGACGTGCTCCTGGCCAACGCCGACGTGCGCATCGACCTGGCGCTGCAGGCGATCGCCGAGCGCCGCCCCGAGGAACGGCTGCCCGAAGTGCTGGTGCGGGCGATGGACCAGATGATCGCCGACACCTGGGGCAGCGACCTCCCCAGCGGACTCGCGGCACTTCGGGCACGGCTGGCGGCCTCGGTGCCCGCGCTGCAGGCCCGGTTGCTGCAGCGATACCTCACCGCGCAGACCGAACTGGCGCAGGCGCTGCAGCGGGCATTCCCCGACAGACTCGACACGATCACCGCCTCCGCCCTGGTCGGCGCGATGGTGGGCGCGATCAGCGCATCCGCACTGACCGCGCTGCAGCGCGGCGACGCACCCGACGAGGTACGGAACGCCATGCGGCAGGCCATGGCCCTGGTGGCGCAATCCGTCACCGGGTGAGCGCATTTGCGTCAACACTGGTCACAACTCGGACAAACGTTTTCTTGGAGTGCCATGTTGTACGGGCGTCAGGCGGAGCAGGCCGTCATCGGCGGGTTGCTGGAGGGCCGGTGTGGCGCTCTGGTGGTGCGTGGTGAGGCGGGCATCGGCAAGTCGGCTCTCCTGGAGTCCTGCGCGGCGGGTGCGCGGGCGCGGGTGCTGCGGGTGACCGGTGTGGAGTCGGAGGCGGATCTGCCGTTCGCCGCCTTGCACCTGCTGCTGCGCCCGGTCGTCGAGCACATAGAGGCGCTGCCGCTGCAGCAGGCGGAGGCGTTGCGTGGCGCGCTCGGTCTGGGCGGCGACACTCGGGGAGATCGCTTCCTTGTCGGGCTTGCGACGCTCAGCCTGCTGGTGGAGCTGGCGGCGGCGGGCCCGGTGGTGTGCCTGGTCGACGACGCGCAGTGGCTGGACGGCGAGTCGGCCGATGCGCTGCTGTTTGCCGCACGCCGCCTGCAGGCCGAGCCCGTCGCTGTCCTGTTCGCCGCGCGGGAGGGCGACGGGACCTTCCCCGCGAGAGGGTTGCCGGAGTTGCGGCTGGGCGGGCTGGACATCGAGGCCGCACGGAAGCTTCTCGCCGCGCAGGCGGCGGACCTGCCGCCGGCCGTGCGCGATCAGTTGGTGGCCGAGGCCGGGGGTAACCCGCTGGCGCTGGTCGAGCTGCCCCGCATGCTCACCGCCGGGCAGCGCAGGGGCGCGCTGGTCCCGTTGTCCTTCTCCCTCGGTACGGCGCAGCCGGTGACGGACAGGGTGCTGACCGGGTTCCGCGATCGGATCGCGGCACTGCCCGACGCCACCCGCTCCTGCCTGCTGGTGGCGGCTCTCGATCACCACGACGAACTGAACGTGCTCGCGCGAGCGGTCGGCCTGCTCGGCGCCGCGCTGGCTGACTTCGCCGCAGCCGAGCGCGCGGGCCTGGTGCGGGTGGGCTTGGGGGGCGTGGCCTTCCACCACCCGCTGGTGCGTACCGCGGTGCTGCTGGCCTGCGACATCGCCGCCCGGATGGCCGCGCACCGGGCGCTGGCCGCCACAGTCGACGACGACCGGCGTGCCTGGCACCTGGCCGCCGTCACCCTGCAGCCCGACGAGGAGGTGGCCCAGAAGCTGGAGAGCCTGGCGCTGCGCGCGCGGCAGCGCGGCGGGCAGACGGCGGTGTCGGCGGCCTACGCGCGGGCGGCCGAGCTGTCTGCCGAGCCCGGCCAGGCCGTACGCCGGTGGACGGCCGCGGCCGAGGCCGCGGCGGAGGCGGGCCTGTGGCAGCGTGCGGGTGACCTGGTGGGCAGGGCGCGCCACCAGATCGGGACGACGACGCCGACCGGCGCCGTCCTGGCGGAGCTCGCCTACGTGCGCGCGAAGCTGGAGATCGAGGCAGGCCGGCCTTTGGAGGGCGTTCGCCTGCTGCATGAGGGTGCCGAGGCGGCCGATGACCTGCCCGCCAGGCTGTCGCTGCTCAGCCTGGCGGGCTATTACACCTGGGCCAGTGCCGCCCACCCCGACCAGCTCGCGCTGGCCCGCCGTTCCGAGGAACTGTGCCCGGAGGGTGAGGGGTGGGCCGCGGTGGTGCGGAACTTCAACCGCGCCTTCCGCCTGATTCTCGAGGGCGATGCGGTGGCCTCGTTCACCTACCGGATGCCGGATCAGGCCGAGCGCATACCGTTCGAGCTGCGCTTCATCATCGCCTACCAGAGCATGGTCCGGGCCGACCTCGACGGCATGCTGGAGGGCTCGGCGCGGCTAGTCGAGGACTACCGGGCGGAGGGACGTCTGGCACGCATGCCCCAGGCCATGACGGTCTTCACCATCGCTCAGCTTCTCCTCGGACACCACCGGTCCGCGCGAGCCACGGTGGCCGCGGGTCTGGCCCTGGCCGCCGACGTCGGCCAGCCGCAGTGGCGCAGCTACCTGGCGGGCGTGCACGCCTGGCTGTCGGCGGTCGCCGGGGCAGAGGAGGAATGCGCGGCGTTGGCCGAGCAGGCTGTCCGGGACGCCGACCACCGCAGGTGGATGCCGGGAGCCTGCTGGGCCGAGTACGCCCTCGCGGCTCTGGACTTCGGGCTGGGCCGCTACGAAGCGATGCTCGACCGGGTGGACCGGGCCATGGCCGGTCCCACCGGCCATGCCTTCCTGTGGCGGTATGCCTGGCCGGACTACATCGAGGCCGCCGTTCGGGTGGGGGATCCGCAGCGCGCTCGGGAGCGGCTGAAACTCTACGCGGAATGGGCCGGGGTCACAGGTCGGGCCAGGCCGCTTGCCGTACTGCATCGGGTGCGTGCGCTGCTGGCCCCGGGCAGCGCGGCCGGTGAGCTGTATGAGCGGGCGCTGGCTCTCCATGGCGAGGGCGAGCAGCCCTTCGACGAGGCACGCACCCGCCTGGTCTACGGGGAGTGGCTGCGCCGTCACAAGCGGCGCGCCGAGGCACGCACCCAGCTCCAGGCGGCCATGGAGGCCTTCGACCGGCTCGGCGCGGTTCCCTGGTCTGACCGTGCCACCGCCGAGCTGCGCGCCACCGGGCTCTCCCTACCGGACCGCTCCCGTGCCGGAGGTCCACTGGACGTGCTGACCCCACAGGAGCTCCAGGTGGTACGGCTGGCCGTCACCGGCGCCTCCAACCGCGAGATCGGCGCGCAACTCTTCCTGAGCCCGCGCACGGTCGCCTCCCACCTGTACAAGGCCTTCCCGAAGCTAGGCGTCTCCTCGCGCGCCGAGCTGACCAGGCTCCCAGGACTGACCTGAGGGCAGGTCACACCCGGCGGTAGATGATCGGCTGCGCGGCGACGCCGTTGGCCTTGAAGTTGGCCAGCACGAAACTGCGGAAGGTCGGCCGGAAGATCAGGCTGGGCAGGAAGGCGCGCCAGTTCGGCCAGCTCGCGTGGTTGACGAGCCCGTAATCGGTGGGTTCGCCCTCCAGCGGCTGCATCAGCGCGGAGTTGGGCAGCGCGGTCTTGGCCTGGAACCACCCGGCGGTGTACTCCCACACCTTCAGCAGGGTCTCGCGGTCGTCGGCGTAGAAGTAGTTGAACAGGAAGCAATGGTCCTGGCTGTGATCCACGTCCCCGAGCCGTCCAGCGTTGCTTGCGACGATCTCGTGGGTGCGGCGCGCCGCGGCGCCCAGGGTCTCGGCAACCTCCTTGTACGCGGTGCTCTCGCGCAATGCCAGGGCTGCCTCCACCGACGCGGTGCGGATCAGCACGACGACGTCATAACGCGCCGGCCAGATCCCTCTGGCGGCCAGCAGTTCATCGCCCTCGCCCGGCGTGCGCAGGATGGCGCGGAACACGTTCGCCTCGCGCGCCTCGATCCCCGCGGCCAGCGCCTTGAGATGGGAGGGCAGCTGTGCGGGAGTGGAGGCGAAGTGGCCGCGCCAGGAGCCGACCTCACCGGCCAGCATGAGGAAACCGTCACCGGTCGGGGGCAACCCACGGGCCTTGATCGCCAGATGATCATTGATCAGCTTCATGCCGCCGACGCTAGCCCGGGGCCTTCGCGGATCGCCTCCGTCACTTGACTGATGTGACGGAGACGCCCATCAGTCACCTGGTGACCACCGTGCTGAAGGTGATCACCTCCTCCCCCTGAGTGCCGGAGAGAGTGATCGACAGCTCCCATACACCGTCCATGATGAACATGTCCTCCTCGGCGACGAAGTGGCCAAGATCGGTCTGTACGGTGCCGACCGGCGGCAGAGCGTGGCCCATGCTCGGCATGGCCGCCGCCAGAGTGACCGTGTCGGCCTTGCCCGAGGTCACCCGCACCTCGACCGGATCGGCCGGCAGCACAGTGACGATGTACCGCGCGCCGGCCACCTCCACGCTCTCGGGGCCACCGCCGAACCAACGCGCAGTGACGGCGAACAACACGCCCGCCGCGACCAGGCAGACGGCCATCAGGGACCGCGCGCGCTTCATCGCTCCACCTCCACGATGAAGGGCCGGGTCACAAGCCGGCCTCCGGTGGCGTACTGAGCCCAGGCCAGGTAGCGGCCCGGTTCCGGGAGGCTGAGCGTGAAGCGCAGCGCGGAAGCGCCGGCCGCTGTCCCGTGCGCGTGCGCCAGGTGCACTCCGTCCTCGCTCCTGACGATCAGGTGGCCGGGCATGCCCAGCCATGGCTGGACGGGCCCCTCCGGGCTGATCTCGATGGTCACCGGGCTTCCGGCGGCCGGCGCGGCCGGGGTGAGGCGGGGCATGGCGGTATCCTGCGACACGGTGTCCGGCTGGGCCGCACCGAGGACCTCGAAGGCGCCGGAGACGAGCTGCCCGCCCGAATTCTGCCGCTCGATCTCGGCGTGGGCGAGGTAGCGGCCCGGTTGCGGAACGCGCAGCCGTACGGCCAGGACACCCGGCGCGGTCCGCAACGGGTGCACGTGCCGGAAGACCGCGCCATCCTGGCTGGTGACCACGAGATGCGCCGGGGCCTCGTGGTGGACGGCGAGATCGTCGACCGGCCGGCCGGTCGCGCCGTCCGCGAGCCGCAGGGTCAAGGTGAAGTCGGCGCCCGTGGCGGGCCGGGCGGGCAGCGTCGAGAAGCGGCCCTGCACATAGGGCCGGCCGGCCTCGGCGACGGGTGCCGCGCCCTCCGGCTGGGCAGCGGGCAGGTACGGCCGCAGCAGCATCACGACGACCGCGACCGCCGCGGCTGCGCTCGCGGCGCCCACGACGGGCCTGGACAGGCGGCCGGTGAGCACGCCGACCACCAACAGCACACCGACCAGCAGGAACGCGCCGTCGCTCACCATCGCCCAGGAGGCACCGCCGGGCACCAGCACCCGGAACGGGATCAACGAGACCTCGTCACCGGCACGCACGTACAGCTCGTACGGGCCTGCGTGCTCGGCCCGCAGCGTGGCCGCACCCTGGCCGATGCGCACCGAACCGGTCGACCGGCTCCCATGGGTCAGCGACCGTAACTCCACCCCGAGCTCCAGGCTCGCGGAGTGGATGGCTTGCGCGCTCACCCGCAGCGGCGCCGGCACCTGCGAGACTCCCGTGATGACGAGCGTCACGTCGCCCGCTCCGAAGGTCTGCGTGACCCGCAGATCCGCTCCCGCCTCGACGACGTGCGCCCGAGCCGGGACTGACAGCGACAACACCAGCCCCGCGACGGCCACGAGCCGGATCGCGCCCTTGATCGCCTTCATGAGCACGACGCTAGGCAGCCGGCACCGGCTCCCGCCTCTGTCAGGTGACTGATAGGCATGCTGGGCAGATCAGTCACCTGACGGAGGCGACCGGCAGTGCGCGCTGCATAGCGTTCCGGTCATGACCAAACGACCTGAACCCTACTCGGCGACCGTCATGGCGATCCTGGCCGTGGCCTTCTGCGCCTGGGCCCTGTCCACCCTTCCCCTCCAGGGCGCGGTGATCCTCGTGGTGGCCAGCGTGCTGGGCTGGAGCGGCTGGATGACCTTCAGCTACGCCCGGCCGGTGAAGTCCAGGAAGGTGATCGCCGCCTACCTGTGCGCAGTGGGCTTCCAGCTCATCCACATGGCCGAGGAGTACACCGGCGGCTTCCCCCACGAGATCGTCGAGCTGTTCGACTCGCCGCGCGACTGGCCGGAGAAGGAGTTCCTGCTGGTCTTCGTCTTCGGCTTCGGCGCGCTCTACTTCTTCGCCGGAGCCGGCGCGCTCTACCGCATCCGGGTGGCCAACTTCTTCCTGTGGTGGTACGCCCTGGGCGCGGGCCTGCTCAACGGCATCGCCCACTTCGTCTTCCCGATCCTCAAGGGCGGCTACTTCCCCGGCCTGTACACCGCCGGCGGGCATCTCATCATGAGCGCCCTGCTGATCTACCTCCTCATCAAGGAGAACCGCCAGCTCAAAGCCGAGGAGCAGCAGGTTCACGCGCTGGTCAGGTAGTGCGGGAGCGTCGGCGTGAGCCGCGCGCCGACGATCCCGAACATGCCCGGACGAGATCTCGCTCGTACCAATTTGACCTGGTGGGGAGACCCTGCGAGCTGCCCCTCGCCAGCTGATCAAGGAGCATCCTCATGCCGACCGTCATCGCGTTCAGCCACTACGGCCCCCCGGAGGTCCTGAGTCCCCTGCAGATCGACACCCCACGACCAGGCCCCGGCCAGGTGCTCGTGCGGATCCACGCGGCCGGAGTCAACCCCGTCGACTGCAAGCTTCGCCGCGGCGACTTCGCGGACGCCTTCCCCGCGCGATTCCCGCAACGCCTGGGTAACGAGTTCGCCGGCACCATCATCGCCCTCGGCCCGGACATTCCCCCCGGCAGCTCCGTCGCCGTCGGCACCGACGTGGTGGGCTCGACCACGGCCCAGGCTTACGCGGAAGTCCTGCTCGCCGACGCCGACAGCCTGGTTGTCAAACCACCGTCGGTCCCCTGGGATGTCGCCGCGGGCCTGCCCGCCGCCGGACAGACCGCCCACACCGCCCTGTCCCAGCTGGGCGTAGGCCGCGGTGACACGGTCCTCATCCACGCGGCGGCGGGCGGTGTCGGCACCTTCGCCGTCCAACTCGCACGGCAACTGGGCGCTCAGGTCATCGGCACCGCGAGCGAGAGGAACCACGACTACCTACGTGACCTCGGCGCCATCCCCACCATCTACGGTCTCGGCCTGTCCGACCGGGTCCGCGATTTGGCGCCGGAAGGCATCGACGCGGCCCTGGATCTGGTCGGAGGGCAGGCCATCACCGCCAGCCTCGCCCTGGTCCCAGATCGCCACCGCATCGGGACCACCGTCGACCAGCACGCCGTCAAGGAACATGGCGTGCAACGAGTGGGAGGCCGCTCGCTGACTGCCCTGCGCGAGGTTGTCGACCTGGCCGCGAGCGGCCGTCTGAGCCTGCCCGTCCAGACGTTTCCTCTACGCGAGGTCCCGAGGGCGCATCACCTCGTCGAGGGTGGCCATGTGCGAGGCAAGGTGGTGCTCACCGCCTGAATATCGCAGAACTGCCCTCCCGGATGAAGGTGCCGGAACGGACACGCCGCCGGGCTCGGGCGGGATTCGCACAGGTCTTGTCCGGTGGGCGTCGCCGCGCAACTGATCAGCCGTCGCCGAGTTTGAGCCGCGCCAGTTCGGCGCGGGAGGAGACGCCTAGCTTGGGGAAGGCCTTGTACAGGTGGGAGGCGACGGTGCGTGGGCTCAGAAACAGCTGCGCGCCGATCTCGCGGTTGGAGGCGCCGGTCGCGGCCAGCCGTACCACATGGAGTTCCTGCGGGGTCAGCTCTCCCAAGGTGTCGGTACGGCGGACGGGCGCGGCGCCGGTGGCGCGCAGTTCGGCGGCGGCGCGGGCTGACCAGGGAGCGGCGCCGAGTTGGTCGAAGACTTCCATGGCGGCCTGCAGCTGCGCGCGTGCCTCGGCGCGCCGCTTGTTGCGGCGCAGCCACTCGCCGTAGACCAGGCGGGTGCGTGCCTCGTCGAACGGCTGCCGGTCCTCGGCGTGGAGGGCCAGCGCCCGCTCGTACAGCATCCCGGCCTCATCGTCGGAGGCCAGCAGCGCGTGGGACCGGTGGAGCAGGGCCAGCGGTGCGGTCCGGCCCGTGGCCTCGGCGGCGTCAGCCAGGCGGTTGAGCAGGTCCAAGGCACGCTGCGGGTTCCCCACCCGGACGGCGGCCTCGATGTAGTCGGGCCAGGAATATCGCCACAGGAAGGCATGGCGTGTGGGGCCGGTCCTCGACCGGTCCACGCGGTCGAGCATCAATTCATAACGGCCCAGCCCGAGGTCGAGGATCGCCCGTGCGCACTCCGCCCAGCCGGCTCCGGGCATCCATCGGCGATGGTCGGCGTCGCGGATCGCCTGCTCGGCCAGCGCCTCGCACTCCTCCTGCGCGCCGGCGACCGCAGACAGCCAGGAATGGATGCCCGCCAGGTAACCGCGCCACATCGGCTGGCCGACGTCCGAGGCCAGGGCCAGGCCGGCGGTCACGGTGGCCCGCGCGGAGGGATGCCGGCCGCCGAGGAGCTGGGCGATGGACAGGATCACCATGGCCTGAGGCAGGCGACCCAGCCGTCCCTCCGCCCGGCATTCCTCCACCAGCGCGGTAGCTGCGTCGAGCATGCCGGCGATGTTGTCGCGGACGATCCCCTGGAACACGTGGAGGCAGCGCAGCTCGTACGGGATCTGGGCGCCCTGGCCCGACATGCCGGACAGGAGCGTGGTGGTGGCGTCGCCCTCCAGGACGTGGCGGAAGGCGTGGCTCATGGTGCGCACCACGGCGACCGCCCCCTCCCCGTCCGGGGACAGTTCTTCGGTGCGGCGGGCCAGCGTGAGCTGGTCGGGATGGGCGGCGCTGGCCCAGGTGTAGTAGCCGGCCATGGCCAGCAGCGACAGCTTGGCGGGCAGGTCGTCGGTCGCCTCGACGCCCTCGTGCAGCAGCCGGACCCCGTCCAGCGGCCGGCCCGCCTCGACCTCCAGCTTGGCGCGCACGTAGGCGAGCTCGGCCTGGACGGGCCCGGCGAGCGTGACCGTCTCGGCCTGCTGCCGCGCCTTGGTTACCAGCTCGCCCGCGCGCTGCCACAGGCCTGCCTCGATCGCGGCTTGGGCTGCGGCGGTCCACCGGCGTACGGCTCGATGGGGGTCGGCCGACAGCTCGGCCGCGCGGGCGTAGGCCGCCGACACCGCCGTCTGCCCGCCGCGGCGCAGCGCGCGCAGCGCCAGGCCCTCCAGCAGTCCCGCCACTTCCTCGTCGGGCTGCAGGGTGACGGCGGCCAGGTGCCAGGCGCGCCGGTCACCGTCGGCGGTCTCGGCCAGGGCCCGGTGTGCGGCCATTCGGGCGGCGATGTCGCAGGCGAGCAGCACCGCCGTACGCACCAGCGGATGGTGGAAGGCGACTCCCTCGGGTCCCACCCGGACCAGACCCTCGCGCTCGGCTTCGGCGAAGTCGACCAGGGAGGCTCTGAGCCGGCCGACCGCGCGTGCCAGCACGTCGAGCCCGCCGTGGTGGTCGAGGGCCGCCACCAACAGGCAGGAGCGGGTGGCGGGGGGAAGCGCCGAGACGCGGTTGCGGAAGCCCATCAGCACCCGGTCAGTCACCGGCTGCGCCGTACCGGCCGCGAAGGGCAGCGGGGCCATGGCCCCCTTGCGCTGCTCGGAGGTGAGCATGCGGGGCAGCTCGATCAGGGCGAGAGGGTTGCCCCCGGCCTCGGTCATCAGCTGGTCGCGCACGGTGGGCGGCAGGTCCGCGGCCTGCTCGGCGAGGAGCTTGCCGGCCGCCTCGGCATCCAGTTCGCGCAGCCGCAGCTCGGGCAGCCCCCTTGCGGGGAACGCGCCGTCCCGCGCGGCGAACAGGACGGCGACGGGCTCGGCGTGCAGGCGGCGTGCTGCGAACAGCAGCGCGTCGGCGGACTCGCCGTCCAACCATTGCGCGTCGTCGACCAGGCACAGCACCGGACCCGCGGCCGATAGCTCCACCAGTAGGTTGAGCGTCGCCAGCCCGACGAGGAAGCGGTCTCCCCGGGTGGCGCCGCCAAGTCCGAGCGCGCCGCGCAACGCCTCCGCCTGCTGGCGCGGCAGCGCCTCGATGTGGTCGAGAACGGGGCGAAGCAGCAGATGCAGGGCGGCGAAGGGTAGATCGGCCTCCGACTCGACCCCGGCGACCCGTAACACCTGCGCCTGGGCTCCAGCCGCGGCGCACCCTAGCAGGGCCGATTTGCCGATGCCCGCCTCTCCGCGCACGACCAGCGCGCCCGAGCGGTTTTCCAGCAACTCGGTGATGACGGATTGCTCCGCCTGACGCCCGTACAGCATGGCACTCCAAGATACGGATGTCCGCAATGTTGCACATATAGACGCTCGTGCGTCGTTCATCACACCTTCGCGGATGCCTGACCGTAGAAATCGATCTGGTCGGCGACCACCTGGTCCCGGAAGCTCGGATCGGTGTAGAAGGTGAAGTGGGTGCCGGGGTAGGTGCGGAGTTCGCCGCGTGGCGCGCGGTCGGCCAGCACCCGGGTGGTCTCCAGCGGCGTCTCCCGGTCCTGGGCGGCGACGCAGACCAGCAGCGGGCAGGTCAGGCGGGCGGCGGCCTCGGCGGGTCGGTAGCGCATCATCTGCAGAAGGCCCCTGGGCGCGACGCTGTTGCGCCAAAGCGTCTTTCCTCCGCCGGTCAGCGTCTGGATGTGCTGGTCGGCCTCGGGGGTGGCGGTGACGGCGAATTCTCCCGGCCGTCCCACCATGGGGATGTAGTAAGGCCGCAGGCCGAGCTTGCCGCGCAGCGCGTCCCAGACGATCGCGGCCAGCAGCTTCAGCGTCTCGCCGGTCGAGCGTCCCTCGACCTTCTTCGGGAAGCCGTTGAACGGGATCTGCGCCACCACGGCGGCGATCCGGCGATCGCCCGCGGCCACGGTGATGGCGTGCGCGCCGCCCAGCGAGTTGCCCCACAACAGCACCCTGCTCGGGTCGACCCGCTCGTGCGCGCGGGCGAAGGCCACAGCGGCGCTGATATCGACGAGCTGGCCGTCGATGTCGGGGACCTGGCGCGGCTCGCCGTCGCTTTCACCGAAGCTACGGTAGTCGAAGACCAGCGCCGCGAAGCCCTCGGCGGAGAAGCGTTCGGCGTAGTCGAAGAGCCGGTCCATGGTCCCGCTGAAGCCGTGGCAGAGCACCACGCATGGCACCGGTCCAGGATCGGCGGGCAGGTAGAGGTAGCCGGCGCATCGGACGCCGGCGGCGTTGAAGGACACCTTGGTTCGCATGTAGATCATCCTCATGGGCAATAGACTGACTATCGGTAAGCACCGTAGCGAAGAATCTGACCAAAGGTAAGTGGAGTCCATGACCTCTCAGCGGATCTTGGAGGCGGCGCGCGCTCTGTTCGCCGCCCGCGGCTACCGCGCCACCTCGATGCAGTCCATCGCCGACGAGGTGGGCATCACCAAGGCCGCCCTCTACTACCACTTCGAGTCCAAGGAGGAGATCCTCCGCCGGCTCACGCTGCCGCTCCTGGACGAGCTTGAGGCGGTCTTGGCCGAGGCCGAGTCTGCCGACGGCGCCGAGGAGGTGCGGTGGCGGGCCATCGAGGGCTACGTCGACGTGCACCTGCGCCACCGCCACACCCTCATCATGCTGGTCAAGGACATGACACTGCTGGTCCAGGCGCCGATCGCCGACCGCTTCCGCGCCGCGATCGCCCTGGCCAACGAGCTGGTGGCCGGTCCCGGCGGCGGGATGGAGCAGCAGGTGCGCGCCTGCCAGGTGGTCGCCGGGCTGGCCGATCCGGTGGTGCTGTTCCGCGACGCACCGGCCGAACAACTCCGCAGCCTGATCCTGGACGGCGCCAGGGCGCTGCTCGGCGAACCGGCCGTACCCCGAGCGCGCGGTCGGGCCAGGGGGCGCAATGGCGGACGACGCGCCATCCTCACCGACGAGCAGGTCGCCCAGGCGCGTTCCCTGTACGCCGAGGGCCGCAGCGGCGAGGAGATAGCCGCCCGTTTCGACGTCTCCCGTGCGACTATCTACCGCCATCTCAAAAACTAAAGATTCTGAGATTTGATTTTGAGAAGGGCTTCTTTGGCCCATGGGCCGTTGGTCGACTTCATGGCTACGACGCTAGCCGGGGCCCTCGGGGATCGCTTGAGCCATCTGACTGATGTTCACCGGTCGACCGGCATGCAGATGCCGATTACCTCCTTCGCCTGAGCCACAGCGACAGTGCCCGGCGACTCCCGCACACCGGTTTCAGCCTGGACGGCGCCGACCGGCGGCAGGACATGGCCCATGCTTGGGCCGAGGCTGTCGAAGGACGATCTCACCGCCGTGCGGCGTCACCCGTGCGGCGCTGAGGGCGACGCTGCTGGTCCAGAGTCCTGTGGGCGAGCCCCTCGATCGCAACGCCCCGAGTCCCTACTTACTTAAGCAGTTCGTGATTCCTGCATCTGGCTTCAGTCACGGTGACTGATGTGGGTCCGGGTCGCGGAGCCGTACGGTCGTGAACACCCAGGCTTGATCAAGGAATCACTCTCATGAACGTCGTCTCGCTGGCGGCGGGTCGGCCGGCCTGATGCTGGGCCTGCTTCTCGCTCGCTCTGGTGTGATCGCCTAGGTCTTCGACAAGACCTGCGCAAGGCGCTCGTCGCCGATGGCATCGAGGCCCTCCCGTGAGGCGGGCTGGTGCCGGAACGCCTGCTGTGTGCAGTACAGAAAGGGCGCGAGTTGCCCGTCGCGGTGATGCAGCGCCGAGAGCATGCGCTGTCCTTGACCCGATTAGTGGAGGAAGACATGGCACGAATCGTCGTGCAGCCGGTGGGAACGGTCGTCGGTGGGCGAGCTGACGCGTTCGACGACGACTGGAACACCGAACAGGCGCTGATCCGTCTCGACGGAACCCGTTTCTGGCCGGAGTCTCTCGCAGGGCTGGACGCCTTCTCTCACCTGGAGGTGGTGTTCCGGTTCCATCTCGTGGACCCGTCCTCCATCAACACCGCCGCCCGTCACCCCCGGGGCAACCTGGAATGGCCCAAGGTCGGCATCTTCGCTCAGCGCGGCAAGAACCGCCCGAACCTGCTGGGCGTCTCCCGCTGCCGGCTGCTTGCCGTGGACGGTCTGGACCTCCATGTCCGCGGCCTGGACGCCATCGACGGCACTCCGGTCCTGGACATCAAGCCTTACATGACCGAGTTCGGCCCACAGGGTGAAACCGTGCAGCCGGCCTGGGCGAGCGAACTGATGCGCGCCTACTACTGACCCGGAAGGGAACCCCGCATGTCGAAGACCGTGCTGGTGACCGGTGCCTCCACTGGAATCGGCCGCGCCACCGCCCTGCTGCTGGCCCGCGAGGGCTACACCGTCTACGCCGGAGTGCGCAAGGAGGCCGACGGCCACGCGCTCGGCCAAACCGTCACCCCGATAATTCTCGACGTCACCGACGCAGGCCAGATCGCCGACGCCGCCGAGCGGGTCGGCCACCTGGACGCCCTGGTCAACAACGCCGGCATCGGCGTCACCGGACCGCTCGAGTTCGTCCCCCTGGACGCGCTGCGCCGGCAGTACGAGGTCAACGTCTTCGGCCAGGTGGCCGTCACCCAGGCCATGCTGCCCAAGCTGCGCGCCTCGCGCGGGCGCGTGGTCACCGTCGGCTCGGTCGGCAGCTGGATCACCCTGCCGTTCGGCGGCCCCTTGTGCTCCTCCAAGCACGCCATCCGCTCGCTCAACGACGCCCTGCGCATGGAGCTCAAGCCGTACGGCGTGGCCGCCGTGCTCATCGAACCCGGCTCCATCCACACCGACGCGGTCGACAAGCTCGAAGACGAGGTCGAGCCCCGCCTTGCCTCCCTCGGCGAGGAAGGACAGCGCCTGTACGGCGCTGCCTACCGCACCATGACCACCGCCAGTCTCAAGGAGGAGCGCTCAGGCTCCAGCCCGGACGTGGTCGCCCGTGCCGTCCTGCACGCCCTCGCCTCGAACAGGCCCCGCTCCCGATATCCGGTGGGCAAGAAGTCTCGGCTGATGAGCACCCTCGGCCGCATCGTCCCGCAGTACACCCTCGACCGCCTGCGCCTTCGCGCGCTCGGCCTGTCCTGAACAGGAGCCCGCCTTGCCCAACCTCGCCGGCGCCGAAGCTCTCGCCGCCCTCGATCCCGTCTTCGCCCAGCTCGCCGTCGGCGCGGGCCACAACCTCTGGGGCCTGCCCCACCTGACCACACGAGAGAAGGCCTTCGTCTGCCTCACCGCCGACCTGTGCCACCCCCACCTCGACCAGCCTCTCGCCATGCATCTGCAGATGGCGCTGGCCCAGGGAGTCGACCCCGAGGCGATCCGCGAGCTCTACCGGCACCTGGCTCCCTACGTGGGCTACCCCATCGTGGTCACCGCCTTCCAACGCCTGACCGAGCTCGGGCTGCCCCCGGCCCAGGACGACAAGCCCGTCGAACCCACCCCGCTGACCGGCCCGCTCGCCCGAGCCGTACGCGCCCTGGAGGACGTGGACCCGGGCCTGGTCACCTTCACCGAGGACCAGCTCGCCCAGCGCTGGGCCCGTCCGCACCTCAGCGTCCGCGAGCGCGCGCTCGTCTGCCTGGTCGTCGACGTCTTCTACCAGACGCTCGGCCCGTCCCTGCGCCTGCACGCGGAGCTGGCCAGGTCGGCCGGTGCCACCGACGAGACCCTGCGCGACCTGCTGCGCGGGGTGGCCGAGTTCGGCATGGCGCGAGTCTGGGCAGCCGCGCAGGCGCTGCTCCCACGGTCTCGGGACTGCGCATGAATGTGGTGATAGCCGGTGGTGGTCCGGCCGGGATGATGCTCGGTCTGCTGCTGGCCCGCGCCGGGATCGAGGTCGCCGTTTGAACCGGCTGGAGCGCTGGTACGCCGAGGGCGTGCTGCTCATCAGCGACGCCGCGCACGCCCTGTCACCGGCCGGCGGCATGGGCATCAACCTCGCCATCCAGGACGCCGTCGCCGCCGGGACGCTCCTGATCGAGCCACTACGCGCCGGCAGGCTCTCCACCGCCGACCTGGCCCGGGTGCAAAAGCGCCGCCGGTGGCCGACCGTGCTGGTCCAGCGCTACCAGCAGATCCTGCACCGGGCGATGTTCGTGCCCGCCTTCTCCGGCAGAGGCGCCCGGGCGCCGCGCCCACTGGTCTTCCTCGCCAGGTACTTCTCGCCGTTCAAGAAGATCCCCTCGAAGCTGCTCGCGTCCGGCCCCCGCCCCGAGCACGCCCCGGCCTACGCCCTACGCGCGGAGCAGAGATCATGACCCCGGCGGCCCAGCCCGCACGCCTGGATCCCGCCCTGCTCAAACTCGCCGGCATCGTGGTGCTGGGCGCGCTGGCCTCGCTGCTGGACACCACGATCCTCAGCGTCGCCATCGACGGCCTCGGGCGGCGCTTCGACACGCCGCTGGCCACAGTGCAGTGGGTGGCCACCGCCTACCTGCTGGCCATGGCCATGGCGATCCCGCTCACCGGCTGGTCGGTGCAGCGGTTCGGCGCCAAAGCGATGTGGATGGCGGCGCTGACGGTCTTCGTCGTCGCATCGGTGCTGTGCGGCCTGGCCTGGTCGATCGAGAGCCTGATCGCCTTCCGGGTGCTGCAAGGGCTGGCGGGCGGCATGATCTTGCCCTTGGCGCAGACGATTCTGGCTCAAGCCGCCGGACCGTCGCGGTTCGGGCGGGTCATGGCGCTGGTGGCGATCCCGGGCCAGCTCGCGCCGATCATCGGGCCGATCCTGGGCGGCGTGCTCATCGACGGCGCCGGCTGGCGCTGGGTGTTCTTCGTCAATGTGCCGGTGGTCGCTCTAGCCTTGCTGCTCGCCTGGCACGGGATGCCGTCCGGCCGGCCGGAGGGCCGTCCGCCGCTGGACGTTCTGGGCCTCGTCCTGCTGTCACCCGGCCTGGCCGCCCTGGTGTACGGCCTCGCGCAGATCGGCGGTGAGGACGGCGCGGACGGCGGCGGCCTCGGCAGCGCCACAGCGACCATCAGCCTGGTGGCCGGGGCGGGCCTGGTCGCGGCCTTCGCCTGGCACGCCCTGCGCACCAGGGCCGCCGCCCTCCTCGATCTCCGGCTCTTCCGCCGCCGCTCGTACGCGCTCGTGGCGACCCTGACGTTCCTGTCCGGAGCCTCGATCTTCGGGCCGATGTTCCTTCTCCCGCTGTACTACCAGCAGGTCCACGGCCTGACCACCATCCAGACCGGGCTCATGCTCGCCCCTCAGGGCGTGGGCACCGCCCTGTCGCTGCTCATCGCCGGACACCTCAACGACCGCATCGGCGCCCGCCCGCTGGTCCTGGTCGGGCTGGCCGTCACCGTCGCGGCCACGATCCCGTTCACCCTGCCCGGCACCGGCGACCTGCTCCAGATCATCGCCCTGCTGGTCCGCGGCGTGGGACTGGGCACGGCGGGCGTGGCGATGATGGCCGGCGCCTACCAGGGGCTGCGTCCCGCCCAGGTTCCCGGCGCGACCGGGCTGACCAGCGTCGTCCAGCGCATCGGCGGCTCATTAGGCACCGCCGTCCTGGCCGTCGTCCTCCAGCGGGTCACCGAGGGCAACTCTGGCGGGTTGGACGGCGCATTCGGCGAAACCTTCTGGTGGACGGTCGGCTTCGCCCTCATCGCCCTCATCCCCGCATGGCTACTGCCCCGATCACGACCGGCCCCGGCCCGCCAGCCAGCCGGACGCGGTCCCGATTCCACCCCATCCGTGGACGTCACAGGGGCGTAGCGGCGAGGACGACCGCAGTATCGAGGTCGAAGGGGCAGCTCTCGATGATGACGCCGTCCTTCACGGTGGAGAGCTCGACTACCTCGGTGACCAGTTCGCGGCCAGTGGGCCCCAGCAGGCGCAGTACCGCCACTGGTCTTGTCCGCCGGCCAACCGGCGGGTCATCAGCTCTGCCCGAGTTACTTGCCCCTTGAAAAGGGCTGGTGAGCCTTGACCAACTGGCTGTCGATGTCAGCGAAGCGCGGGTTTGGGGTGCCGTGCCTTTGATAACCGCCCTCCGCTGGAGGTTGTCGGCGAAGATCCCGGGTCCTACCCAGGTTCGCGCGCCTGAGCGGTGGCGTAGCCGGGTGCGGCGCAGCCCGAACCCACAGCTCGTGAGCCGTGTCACTGACCGTACTTGTCACGGCGGGCGATGTCCGTCCGTCTCGGTGTGTGAAGACCTCGCAGATACGGAGGAAGATCATGGTCAGACTTGATGAGACACCGCCGGCTTCGGCCGAGCGGCTCGCCCGCCGGCGGCGCTGGCCGCGATGGCTGGCGGGCCTGGTCGCGCTGCTGGTGGCCGCGGTCCTGTTCATCGCGTATGTGTGGCAGCCGCCCGCCGTACAGGGTTACCGCTCGCCGTACCTGAGCCGCATCCACTCCCTGTACGCCGACACTCCCGTGGCTCGCTTCCACTACACCAAAACCGGACAAGGCGCACCGGTGGTGCTGATCGCGGGCGGCGCCCAGTGGCAGTACTCCTACCGGGACACCATCCCCGCCCTGGCCAAGAACCACACGGTCTACGCCGTCGACCTGCCGAGCCAGGGCTATACCCGGGCGGCGGAGAACTTCACCTACGCCATCCCCGCCATGGCGGACGCGATCAGAGCCTTCCTGGATGAGGTGAGCTTGACGAAGGCGTCGCTGGTCGGACACTCGTGGGGTGGTACGTGGACCCTCTCCTTCGCCGAGCGCCACCCCGACCGGGTCGACAAGCTCGTGCTCCTGGACTCGCCTGGCCTAAACAAGGAGCCGGCTTCACAGACGGCCGTGTTCGGCGTGCCGGTGGTGGGTGAGGCCGTGGTGAAGCTGATGCGCCGCGCGGATTTCGAGACCAGCCTGCGCTCGGCGTTCACTCACCAGGAACGGGTCACCGCGGAGGCGGTCGACGAGAACTGGGCATGGATGTCCAGGCCCGAACAGCGAGAAGCCTTCGTCGAGCTCGTCCGAAGCCAGGATTACGCCTCCATCGACGCGGGCTTGAGCCGGATCACCGCCAGGACGCTCATTGTCTGGGGAGGGGATGACCAGTGGCTGCCCGCTTCCTACGCCCGCGAGTACGCGGAACGCATCCCTGGCGCGGAGGTGAAGGTGATTCCGGATGCCGGGCACAACGTGCACGAAGACGATCCGGCACAGGTGATCCCCCTCCTCGCCGCGTTCCTCAGCGGCTGAGTCACGCCGGCGATCGATCCAAGTGCTTGACATGACGGCGGAGTGACCACAAAGCGGTCCGGTCAGCCGATGGCCGGCGAGGCGATGACGACGGTGACGTCGGCGGGGGAGTCGCCGGTGCGGTAGAGGTGCGGGGCGTCTCCGGCGAAGGCCAGCAGGTCGCCGGGGCCGAGAAGGCGGGCATCCGTGACGGGGCCCGCGGTGAGCTCGCCCGACGCGACCAGGAGGTGCTCGACCGTGCCGGGCGCGTGGGGGACGCCGTCCACCGCGGTGTCCGGGGGCAGCCGTAGCCGCCACAGCTCCAGGCTGTGCCCGCCGCTGATGCGGCGCAGCAGCTCACGGGTGGGGCCGTCCTCGTTCGCGGCGGTCGCCTGGAGGTGGAACGTGGTGGGGGCGCTCTCCCGCGACAGGAGGTCGGTGAGCGGGATGGCGAGCGCGACCGCGATGGCGTCGAGCGTGTCGATCGTCGGGTTGCCCGCGCCCGCCTCCAGCTGCGACAGCGTGGCCTTGCTCAGGCCGGTCCGCCGGGCCAGCTCGGCCTGGCTCATCCCGCGCTGCTGCCGTCGCCGCTGCACCTGAGCCCCGGCCGCGGCGGCGGCGCTGCTCGCGGCCCGCCGCTCCCGTGCGGTGCCTGAGTCCCGCTCGTCGGGGGTCATGCGCGTGGCCTGTGCGCGGCGTCGTACGAGACGCGGACGCGGCCCTTCTTCACCTTCACCGAGCCGATCGTCACGTGTGCCAGGTCCGCCAGGCTCCGGACGTGGGTGCCGCCGCAGGGCGCGGCGTGCGCGTCTCCCAGCCGTACGATGCGCCGCCCCGCACCGTCGTGGTCCGCGGTGACCGGCAGGTCGTCGGCCACCGCCGCCTCCACGTACTCGGTCAGCCGCGCGGCCGCCTTGTCCCGGTCATCCAGCGCGTCCTGCGGCGTGAACTCGATCCGCGCCTGGCCGGGGAAGTGCACGCTGCCGGCCATCGTCCAGCCCTCGACGCGCCCGGCCGCCTCGACGAGGTGGCCCGCCGTGTGCAGGGCCGCGTGCAGCAGGCGCAGGTCGGCGTCGATCCGGGTGCGGACGGCGTCGCCCACGGCCAGGTCGTCGAAGCCGCCGCGCACCACCACCAGCCCCGTCGCGGGATCCCGGACGGCGGCTGCCTCGCGCTCGCCGGCCCAGCCGCGGTCGGCGGGCTGGCCGCCGCCCTGGGGATGGAAGATGTTGCGCCGCACCGCGACCCACGCCGCGCCGTCGTCGTGCCGCCCCGCCGCCATCACCTCCGTGGTGAGCTCCATGAGGTACGTGTCCTCGAGATACATGGCCACCTGGTCGCTATGTTGAACCATACGTTCATCTTATCGAACGCTCAGAGGAGCCCCGCGTCGCGGACCTTCATCGCGACATGCACCCGGTTGTCGGTCCCCAGCTTGGCGAAGATCCGGGTGACGTTGGCCTTCACGGTCGCCACGCTCACGGACAGGCTCGTCGCGATCTCCGCGTTGGAGCTGCCCCTGGCCAGCTCGATCGCGACCTCCCGCTCACGCTCGGTGAGCCTGGCCAGCTCCCGCTGCGCCGCCGGCCGCTGCGCCGCGTACCTGCCGGTGGCGGCCGCGATCACCTGCTGCGCCACGCTCGGCGACAGCACCGGCTCGCCCCTGGCCACGGTGCGGACAGCCTCGATCATCTTCGGCGGCGGCGTGTCCTTCAGCAGGAAGCCGGCGGCCCCGAGCTGGAGGGCGCGCAGCACCATGTCGTCGGCGTCGAACGTGGTGAGCACCAGGATCCGGGGCGGCGCCGGGCGGCCCAGCAGCAGCTCGATGGTGGTCAGCCCGTCCTGCTGGGGCATCCGGAGGTCCATGAGCACGACGTCGGGCCTGAGGTCGCGGATCACGGTCATGGCCTGCATGCCGTCCCCGGCCTCGCCCACCAGGTCCAGGTCGGGCTCGCCGCCGAGGATGAGGCGCAGCCCGGTGCGCACCATGGGATCGTCGTCCACGATCACGACTTTGATCATGGCCTCAAGCCTCCCACGGCAGCCGGGCGTCGAGGACGAAGCGGCCGCCGTCGACGGAGTGGGTGATCGTGCCGCCCGCCATCCGGGTGCGTTCGGCCAGGCCGACCAGTCCCAGCCGGCCGCCGGGGCCCGCGGGCGCGCCGGACGGGGCGGGGTTGCTCACCCGGATGCGCAGCCCCTCGCCGGGACGCCCGCCCAGCTCGGCCTGTACGCGGCTGCCCGGCGCGTGCTTGCGCGCGTTGGTCAGCGCCTCCTGCACGATCCGGTAGGCGTGCCGCCCGATCTGGGTCGGCAGCAGTTCGCGCCCGTCGATGACGTCGTCCACCTCCACCTGCTGCCCGGCCGCCCGCACCTCCTCGAACAGCGCGTCCAGGTGGGCCAGCGTCGGCTGCGGCGCCTCCATGCCGCCGTCGCGCCGTAGCGTGCCGAGGACGGCGCGCAGCTCGTTCAGTGACTGGTGGGCGTTCTCCTGGATCGCCAGGGCGGTCTCGCGGGTCTGCTCCGCGGACAGGTCCGTACGGTAGGCCAGGCCGCCGGCGAGCATCGCCAGCAGGGAGATCCGGTGCGCGAGGACGTCGTGCATCTCCTGGGCGATCTTCAGCCGTTCCTCCAGTTGGGCCTGCTCGACCCGCTGCCGCTGCGCGGCCTGCTCCGCCTCCCGCTGCACGGCGGCCAGATCCCGGCGCCCGCGCAGGTAGAGGGCCAGGAGTGCCGCCCCGACCAGGGTGCCCACCCCGGCCACCCCGTAGGTGATGGTCATCTGGTCGGTGCCCTTCCACCTGGTCGAGCCGACCACGCACAGCCAGAACGCGAGCCCGACCGGTACCCACTGGCGCCACGTCCGGTTCATGGCCAGGGAGCCGAAGCAGGCCAGGGCGGCGCCGATGGCCGAGAAGGAGTAGACGGTCAGCACGGCGGTCGCCAGCGCGATCGGCCACGGCCACCGGCGCCGCCACCGCATCAGGACCAGCGCGAGCACGCCGAGCGCCACGTCGGTCAGCACGGACTGGACCTCGCCGGGACTCATGGGACGCCAGGGGCGCGCGATCAGCAGCAGGGAGAGGAGCAGCAGGGGCAGCGCGGCGGCCAGGTAACGCAGCGCGATGCCCAGCCTGTCGATGGGAAGTGGGTCGTACACCGTCTCAGCCTAGAGACCGTCCCGGCGGCGCCTTAGCGACCCGGGTCGATCTCCGTACCGTCCGAGGTCTACATCCGGGGCGCTGACGGTAGCCGCGGCGCGCGCATCGCTCGACCCAGGTCCGATGAAGCGGGACCGCGTTTGCGATGGACTGAGGCCGTGATCGAATTTCAGCACGTCAGCAAGGCGTACAAGGGGGTGAAGGCGCTCGACGACGTGTCCTTCACCGTACGGCCGGGCACCATCACCGGGTTTCTCGGGCCCAACGGGGCGGGCAAGTCCACCGCGCTGCGCATCCTGACCGGGCTCTGCCGCCCGACCTCCGGCACGGCGAGCGTGCTCGGGCGGCCGTACACCGAGCTGGACCGTCCTGGGTTCGAGGTGGGCACGGTGCTGGACGCGGGGGCGCAGCACCCGGGCCGCACCGGACGGGAGGTCCTCACCCTGGGCGCGATGCTGCTCGGCCTGCCCAGGTCGCGCGTGGACGAGGTCCTGGAGCTGGTGGGGCTGACCGGCAAGGAGGGCGGCCGGGCCGTGGGCGGCTACTCGCTGGGCATGCGGCAGCGGCTCGGCATCGCCCATGCCCTGCTCGGCCGGCCCCGCGCGCTCATCCTGGACGAGCCGGCCAACGGCCTCGACCCTCAGGGGATCCAGTGGATGCGCGGGCTGCTGCGCGACCTGGCCGGGGCGGGGTGCGCGGTGCTGCTCAGCTCGCACCTGCTGCACGAGGTGGAGCAGGTGGCGGACCGCATCGTGATGATCGGGCGCGGACGGGTGCTCGCGCAGGGCACGGTCGCCGAGCTGAGCGGGGGCCGCGGCCTCGAACAGACCTTCCTCGAACTGACCGCGAACGCCGACCGGAGCGCCTCATGACCAGCACCGCCACCAGGCCCGCCCCGGCGACCGCCGCCGAGGGGCACACGAGCCGTCGTTCCTTCATGACCCTGGTACGGGTCGAGACCCGCAAGCTCTTCGACACCCGCAGCAGCAAGATCCTCACCGCGATCCTGGTGACACTCGGGCTCGGGTCCGTGGCCGCCCGCGGCCTCGTCGCGGGCCCGCACTTCTTCACCCTCGCCGGGACCTCGGCGATCGCGTTCGGCACGCTGCTTCCCGTGCTCGCCATCCTCACCATGACCGGCGAGTGGAGCCACCGCACCGCGCTGACCACGTTCGCGCTCGAACCCAGGCGCGGGCGCGTGCTGGCGGCCAAGTGCCTGCCGCCGCTGGTCGCGGCCGTGCTGGCGGGCCTGCTCGGGCTGCTGGCCGCGGTCCCGGTGACCGCCGCCGTCGCCGCCGCCCAGGGGGTGCCCGCCGACTGGCAGGTCGCCCCGTACACCGTTCTCGGCTGGATCGCCGCGATGGTGATCCTGACCGCCGAGGGGCTGGCGATGGGTGTGCTGCTGCTGAACGCGCCCGCCGCGATCGTGATCTACTTTTCCACTCCCATCCTGTGGAGCGCCGTGGGCCGGCTCGGCCACGTGGGGGAGGTCCTGGCCGGCTGGCTCGACCTCAACAGCACCACCAATCCCTTGATGAACGGCGGCATGACCGGCGGCGAGCTCGCCAGGCTGGCCACGTCGGCGCTGGTCTGGATCGCCATCCCCATGGCCGTAGGCGTTCTGCGCGTCTCCAGGAAGGACATCGGCTGAGGCGCTTTACCCGCGAACGTAGATCTTTGTCCGATTCATGGGGTTTCGTTTGCCTTTGTCCATTACGTGCACATAACGTAGTAAGCGTTACCGGCGAGTGACCTGGACCTTACCTACGCGGAAGGCACCACTCGCCCGGGCTCTGGGATCCGCCTCCCGGGTCCCGCAGCGCTCCACGTAGCGACTGTACGGCTGGATGCCCGGCTACGTGCGTCCACGAGCGTACCTGCCCCCTGTCGTCGAACGAAGGACCTAGTTTACCTATGCGCGCTTGCCTGCGCCCTTTCGCCATGCTCACCGCCTCCGCGCTGACGGCCCTCGCCGTCGGTGCGCCCGCGGCGCACGCTGACGCCGACGCCGGCAGCACCACCCAGAAGGTCATGCTCAAGGGCGCGACCACGGCTTCGTACTTCTGGGACGACTCCTCCGGCCGCGCCGGCGACACCGGCCTGCCCGCCGCCGGAAAGCCCATGCAGAAGGGCTTGGTCGCCAGCCCGAGCTGGCCGCTCATGACCGAGGGCTACGTGATCTACAAGGGCAAGAAGATGCCCTTCTTCGTCGGCGACCGCGGTCCCGGCAACCCCTCCAACCGCGGCGTCATGCTCGACCTGGACGCCAAGACGTTCGCCGAGCTGACCGGCGGCACGTTCAACCCCGACACCCTGGGCGTCGACGGCGTCGGCGGCGAGGGGCACATCAAGGTCGAGTACGTCATCACCAAGTGGGGCGACGGCGTCGGCAAGAAGAACTACCCGGTCGCCTTCTCCACCGGCGCCTGGGCCGAGAACGACGCCAACCCCGTCACCAAGCAGATGTCGGTGAAGCTTCCCGCCAACTGAGCCCCCTCCGCAAAGGGCGCCCCTGACCAGGGGCGCCCTTTGCGTGTGCCGGTATGGTTGCGCACGATCTACCGCCGTGGACTTCACCTCGCTGTCATCCGCATATGTCATGATCCACGGGTTCTCATGGATCTTGGCCGAACTCGAGTTGATGATCTGTTCGCAACGTTTCAGTATGGCATCGGATGAAGACATCCGCCGATATTTCGTGACAAACACTAAATTAGCGGAGAGGTCATAAACGCGGTGATTTCCCGTTCTGATGTTGGGATTTCGGTTTTCATCACGGTGGCATACACCAAACGATAAAGTGAGCCGCGTGGGGCTGGAGAAACGCAACCGTGCTCATGTGGCGCGCCTGGAGTTGGACAAGCGGCAGAGCGCCGTCTTGGACGGTCAGGCGCACGACGCGCGCGTGCTGTGGAACCTGCTGCACGAGTTCTTCACCTTCCGGCAGGGCCGGTTCGCGTCGCTGGCTCAGTGTGATGAGGCGATCCGGGTCGCCCGCAAAGAGATCGACTGGCTGAAGGATCTGCCCGCGCAGGCGGCGCAGGCCGTGCTGAAGACCTACCGGCAGGCGTGGGCGAACTTCTTCAACGCCGACCATCCGGCCGGGCGCCCCATGTTCAAGGGCCGGTTGCGTTCCCGGATGGCCGTGGACGTCCCTCAGGGGCGGGATCTGAACATCACCCGGATCAACCGGCGGTGGGGCGCGGCCAATATTCCCAAACTTGGCCGGGTCCGCTTTCGGTGGACCAAGGATCTGCCCGGCGTCACCCGGGGTGGACCGGACGGGAAGATCACCGGGGCACGGTTGGTGAAGGAGGCCAACGGCTGGCACATCGTGTTCCGCACCCAAGCCATGCAGGCACCCCGCGCCCCGCACCAGGGGCCGCAGACCGCGATTGACCGGGGCATCGCCGTGCCGTTGGCCCTGGCCACCGGGGAGAAGATCTTCCACCGCAACCAGTGGCTGACAGACGGGGAACAGGAGCGCCTGCTGCGTCTGGAGCGCAAAGCCGCCCGCCAGAAACGAGCGGCGAAACCCGGTCAGCCCACCAGCAACCGGCTGAAAAGAACCTACGGCCAGATCGGTCGCCTGCGCGCCAAAGCCAAGCGCCGGGCCATCGCCTGGCAGCACCAGACCACAGCGAAGCTCACCGACCGGTTCTCTGTCATTGTGCTCGAAGACCTCAAGGTCAAGAACATGATGGCCGCCGCCTCCGGCACCATCGAAGCGCCGGGCAGGAACGTCGCCCAAAAACGGGGCCTGAACCGCGCCATCGCCAGCCAGGCGTGGAGGCGCACCGCCGAGTTCCTCACCTACAAGGCCACCGACAAAGGCGGTAAGGTCGTCGTTATCCCGGCACCGGGCACCAGCCAGGAATGCCACACTTGCCACACGATCACCGAGGGCTCCCGCGAGAGTCAGTCCCGGTTCGTGTGCAAGAACACAGCATGCGGGTGGATCGGCAACGCCGACGTCAACGCCGCCCGTACCCAGTTGTATCGGTATAACTCAGCCGCCGGACAGGCGGTCACTGGACGTGGAGGCCCTGCACCACTGGGGCCGGTGAAGCGTCAAGCACCTCATGGCGGGACTGCCCGCACCACCCCGCAAGGGGTGGCCGCGTAACGGCCATGAGAATCCTCCCCATTCATTCATGGGGAGGAGCACGTTAACACGGCATCGGAATGTTCACCGGCGAGGGCCTGTTCAGGCCGTTCGGCACGACCATGGTGCAGGCGACGGCCGACAGCGACCTCCTGCACGTGTTCGCCTCCGACGCGGCCAAGAACGTCGTGCTCGTCAACGTCGGCACCGAGCCGCTGGACACCACGCTCACGTTCACCGGCCTGACGGCGGGCACGGCCGCGATCTGGCAGAGCACCGCCGCCGCGTGGACCCCGCACCGCGCGGGCACGGTCACCGTCGCCGGCGGCAAGGGCACGCTCACGCTTCCCGCGGGCTCGGTCACGACCCTGGTCGTCGACCAGCAGGGCCTGTCGGCGACGTACTTCGACAACGCCGACCTGACCGCGCCCAAGCTCACCCGGATCGACCCCGGCGTGAACTTCGACTGGGGCGCGAACGCCCCCGACCCGGCCGTGTCCGCCGACACGTTCAGCGTGCGCTGGACCGGCAAGGTGATCGCGGACCGCGCGGAGACGTGCACCTTCATCACCACGAGCGACGACGGCGTCCGGCTCTGGGTGGACGGCACGCTCGTCGTGGACAACTGGAGCGACCACTCCAAGCGTGACGACAGCGGCCAGATCGCGCTGACCGCCGGAGCGCACGACATCAAGATGGAGTTCTACGACAGCGGCTACGACGCCATCGCCCAGCTCCGCTGGTCCAGCCCCACGATCACGCGCCAGACCATTCCCGCGGACAAGCTGCTCGCGAGCTGACCTGACCCTCGGCCGCTGCGGCCGGGAATGGTTCTTCCTGGCCGCAGCATGGGCCATTTACCGGATGAACGCTAAAAAAGAAGAGCTGCCCTATTAATCGGCCCGTGATCCGCCGCCCGCGCGGCGCACCTCATCGTCGACCACGAGCCTTTCATCTTCCGCGACACCGTCGCCGCGGCCCTGCTCGGCGAGCGCGCCGAGGAGCTGCTCGGCTACCACCGGATGCACGGCGACCACCTCGTGCTGTCCGGCACGCGCGCCCAGTCATCGCCCGCAGTGCCACCGTCACGAGCGCGGGCTGAAGCCTTCGGCCCGGCCCCCGGCGAGGCGGAGGCCGTCGAGTGTCAGCATGAGCAGGCGCTCGGCGCGGCCGGCGTCGGCGGCCCCCTGGGCGATGCCCGCGGCCAGCTCCACCAGGTCGGCGGCCTCGACGTCGGCCCGTACGGATCCGTCCCGCTGAGCCGGGCCGAGCACCCGCTCGGCGGCGTCGCGCAGCATCGCCCAGCAGTCCACCCCCGCCGAGGAGGGGGCGGCCACCATCATCCGCGCGCCCAGCCCTCGGTCGGTCATGGCGTGCACGACCAGCAGGCGCAGCCAGGCGACCAGCGCCTCGCCGGGCGGCATGGCCTCGGCCAGCTCGTCCGCCCGCGCGCGCAACCTGGCCAGCCGCCCCTCGGACACGGCGGCCAGCAGCGCGTCGCGAGTGGGGAAGTGCCGGTAGAGCGTCCCGGGCCCTACTCCGGCCCGCCGCGCGATCTCGTTCAGAGACGCGTCGGGCCCTTCCTCGGCGATCACGGCCATGGCCGCGGTCACCAGCAGGTCGCGGTTGCGTCGCGCGTCGGCGCGGATGGGTCGCGTCTGCACGGGGCACTCCTGACGGGTTGAAGCGGAGAGGTTCTCCACATTATAGTCTCAAGCTATCCGGAGAACCTCTCCGGAAACTCGAGGGGAGACCCATGACCAGCACGCACAAGGACGGTGGCCCGCGCCTCGGCAGGGTCGGTGTCTGGACGTTCGCCTTCGACGGACGGCCTGTGGGAGAGCTGCGCGACGCGGCCGCCGAGATCGAAGAGCTCGGCTACGGCGCCCTGTGGTTCGGCGAGGGGTTCGGGCGCGACTCGGTCAGCCAGGCGTGGCTGCTCCTGTCAGCCACCCGCCGGATCACGGTGGCGGCCGGCATCGCGAACATCGCGCTGCGCGACCCGATCTCCATGGCCGCCGCCGAGCGCGCGCTCAACGAGGCGCATCCCAGCCGGTACCTGCTGGGCCTCGGCGGGCATCGGGTGAGCGACACGCCGATCCCGATGGACGGCTACCTGATCCCCAGCCTCGGCAAGGCGGTGGACACGATGGGCGCCTACCTCGACGCTATGGACGCCATCCCGCTGAGCTCGCCTCCGCCGCCGCGCCCGCCGCACCGGATGCTGGCCGCGCTCGGCCCCAAGATGCTGGCCCTGGCGGCACGGCGCACACTGGGCGCACACACGTACTTCGTGCCCGTCGACCACACCGCGCGGGCCAGGAAGATCATGGGGCCGGACGCGCTGCTCGCGGTGGAACAGGCCGTGGTGCTCGACCACGACCTTGACCGGGCGCGCGAGGTCGCCAGGGAGCACGTGTCCGGCTACCGCGACGCCGCCCCGCACCAGATCGCCAACCTGCGGCGGCTCGGCTTCGGCGAGGACGAGATCGCGCACGGCAGCGACAGGCTGGTCGACGCGATCGTGGCCTACGGCGGCGCGGAGGAGATCGAGAAACGGGTCCGCGACCACTTCGACGCGGGCGCCGACCACGTGTGCCTGCAGGTGCTCACGGCGCGCTCCGGCGAGCTCCCGCTCGCGCAGTGGCGCGAACTGTCCCACCTGACAGCCCTGTGAGTCACGGTCGGCCCGCGCCCTACCGCAGGTCCCGGAAGTCGGCGGCGACCCCGACCAGCGAGATCAGCCCGGAGGCGAACTCCATGGCCTCGGCGTGCCCCTCCGCGAACGGCGGCTGGAAGCCCACGCCCTCCCACGCCCGCGTCTCGGGGTTCCACAGGTCGGCGCCCACCTCGAAGTCCCACCCGTAGACGCCGTAGTCGTACCAGAGCTCGTCGGCGGAGTTCCCGGCGGCCGAGTAGAGCACGTCCGTGACCGGCCCCGTCTGCTGGGGCCAGGTGACGGTGCCGCGCTCGGCGGCGATGGCCTCCTCGATCGTGCGGGCCGAGCGCAGGAAGTACGCCTCCTGCTGCGCCGTTGGCCTGGGCAGGGTGACGCGGCCGGCGAGCTTGTAGGCGCCGGGCGGCCACATGAAGTAGCCGCCGTAGCTGTGCACGTTCATGGCGAACCGGATGTTGCGGTACGTCTGCGCCAGCCACATGACGTTGCGGCTCTCGGGCTCGGAGTGCTCGCCGGGCCCCGCGTACGTGCCGCTCTGGCAGTTGGCCGAGGCGCCGGCGTACCCGTCGGACAGCGAGCCGGCGGCGTAGTTGCGGTTGACGTCCACGCCCCAGGTGTTGCGCAGCGCCGGGTCGGACTGCTGCGGCGGGCAGTGGTTCGTCATGTTCTTCCGCTGGGCGTTGAAGTCGTAGAAGCTGTAGTTCGCGCCGTCCGGGTTGACCGTCGGCACGAGGAAGACGTCGGTGCGTTCCAGCAGCGCGCGGGTGGCCTGGTCGCGGGCGTGGTTGCGCAGCAGCCGCTCGGCCGCCTCGACGACGACCAGGGGCGTCACCCACTCGCGGGCGTGCTCCTGGGCGTAGGCCAGCACGCCGGTGCGCGTGCCGTCGCGGTGCGCGCCGATGCGCAGGGCCAGCACCCGCGCGGGCGCCCGGGGCACGTCGGCCGGCGCGCGGAGGAAGTCGCTGAGCCGGGTGGGCGGCGCGGGCGCCATGACTGCGGCGCCCGGGTCCGCGCGGTAGGTCGTGGCCTTGACACCGGTGCCTCCGGTGGCGCTGATCGCGGCGGCCACCTGGGCGGCGGTGCTGATCGGCGCGCCCGAGCCGTCGGTGGCCAGGCTGACGGTGATGAGCTTGCCGTTCACGGTGACCTGCAGCGCCCTGCCGGGCGCGCCCGGGTCGGCCAGCTCGACGGCCAGGTCGTTGCCGCCGTCCGAGCCGTAGGCGTCGGAGGTGACGACGACCGCGGCGGCGGGCGGCGTGCCGATCAGGGCCTGGGCGTGCCGCCGGTATCCGTTGGTCGCGTGCGGCAGCGTGATCAGCTCGGTGAGCTTGGGGAAGCGCCGGTGCAGCGCCCTGATCCGCTCGTTGAGCTGCGCGGGCGGCATGTACTGGGTGACGAAGTCCTTCTGGTAGCCGGGTCCCGCCCGGTCCGGCCGTTCGCCGTCGGGCCACGCCTTGACCTTCGCCTCGGCCGTGCCGCCGGCGGCCGAGGTGACGGTGACCCACTGCGGCCGGCTTCCGGCCGGCACCGGGTCGCCGAACTGGTGGCCCAGGTACGCGCCCGCGTCCACGTACGCGACCATCGGCGCCCGGCGGGGCGAGCCGTCCTTGCCCTTCCACGTCACGGTGAGCGTGGCGGCCTCGCCGGCGCTGCTGGACGCCTCCACGGACAGGAAGTACCCGTGGCGGGACTTGAACCAGACCGCCCGCTCGACGACCAGCTGGTCCTTCTCCGTGGTGGCCGTCGCCTTGGGCGGGGGCGGCGTCTCCGGAGCCAGGGCCGCGCCGAGTGCCTGGTAGGCCGCGAGCTGGCTGGGCGTGACCACCGCGTCCACCTGGACGCTGCCGTCCGGCTGCGGCCGCATCCGCTCGGTGAGGTCGGCGCCCGCGCCCGCCAGCCGCTCCATCGCCGTCCGGTCCGGCACGGAGAGGGTGACCAGCGAGGCCGGCTCCGGATCGGCCGGCCCTCCGGCCGGCGCCGCGACGGACGGTGCCGAGAAGTTCGCGGCGGCGAACGTCGTGAGAACGATCAGCAAAGCGACAGCGGACGCCCGCAAGCCACGCATCGGCCCCTCCAGGGATCACCCGTATGAGGCTCAATTGAAAGCTGCCTTGATCGAACGGGCAAGGACCGCCGCCCGTCCGGCGGAAAGACGCCGGAGATGATTCAGCGGGCGTACCACGGGCGGGCGTGGTCATCGACGATCGAGGCCAGCTGCCGCAGGCGGGGCACGGAACGGGCGCGCAGCTCGGCGGCCACGTCGCCGGAGCCGACCACGTCGCTCCAGATGGCCCGCCCGGCGAGCATCCCGGAGGCCCCCGCGCGGCAGGCGGCCCGCACGGCGGCGGGGAAGTCGTCCCGCTCGACGCCCTGGGAGAGCACCACCCACGGCACCGGGATCACCTCGTCGAGCCGCGCGCACTCCTCGACCAGCCGCTCCTCGGGCGCGGCCCCGCCGAGCGGGACCTGCGCCTTGTAGAGGCTGGGCCGCAGCCCGGCCAGCTCCCGGGCGGCCTGGCGGATCGCGGCAGGCCCGTCGAAGGCGCCGCCGGCGTGAGCCGGGGGCCTGGCCACGCCTTCCAGGACGGAGAGCAGTCCCGCGCCGGCGCAGCGCCGTACGAACTCGGCGGCGATCTCCAGCCGCCGCCCGCGGTGCTCGTCGTCACGCCAGATCAGCAGCAGCTTGGCGGCCACGGCGCCGGCCCGGCGGGCGGCGGCCAGATCGACCCGCTCATCGATGGAGGTGTCCTCGACGGGACCGTCAGGGTCCTGCCGGAGGCGGTCCACGGCGACGATCAAGCCGCCGGGGACCAGGCCCTCGGCGGCCACCCGGCCGAACCCGTAGTCCTGGTCGATCAGGAAACCCGAGGCGTGCGGCCCGACCTCGCGCGCCACCGCCAGCTTGAACCCGGTCAAGGTCTCATCGCCCGCGCGCTCGCCCGTCGCCGCCGCGAACATCTGCCTGAGGCTCTCGCGCTGATCCATCGCCACCATGGCGAACCCACCGGAGGGGCGGGCCAGCAGGCCGAGCGCCGGCGCGGGGGTGGTCTGCGGACTGGTCATGAGTGCTCCGATCCGGTGGAGGCTGGTCGTCTGGGCGCACGGGCCGAGGCCAGGAAGCGCTCGTACAGGGGGAGGTAGGCGGCGGCGAGGCCGGGGTCGTGCGGCGGAACGTCGCGGGGGAGCAGGGGCACGTCGTGGAGCGAGCCGCCGGCCTGCCCGGCGATCAGCGCCGCACCGGCGCACACCGCGTCGCCGGAGCGCACCACCTCGACGGGAACGGGCGCCACCGCAGCCTTGACCCGCATCCAGAGCGGGATCCTGACCTGACCGCCGAGGACCACGAGGCGCTCGGGGACGGTGCGGGTCACGGCGGTGAGCTCGTCGAGCATCCAGCGGGCATGCAGGCAGGTGCCCTCGATGGCGGCCGCCAGCAGGTCGCCCGGTGTGTGCTCGGGCCTGAGCCCCGACACCGTCACGCGGCGGTCGCGGTCGGGCGCGGGCGCGACCCGGCCCCGCAGGTACGGCTCCACGACGATCCCCGTCGGCAGCCGCACCCCGTCCAGCAGCTCCGGCAGGGCGTCATACCCGGCCCGGCCGGCGGCCGAGGTGGCATGCTCGCCCGTCTGGGGCGGGAAGGCGGCGCGCGCCGCCTCCGGGCGCCACCAGGCCGAGCAGCCAGTCGATCATGGCGCCGCTCGTGGGGAGCCCGCCGACCACCACGGTGCGGGCGCCGTCCAGCGACGGGTCGGTCGTGATGCCGAGGGCCAGCGCGGTGCGCGGGTCCGGCCGGGTGTCCGACAGCACCATCACCGCCTCCGCCGTGCCGAGGGAGTCGGCCACGTCGCCGGGACGCCGCACCCCCGCCGCCCACGACCCCACCGCGTGGTCGTGCCCCGCGATCACCACGGGGACGCCGGCCGCCACCCCGCTCACCTGGGCGGTCAGCGGGCCGACCGGCTCCACCGCCCCGGCCGTGGGAGGCAGCTGCTCGACCCGCAGCCCCGCCAGCGCCAGCAGGTCCGCGTCGTAGGTCCTGGCCCCGGCGTCATAGGCCAGGGTGCGGGCGGCCAGCGTCTCGTGCGTCCGCAGCCGGCCCGTGAGCGCGTACGCGACGGCGTCGGGCGCGTGCGCCCACCACCGCATCGACCCCAGCACGTCCGGTGAGTTGGCCCGCAGCCACAGCCACTTGGCCAGCGGCGACTTGGGGTCGGCCCGGCGGCCGGTCAGCGCGTACAGAGCCTCGGCGTCCCGGCTCAGCCTGGCGGCCTCCCGCGTGGCGCGGGGGTCGTTCCACCACAGCAGCGGGGTGAGCGGCAGGCCGGACCCGTCCAGCGGGACGCCGGTCTCGGCCATGCCCGCGATCCCGATCGCGTCCGGCCCGCGCCCGGCCCGTCCTGCGCACTCGCCAAGCGCCCGCGACACGGCGGCGACGAGGGCGGGCAGCTCGCGCGGGGTGGCCTGGCGCACCGATGCGACGCAGGCGCCCCGCTCGTCGAAGAAGCCCACCTTGACGTGAGTGGTGCCCACGTCGATCCCTGCCAGCAGCGCTCGCCGTGCCACCTTGTCACTATAAAAGGGACGCGGTCGAGTGCCTGGTGACCGACGCCGTGCCGGATGGGTTCACGGGAGTTCGCGTGGAGATCGCCTAGTCTGCTATTGTTTCCGCACTGCTCAAGCCTCCCGGCCTTCCGCCCGGGAGGCTTTTTTCATGCCTATTGATCATTCCGTGCTCGACTTCTCCGTGCGGCTCGCGACCGGCGCCGACTACGCCACGGTGGAACGCCTCTGGCTGATGTTCCGCCACGACATGTCGGAGTTCCAAGGAGGGCTGCCCAATCCCGACGGCACGTTCAGGAGCGAACGGCTCCACTCGGCCTTCCACGACCCCGGCTGGGCGCCGTACCTCATCACCAGCGGCGACCACCCCGTGGGGCTGGCGTTCGTCCGTGCCCTGGACGGTCCGGCGCGGGTGCTGAACAGCTTCTTCGTGGTACGCGGCGCGCGCAGAGGCGGGATCGGGCTGTGCGCCATCAAGGAGATCGTCGCCCGCCACCCGGGAAACTGGGAGATCGCCTTCCAGGACGCCAACGTGGGCGCCGTGGCCTTCTGGCGGCGCGTGGCCACGGAGATCGCCGGAGACGACTGGACCGAGGAGCGCAGGCCCGTGCCGAACCTGCCCAACGACCCGCCGGACGTGTGGATCTCCTTCAAGACGGCCGTCTGAGCGGAACGGCCCCGCCCGCGCGGGCGGGCGGGGCCATCCCCGGGCTCTACCGTGCCGGGGCATAACCGGCGGGCCTGGTGGTGAACGTGCCGCGGCCCTGCGTACGGCTACGCAGCCGGGTCGCGTACCCGAACACCTCGGCCAGCGGGACCACGGCCGTGATCACCACCGTGCCGCCCCGGGCCGCCGAGCCCGAGATCCGGCCGCGCCGGGCCGCCAGGTCGCCCAGCACGCCGCCGGCCGTGTCGCCGGGCACGGTGACCGTGACCTCCACCACCGGCTCGAGCAGCTCCATCGCGCAGGCCCGCAGCGCCTCGCGCAGCGCGAGCCGCCCCGCCGTGCGGAACGCCAGGTCCGAGGAGTCCTTCGGATGGGTGGCCCCGTCGGTCAGCGTGACCCGCAGTCCGGTCACCGGGTGGCCGCCGAGCGGCCCGCCGGCCAGGGCGTCCCGGCAGCCGGCCTCGACCGCCCGCACGTACTCGCGCGGCACCCGGCCGCCGACCACGGTCGAGCCGAACTCGAAGCCGCCGCCGCCCGGCTCGCCGTCCAGCGGCGCCACGTCCAGCACGACGTGGGCGAACTGCCCCGCGCCGCCGTCCTGCTTGACGTGCCGGTACAGCAGCCCGGACACCCCGCGCACCACCGTCTCCCGCAGCGCCACCTGCGGGCGGCCCACGGCGACGGCCAGCCCGTGGTCGCGCCGGAGCTTCTCCGCCGCGATCTCCAGGTGCAGCTCGCCCATCCCGGACAGCAGCGTCTGCCCGGTCTCGGCGTCCGTGCGGACGGCCAGAGACGGATCCTCCTCGGCCAGCCGAGCCAGCGCCGAGGCCAGCCGGGCGGCGTCGATGCTCCGGCAGGCCTCGATCGCCACGGACACGACCGGCTCCGCCGCGCTCGGCGGTTCGAGCACGAGCGGCGCCTCGGGCGCGCACAGGGTGCTCCCGGTGCGGGCCGACTTCAGCCCGGCCACCGCGACGATGTCACCGGCGACCGCCTGGTCCACCTCGGCGTGCCGGTCGGCCTGCACGCGCAGGATGCGGCTGACGCGTTCGGCGCGGCCCGTGCCGGTGTCCAGCACCGTGTCCCCCTTCCGCATCGTTCCCGAGTACACGCGCACGTACGTCAGCCGCCCGGTGGCGGTCGAGCTCACCTTGAACGCCAGCGCGGCCAGCGGCGCCCGCGGGTCCGCGGCCCGTTCCGCGCCGTCCCCGCCGTGCACCGCGGGCACGTCCAGCGGCGACGGCAGGTAGGCCACCACGGCGTCGAGCAGCGGCTCGATCCCGCGGTCGCGGTACGCGGACCCGCACAGCACCACCAGGCCCTCGCCGCCACGGGTCAGGTCGCGCAGCGCGGCGGCCAGCGTCCGGTCCGAGATCGACGGCAGCGCGCAGAACTCCTCCAGCGCGTCCGCGTGCAACTCGGCCACCGACTCCTCCAGCAGCCTGCGCCGCCGCCGCGCCTCCTCCAGCAGGTCCTCGGGCACCGGTCCTTCCTGGCACGCGCCGCCCGCCCAGACGAGCGCGCGCATCCGGACCAGGTCGACGACTCCGGCGAACCGGTCCTCCTGCCCGATCGGCAGCTGGACCACCAGCGGGGCCTTGTGCAGCCGGCGGCGGATCGACTCGACCGCCGCGTCCAGGTCGGCGCCGGCCCGGTCCAGCTTGTTGACGAACGCGATGCGCGGCACGCCGTACCGGTCGGCCCGCCGCCACACGGACTCGCTCTGCGGCTCGACGCCCGCGACGGCGTCGAACACCGCGATCGCGCCGTCGAGCACCCGCAGCGAGCGCTCCACCTCGTCGGAGAAGTCGACATGGCCGGGGGTGTCGATCAGGTTGACGCGGTGCCCGTCCCAGGCGCAGCTCACCGCGGCGGCGAAGATCGTGATGCCGCGGTCGCGCTCCTGGGGGTCGAAATCGGTGACGGTCGTGCCGTCGTGCACCTCGCCGCGCTTGTACGTGGCGCCGGCGAGGTACAGCATCCGCTCGGTGACGGTGGTCTTGCCGGCGTCGACGTGGGCGAGAATGCCGAGGTTGCGTACGACGGCCAGCGGGTTGGATTGTTTCGAGAGGTGAGCACGCACAGCCCATGACCCTTTCGGGGCGTTACTGAAAAAGGGACAGCGCGATTTCCCCAGACGGGACAGCCCGGGATGGCGGGTCAGGTGTTCGTCAGGGCATCGTCCAGTGGCGGGCGCGCAGCCGGCACCGGGGCGACGGAGACACCAGGATCACCTCGTGGCGCGACGGAGGAACGACGGCAGCGGTGCTGTGGCGCACGGCCGTTCTCCTCTCCCTCGTCGATGATCATTGGCGAGTGTAGTGAAGGGAGCGCGGGCGAAGAAAGCGATTTATTTCCGCTGTGTGTGAGGTTCACCACGAGGTCGCCTGACTGCCCCCGATGAGAGACTCAGCCGTCATTTCGGCATGTCGACATAGGCGCGAGACGTTTTCATGGAAGGACGCGCGCCCATGACGATCACTCTTGACACCGGGCGGTACACGGTCGGCATGGCCACCAGCGCCGCCGACGTGCAGGCCGCGCAGCGACTCCGGCACGAGGTCTTCGCCGGCGAGATGGGGGCGCGGCTCGACAGCCCGGTCTCCGGTCTCGACGTGGACAGGTTCGACGCCTACTGCGACCACCTCCTCGTACGCGACGGCCACGAAGTCGTCGGCACCTACCGGCTGCTTCCCCCGGGGCGTACCGACCGGCTCTACTCCGACGCCGAGTTCGACCTGGCCAACCTCGCGCCGATCAGGAACGGCCTGGTGGAGGCGGGCCGCACCTGCGTGCACCCCGATCACCGGGGCGGCGCGGTGGTCGCGCTGATGTGGGCGGGCATCGCCCGGTACATGCTCTCCGGCGGCCACCAGTGGCTGGCGGGCTGCTGCTCGGTGCCGCTCGACGACCGGGGCGCGCTGGCCGCCACGGTGGTGGAGCGGGTGCCGCTCGGGCCGGAGGAGTACCGGGTCACGCCGCGCACACCGTGGCGTCCGCAGAGCGCGGCCCCTTCGGACCGGTTCGTGCCACCGGCCCTCCTGCGCGGCTACCTGCGGCTGGGGTCGTGGGTGTGCGGGGCGCCCGCGCACGACCGTGACTTCGGCACCGCGGACTTCTTCGTCCTGCTCTCGATGGCCAACGTGAACACCCGCTACCTGCGGTACTTCCTCGGAGAGTCGCTGTGAGCGCTGTCGCGACCAAGGCACCGACCTCGCCGTCGGCGCCCACCTCACCGGAGGCGCCGACTTCACCTAGCGCGCTGACCGCACTTAGCGCGCCGACCTCACAAAAGGCGCCGGACCCCGCCAGGGCGCCGGACCCCGCCAGGGCACAGGACCCCTGGCGCCCGCTCGGCCCTTGCACCACGGACACCTGCGTGGAGGCCGCGGCCGCCGTCGCCGGGTCCGTGCGCCTCGCGGCCCGGCTGGTCGCGGCGTTCGTGGTGCTGCTCGCCGGGGTGCCGATGTCCCTGGTGGGGCGGGTACGGACGGCGTGGCGGGCGGAGCTCACGATGGCCTGGGCGCGACTGCTCCTGCGCGCGCTCGGCGTCCGGCTCGAGATCATGATGCCGGGAACCAGCGCTGCGCCGAAAGCAGGTGCGGCTACCGGCAGCGGTGCGGCGCGGGAAGCGGGTGCGGTGTCCGGCAGCGGTGCGGCGCTGGCAACCTGCGCGGTGCCGGTGTCGGACGGCGGGGTGGCGTCGGAGAGGGGTGCTCTGGTCGTGGCGAACCACGTGTCCTGGCTCGACCCGCTCGTCCTCGCGGCCACGGTGCCGTCCCGGCCGCTCGCCAAGCGGGAGATCGGCGAGTGGCCCTTCATCCGCACGCTGGCCGCCGGCTCGGGCGTGCTGTTCATCGACAGGGAGCGGCTTTCAGCCCTGCCCTCGGCCGTCGCCGCGGTCGCCGACGCCCTCAGGGCGGGCGACACCGTGGTCGCCTTCCCTGAGGGCACCACCTGGTGCGGACGCGGGATGGGACGGTTCCGCCCGGCCGTGTTCCAGGCGGCGGTGGACACGGGCGCCCCGGTCCGCCCGGCCGTGCTGCGCTACCGCGAAGGGGCGGCGACCTCGACCCGCGCCTGCTACGTCGGGGACGACTCGCTGCTCGCCTCCATCGTCCGGGTGGCCGCGACCCGGGACCTGGCCGTGGAGGTCACGCTCTTCGCCCCCGTACGGCCCGCCGCGCCCGCGGGCAGGCGGCCGCAGGCACGCGCGGCCCTGGCGAGGATCTCCGAGACCCGCGTACGCGCCAACGTGCGCGAACCACACCACCACGGGGTGGGCGGGTGAGGCTGCCGCCGGGCCTGATCCGGTGTTTCAGGAGCCGCTCGTGCCGGCCGGGGCCGGGCCGGCGAGCTTGAGCGGCTCGATCCGGCCCATGATCACCAGGTAGTTGACCGCACCCACGAGGGCGATCACCCCGATCACCAGCAGCGGCACGACGAACGACCCCGTGGCGTCGACCAGCGCGCCCACCACGATCGGCGTGATGATCCCGGCGAAGTTGGACGCGAAGTTCTGGACACCGCCGATGGACCCGACGTGCCTGGAGCTGGGCGCGACGTCGGCGGGGAGCGACCAGATGCCGGTGCCCGCGACGGTGAGGCTGCCGTACGAGATCGACAGCAGGGTCAGCGCCATCCACGCCTCCGGCACCAGCGCCGCGAACATGATCACCGACCCGCCGGCCAGCCCGCCGACGATGACCGTCTTGCGTACCCGGGTGACCGAGGCGCCCCTGCGGATGGCCCGGTCGGCCAGCAAGCCGCCGGCCCAGCCGGACAGCACCGCGAACAGGCCCGGGACGGCCCCGAAGAAGCCGAGCTTGAGCAGGGAGAAACCGCGCTCGGTCACGAGGTACGTCGGGAAGAAGGTGATGAAGAAGTAGATGACGCTGTTCAGGCAGAAGAAGCCGAACATCATGCTGAGCACGGTGCGGTAGCGGAACAACGACCGCCACGGGATCCGCGTGGCCTCTTCGGCGTCGGTGTCCGCGGTGCGGGCGCCGCCGCCCTCGATGTACTCGACCTCGGCGGCGTTCGCGCCCGGGTGCTGCCGCGGGTCGCGGTAGAACTTCCACCAGATCAGCGCCCAGACGACCCCGATCGCGCCGATGACGACGAAGACGGCACGCCAGTGCAGCAGCGCGATGAGGCCGGTCACCACGGGGAGCGCGATGACCGCCCCGACCCTCGAGCCGGAGTCCCAGATGCTGGTGGCGAAGGCGCGCTCCCTGGTCGGGAACCAGGTGCCCACGACCTTGGCCGCGGTGCTGGGAGCCGGGCTCTCACCCGCGCCGAGCAGGAAACGGAGCGTGATGAGGGACCAGAAGCCGCGGGCGAGCCCGGTCATGGCGGTGAAGATCGACCACCACACCGCGGCGAGGAAGAAGGAACGCCGCGGTCCGACCTTGTCCACGTACCATCCGGCGAAGAGCTGGCAGGCGTCATAGGCCCAGAAGAAGGCGGCGAAGACCATGCCCTGCTGCGTCGCGGTCAGGTGGAAGTCCTCGCCCATGAACGGCAGCGCGACGCTGAGGCTCGCGCGGTCGAGATAGTTGATCGACAGACCGGCGAAGGCCAGCCAGATGATCATCCATCGGACCCGGGTCGTTCCTGTGCGCTGAGTGACCGGTGGGGGATGCGCTTGCGCCATTGCGACGCCTCCTTCGTGCAGGTGGAGGAGCCGCCGGTGGTGCCCTGATGAATGGCAGCGATGACCTCCGGCAGCTTTTCGGAATCATCTGATGAATATTGTGGATATGTCAAGGTTTCCGCCATATTTCCCCCATCCAACTGCCTCCTCTCGTCAGATTGATCTGATGATTGGTTGGCGGTCCGGTGGCGGGCTTCGGTGCGGGTCTTAGACTTGTCGGATGACTATCCGCGAGGCGCGCGCATCGCAGTCCGACATCGTGGTCGAGGGCATCAAGCGCATGATCATCAACGGCGTGCTGACGGCGGGATCGCGCCTTCCCGTGGAGAAGGATCTGGCCGCCCAGCTCGGCGTCTCGCGCGGCTCTCTGCGCGAAGGGGTTCGCGCGCTGGTCATCACCGGGGTGCTGGAGACCCGGCAGGGCGACGGCACGTACGTGACCGCGCTCGACCCGGGGATACTGCTGAGTCCGATCGGGTTCCTGGTCGACCTCCACCGCCCGGAGAACGTCGCCGACCTGCAGGCCGTGCGGCGCGTGCTGGAGACGGAGGCCGTGGGGCGCGCCGCGATGCGCGTCACCGAGGAGGAGCTCGACCGGGCGGGGCAGATCCTGGCGTCCATGGAGCTGCTGCTCCAGGCCGAGCCCATCGACCATGAGGCGGTCATGAACGCCGACGTCATGTTCCACCGCCTCATCGCCGCGGCGTCACGCAACACGACGCTGGAAGCGCTGATCGAGGCGCTGGCCAGCCGCACCGTGCGGGCCCGCCTGTGGCGGGCCATCAACGCGGAGCGGGCCGAGTCCGACACCCACAAGGAGCATCAGGCGATCCTCGAGGCGCTCAAGAGGCGCGATCCCGACGCCGCCCGGCTACGGATGGGGGTGCACCTGCTCGCGGTGGAGCAGTATCTTTCGGCGCATCAGGACTCCGTGACCTTGGCCCAGTAGTCGCCGCCGGGGAAGGTGAACGTCTCCAGCGTGGCGTCGTGCATCCGGGCGCTGTAGCCAGGCTGGTCCGGCAGCACGTACGCGCCGTTCTTGACGACGCACGGGTCCACGAAGTGCTCGTGCAGGTGGTCGACGTACTCCGTCACCCGGTTCTCGAGCGAGCCCGACACGGCGACGTAGTCGAAGATCGACAGATGCTGGACCAGCTCGCAGAGGCCGACGCCGCCCGCGTGCGGGCACACCGGCACGCCGAACTTCTTGGCCATCAGGTACACCGCGAGGATCTCGTTCACGCTGGCGAGCCTGGCGGAGTCGAGCTGGCAGAAGTCGATGGCCTCGGCCTGGAACATCTGCTTGAACAGGACCCGGTTCATCCCGTGCTCGCCGGTGGCCACGCCGATGGGCGCGACGGCCGAACGGACCGCGGCGTGGCCGAGGATGTCGTCGGGGCTGGTGGGCTCCTCGATCCACAGCGGCTTGAACTCCGCGAGCGCGCGTACCCACTCGATCGCCTGCGGCACGTCCCAGACCTGGTTGGCGTCGATCATCAGGTTGGCGTCGTAGCCGATCACCTCGCGGGCGATGCGCAGCCGGCGGATGTCGTCGTCGAGGTTGGCGCCGACCTTCAGCTTCACGTGCTTGTATCCGGCGTCGACGGCCTCCTGGCACAGCCGCCGCAGCTTCTCGTCGGAGTATCCGAGCCAGCCCGCGCTGGTCGTGTAGCACGGGTAGCCGGTCTGGGCCAGCTCGGCGACGCGGTCGGCGCGGGTCGGCTCCAGCTCCTTGAGCAGCGCCACCGCCTCGTCGCGGGTGAGCACGTCCGACAGGTACGACAGGTCGGCGACATCGGCCAGTTCCTCCGAGGTCATGTCGACCAGGAGCCGCCAGAGCGGCTTGCCCGCGACCCGGGCCGCCAGGTCCCACACGGCGTTCATGACCGCGGCCATGGCCAGGTGCTCGACGCCCTTCTCCGGCCCCAGCCAGCGTAGTTGCGAGTCGGACTTGAGCCTGCGGTAGACGCCGCCCAGGTCCTGCACCACGTCCTCCACCGCCAGGCCGATCAGGGGGAGGCCCCGCTGCTCGGCGGCGAGCACGCAGATGTCGTTGCCCCTGCCGATCGTGAACGTGAAGCCGAAGCCGGACAGGTCCGGATCGTCGGTCCTGATCACGACGTAGGCGGCCGAGTAGTCGCCGTCCTTGTTCATCGCGTCGGAGCCGTCCTGGCTCAATGACGTCGGGAAGCGTACGTCGTAGACGTCGACGCCGATGATTGCGGTCATTCACCTCTCCTGCCTCAGGTCGATCGTCGCCAGAATACATCTGACGACTGCTCGCCATAAACTGCCATTGCGGGGATAATTTCCCCAGATCTAGCATCTTTCATCTGATGTTTGCCGGGTACTCCTGTGTATGCTGCTGTCCGCGACACCAGAACGATGGGAGCCCGAACGGTGCTGACCGCCAACTACGTGGGGGACCGGAAGATCGAGATCCGGGAGGCCGATCCGTCGCCCCCGAAGGCCGGCCAGGTGCAGATCCAGGTCGCCTACACCGGCATCTGCGGCACGGACCTGCACATCCTCCACGGACACATGGACGCCAGAGTGAAACGGCCCGCCATCGTCGGCCACGAGATGAGCGGCGTCATCGCCGGGGTGGGCGACGGAGTGAGCGGGTGGGCCCCCGGTGATCATGTCACCGTCATGCCGCTGGACTGGGACGGCACCTGTCCCGCATGCCGCGCGGGCAACCAGCACATCTGCCAGAACCTCAACTTCGTCGGCATCGACTCTCCCGGCGCCCTCCAGGGTCTGTGGAACGTCGACGCCGATCTCCTGGTCCCCCTCCCCGCCACCCTCCGCCTGGACCACGCGGCGCTGGTCGAGCCCGTGGCGGTCGCCGTTCACGACGTACGGCGCGCCGAGCTCGCGCCGGGCGACCGCGTGGTGGTCGTCGGCGGCGGGCCCATCGGCGTGCTCATCGCCGCGGTAGCCCGGCACGAGGGCGCCGAGGTGGTGGTCGTGGAGATCGACCCGCTGCGCAGGCAGGCCGCGGCGGCCCTGGGGTTCCAGGTGCTCGACCCCTCGGCCACCGACCAGGTCGGCTGGGTCGAGGAATGGACTCAGGGAGCCGGCGCGGACGTGGCGTTCGAGGTGTCCGGCGCGGCGGCGGCGATCCTCGGCGTGACGGACCTGGTGAAGGTGCGGGGCACCGTCGTCGTGGTGGCCATCCACCCGCAGCCCAGACCGGTCAACCTGCAGCGCGTCTTCTGGCGTGAGCTGCGGCTGCTGGGCGCGCGCGTCTACCAGCGCGCCGACTTCGAGCGCGCCGTCGAGCTGCTCGCCACGGGGGTGATCCCGGCCGGCGACCTGATCACCGGGATCGTGCCGATCTCCGGGACGGCGGACGCGTTCGCGGCCCTGGAGTCGGGGCGGGCCATGAAGATCCTCGTCGACGTCTCAGGGGGTACGGCATGAGCACGGAACTTTTCGATTTGACCGGGAGCACGGCCGTCGTGACGGGCGCGCGCCGCGGCCTCGGCCTGGCCATGGCCGAGGCGCTGGCTAGGGCGGGCGCCGACATCATCGGCGTCAGCGCGGCCATGGAGCCGTCGGGCAGCGAGGTGGCGCGCCGCGTGGAAGCGGCGGGGCGGACCTTCACCCCGTTCCAGGCTGACTTTTCCGACCGGGAGGCCGTCACCGAGCTGGCCGCTCACCTCGAAGGGCTCGGCGTCGACATCCTGGTGAACAACGCGGGCACCATCGAGCGCGAGCCCGCCGCCCAGCACTCGATCAAGCTGTGGGACGAGGTCATCGAGACCAACCTCAACAGCCAGTTCGTGCTCAGCCAGGCCGTCGGCCGGTCGATGATCGAGCGCGGCCGCGGCAAGATCATCTTTGTCGCGTCGCTGCTGAGCTTCCAGGGCGGCATCAACGTGCCCGGCTACACCGCGTCCAAGTCGGCGATCGCGGGGCTGACGAAGGCGCTGGCCAACGAGTGGATGCCGAAGGGCGTGAACGTCAACGCCATCGCCCCCGGCTACATCGCCACGGACAACACGCAGGCGCTCCGGGACGACCCCGACCGCAGCAGGTCCATCCTGGAACGCATCCCGGCCGGCCGGTGGGGAGCGGCGAGCGACCTCGGCGGCGCCGCGGTGTTCCTGGCGAGCCGCGCCTCCGACTACGTCTCCGGCATCGTGCTCCCCGTGGACGGCGGCTGGCTCGCCCGCTGACCGGCCACCCGCTGACCGGCCGCCCGCTGATCGACCGCCCGCTGCGCCGCCGGCCGGTGTGCTCCCCGCCAGGCGTGCACACCGGCGCGGTGGCCGGGCATACGCCGCCGCGCCCGTGACCACGGCGGATCTGGGGCGCCCTCTGGCCGCGTGCCGCCAACGGCCTCGCGGCCACGGCGGTGTTCAGCGGATCTCGTCCGGAACCCGCAGCTCCGCGTTGTGGTAGAGCCGGTCGGCGGCGTCCGGGCTGTCCGCCGCGCAGGCGGCCGCGACCTCGTCGATCAGCTTGTCGTAGTCGGGGCCCGTCTCGCCCTGGTAAGAGGCGGTCATCCGGCCCCACTCGTCCCAAGGCAGCGTCTCCATCTTGCACAGCGCGGCCAGGTCGCGGATCGCGTTGCCCCGGATCTCGGCCACGCCCCACGCGTGCGTCGTCCCCCAGACTCCGAACGTGTCCGGATCCACCGCGCCCTCCCGGTAGAGCGTCCACGCCTCGCCGCCGGTCAGGAACTCTCCCGGCGCCAGGTCCTCTGGGCGGGCCACCAGGTCGCCGCCGAGGATCTCGCTGTCGACGCGCACCCATCGCCCCTCGCCGGCGTGCCAGTATTCGGTGATCCAGTGGTCGAGGTGCTTGCCAGGGACGAAGTAGGTGGCGAACCCGCACCGTGCCCGGGCCGGGATGCCGCCCAGGCGGAGCAGCGCGCAGCTCAGCGTGGCGAAGTGGCGGCAGGTGCCGACCACCCGCAGCCGCGCGGGGCGCGGGGTGGTGAGCGGCGCCGGGTCGAGCCGGGCCAGCGCCTCGACGATGGCGCTCGTGGGCCGCAGGTTCTTCTCCGCCATGCGCTCCTCGGGGACGGGCAGCGCGGCGGCGTCATGCGGCTGGATGACGAGCCCGGTCGCGACCCGGCAGATCTCCACCGGATCGGCGGGCAGGGCGGCGGCCAGGGCCGATTGGCCGGCGTCCAGTGTGGTGAAGGGGCCTGGGCGGGCGTAGTCGATGACCATGCCGGAGACCTTAGCCAGCGCCATCGACAAGCGGGGTGCTGCCGCTCGCCCATGCGCGCGCGGGACGCCGAGTTGACGATCATCCCCATAATACCTACTGTTTAGATAGGTATTCTGCGAGAGCGCCCCTGAGGGGACGGTGCGGCGCGTCGTGGAGACCACGGGACTGCAGGGCGGGTGGGGGAGGTGGTCGGGGTGGGTGCTGTCGCGGTGATCGGGGCCGGCCCCACGGGGACGTCGCTCGTGGAGCGGATCTGCGCCAACGCCGCGGAGCTACGCGGAGACCACGTGCTGGACGTGCACGTGGTGGACCCGTACCCGCACGGCGCGGGCCGCGTCTGGCGGGCGGACCAGCCCGAGCTGCTGTGGGCCAACTCCATGGCCGGCGACATCACGCTCTTCACCGACCGGTCGGTGCGCTGCGAGGGGCCGGTCCGGCCGGGGCCGTCGCTGGCCGAGTGGCTCGGCTGCGAGCCCGGGTTCTTCGCGCCCCGCCCGGTCCTGAGCCGCTACCTCTCCTTCGCCTTCGACCGCGCCGTACGCACCGCCCCGCGCAACGTGCGGGTACACCTGCACCGGGACACGGCGGTCGGCCTCGCCGACCTGCGCGGGGGCCAGCGGGTGGAGCTGTCCGGCGGGCGAGCGCTGGAGGTGGACGCGGTCGTGCTGGCACAGGGCCACCACGGCGTGCTGCCCTCGCCGCAGGAGGCCGTGGAGGCGGAGTTCGCCGCCCGGCACGGCCTGGCGTACCTCCCCACCGGGTACGCCGCCGACCTCGACCCGGGAGCGATCCCGGCGGGGGAGCCGGTGCTCGCGCGGGGCGCCGGGCTGGCGTTCATCGACCTGATGGTGCTGCTCACGTCGGGCCGCGGTGGCCGGTTCGTCCGGCACGACGGGGAGCTGCACTACGTGCCCGGCGGGGCGGAGCCGCGGCTGTACGTGGGATCGCGCAGGGGCGTGCCGTACCACGCCAAGGCCGGCTACCGGCTGACCGCCCCACCGCCGGGCCTGCCCAGGTTCCTCAGCCCGGACGCGCCTCCGGAGGACCTGCGGCGGGCGGTGGCCAAGGAGCTGGCGTACGCGTACTACTTCGAGCTGTTCAACGCGCACCCGTCGCGCACCCGGATCGGGTGGGAGGAGTTCGAGCCCGCCTTCGCGCGGGCCGAGTGGGGCGGGAAGGAGGTGCGCGCGCTCGTCACCAAGTCCGTCCCCAGGTTCGCCGACCGGCTGAACCTGGAGCGGCTGGAGCGGCCCTTGCAGGGGATGCGGTTCGGCGACCTGGCGGGGCTGGGGCGGTGGATGTCCGGCTACCTGGCGGCCGACCTGGAACGGCGGGCCGATCCGGCGCACAGCGCGGACCTGGCGATGATCCACGCACTGAACGCCCTGCGCGGCGTGCTGCCCGAGGACCCCTGGTTCCAGGAGCTGTTCAACTACTTCGCCAGCGGCCCGCCCGCACCCCGGCTGGAGGAGCTGCGGGCGCTGGCGCGGGCGGGGGTGGTCACCTTCCTGGGCGCGGGGACGCGGGTCACGCAGGACGATCGTGCGGGAGTGTGGCGGGCGGTCAGCGCGACCGTGCCGGGTGCGGTCGAGGCGCGAGCCCTGGTGGAGGCCCGGCTGCCGGATCCGGCCGTGGCCCGCAGCACCGACCCGCTCGTCGCCGCGCTGCACGTCCGGGGCGAGTGCCGCGAGTCGGCCGGCTGCCTGGACGTACGGCTCCCGGACCACCGCCTGGTGAACCGGGCCGGCGCCGCCCATCCCCGCCGCTTCGCCCTGGGACCGTGGACGGTGGGCGGCCGCGGCACGGCGGGCTTCGCACGGCCCGGCGCCGACGCCCCGCTCTTCCGCCACACGGATGCCCTGGCCAGGACCCTCCTGGGCCTGACGGCCGGCGCCCGCCTCCGTCCGGCGGCCTGACTCCCGCATGCGTGGCTTCTGCCCATCGGACAGACGCCGATCCGGGAGCGGCGTACCGCCACCTGTGACGTCCCCGTCAGGCCTCCTGTCACCCCCTCCTCCGAGGGACACCAGCCGAAGTGCGGTGGGAGGCCGCGTGAACGCGGGTGCCGTGGCGGCGGCGCGTTCAGCGGGTGACGTGGCCCACGCGGAAGAAGCCGTCCGGGTCGTAGGCCCGCTTGACGTCGCGCAGCCGCCCGTAGTCGGCCGCCGCGAACGCCGCCGCCGTCCTGGACGTGTCGGACAGGAAGTTCAGGAACGTGCCGCCGCCCGCGTGCGGGCGCAGGGCCTCGGCCAGCCCCGGAACCGGCGTGTCCACGATGACCGACAGCTTGGTGGCGCGGTGGCTGACGGGCCCGGCGTCCGGACCCGGGCGGCCCATCGCGCCGCCCCAGTGGCGGACCTCCACGGTCTGCGCCACCTCGGCCGCCCGCACCAGCGTGCCGATCACCTCGTCGGGCACGGTCTCGAACATGTCCATGTGCCGGTTGGGCGTGCCGCCCATGGACGTGGCCGCGTACGTGCTGGGGCGCGTCTCGTCCAGCAGCGCGGGCCCCGCCGCCTGCCACAGCGGCGCCAGCAGCCGCCTGGCCTGCGCCGCGTCGCCCGCGTGCACCACCTTGACCATGACGACGTGCCTGCCCCGGACCGGCTCGGGCGCGTCGTCGGGCATCCGCTTGAGCACGACCGCCGTGCTGATCTCGTCGGGGGCGTGCTCGATCCAGTCGCGGTACGCGCTCAGCGTCTCGCCGGCCGTCTCGATGGGGAAGTACGCGAACCCGGAGTAGACCTGCTCCACCGGGTGGAGCCGGAACTCCAGCGAGGTGACGACGCCGAACCCGCCGCCGCCCCCGCGCAGCGCCCAGAACAGCTCAGGGTGGCTGTCGGCGCTCGCCGCGACGTGGCGGCCGTCGGCCAGCAGCACCTCGGCCCGCACCACGCTGTCGGCCGCGAACCCGTGCATGCGCGCCAGCCACCCGAGCCCGCCGCCGAGCGTGTAACCGGTGACGCCGACGGACGGCGACGACCCGGACAGCGGCGCCAGCCCGAACGGCGCGGCAGCGGCGATCACCTCGCCCCACCGCGCGCCCGGCCCGACACGGGCGATCCGCCGATCCGGGTCCACTAACACCGACGCCATGGGGGACGTCCTGACGAGCACGCCGCCGTCGCACGCGGCGTGCGTGCCGTGCCCGGTCGCCTGCACCGCGAACGGCACCCCGTGCTGCCGCGCCGCCAGCAGCGCCGTGCGCAGATCCCGCACGCTGTGCGCCTCGGCCACCACGGCCGGACGGGAGTCCACCCGAGGGTTGAGCGAGCGGCGGAGCTCGTCGTATCCGGCCTCGCCCGGCAGGTGCACGGCCCCGGCGAACCCGGGAAGCGCGATCTCGTCCTGGACGATGTACGGCTGGCTCATCTTCTCGGCCCTTCTCTCCGGTGATCTGTGACCACTGTGCTGGAGGGCGCTTACGGCTCCGTTCTCATCGCCTTACCGCCGCCCTTAAGTCCTCAGGATCCTGGCAGCCGGGTCCGACAGAATCCGCCCGCCGTCGCCTTCTCCGCTACGCCGGCGGTCGTATGGCCCGCGCGGCGACGTCACCCCTGCGTGGCATCATGGAAGAATGATCATGAAGAAGCCGTCCAGCCCGCCGCTGCCAGGGCGGATGGCCCGCGCGGCGGCCGCGGGCCTGCTCGGGATGGCCGTGCTCTTCGGGATGTTCCTGGCGGCGATGGCACTGGCTCCCATCCCCGCTCTGAGCGAGGAGGCCGCGATGAGCTTGCTGGTCGCGGTGCCGGGCGCCGCGTCGTGGGCGGCGTTGCGTCTCTTCAGGGTGCGTCCCGCCTGGCCCGTCGCGATCGTGGGTGTGCTGTTCGTGGTGGCGCTGTGGTGGCCCGCTTACGAGGCCGCGTTCTTGCTCTCAGAAAGCCCTTCCATGCTCTCCTGGGTGCTCTTCGCGGCATTGCTCGGCATCACCGCGTACGCGGCGGCGGTGCTGGTCACCTCGGCTCGGCGCCGTGTGGTGTGGGGCGCGGTGCTGCTGGCGCTGCTCGCCATGATCTACTGGCTTGCCTGGCAGGCTTCCTAGTTAGGTAAGGCTAATCTAATATTCCGTGGAGAAACCCCCTAGCGAGGAGAATCCATGGCCGCTGTCCAGCGACGTACCCTGCTCGCCCTCGGCCTCGCCACCCTGATCGGCGTCAGCGCCTGCGGCGGAACGGCCGCGGCGCCCGCGACCGCGACCGCTTCCCCGTCCGCCGGCCAGAGCGCCTGGACCTGGACCGACGACCGTGGCAAGAACGTCTCCCTCCCCCGGCGGCCGCAGCGCGTGGTCGCCCAGTCGGGAGCGGCGGCCGCCCTGTGGGACTTCGGGGTACGCCCGATCGCGGTGTTCGGCCCGCACCGGCTCAAGGACGGTGGCCGGGACCCCGAGGTGGGGGAGGTGGACATCGCCAAGGTCGAGTCGATCGGGAACGTGTGGGGGGAGTTCAACGTCGAGAAGTACGCCTCGCTCCAGCCCGACCTGCTGGTGGCGGGCATGTACCAGAAGAACACCCTCTGGTACGTCCCCCAGGAGTCCGCCCCGGCGGTCGACCAGATCGCCCCGTCGGTCGGCGTGCAGCTCAGCGGCAAGCCCCTGGTCGAGATCATCGAGAAGTACGGGCAGCTGGCCGCCGCGCTCGGCGCGGACCCTAAGGCGGCGCCCGTGGTCGAGGCCAAGAACCGCTTCGACGCGGCCTCCGCCGCACTCAAGGCCGTCGCCGCCGCCAGGCCCGGCCTCAAGGTCATGGTCGTCACCGCCACTCCCGACAACCTGTACGTCGCCTACCTGCCGGACCACCCCGACATCAAGTACTGGGGAGAGCTCGGGCTGAACATCGTCTACCCGGCGAAGCCGACCGAGAGCGAGGGCGGCTTCTGGGAGGTGCTGAGCTGGGAGAACGCCGACAAGTACCAGGCGGATGTGATCCTCGTGGACGCGCGCTCGCAGTCGATGAAGATCGGGGAGATGGCGAAGAAGCCGACCTGGGCCAAGCTGCCCGCGGTCAAGGCGGGCCAGCTCTACCCGTGGCACGCGGCCGAGCGCTACAGCCACCTCGGCTACGCCAAGGTCATGGAGGAGCTCAAGGCCAACCTGGACAAGGCGCGCGACGACCTCGTCAAGTGACGGGCACGATCTCGGCGCGGGTCAGGACGCCGTCCTCGATGGTGAGCAGGCCCAGCGTGCCGTGCGGCTGGCGGCGGCGGTCGGTGGGGGAGCCGGGGTTGAAGATGCGCGGGCCGTCCTCGCCCGACTCGTCGAGCGGTATGTGGGAGTGGCCGAAGACGACCAGGTCGGCCTGCGGGAAGCGGCGCCGCATGCGGGCCATGCGCCCCTTGGCCGGCCCGCTGTCGTGGATCATGCCGATCCGCAGCCCCTCGAGGGTCAGCTCCAGGGTCTCCGGCGCCACCACGTCCGGCCCGTCGTTGTTGCCCTTCACGACGTGAACCGGCGCGTACGCGGCCAGCTCGTCCAGCACGGACGCGACGCAGACGTCACCCGCGTGCAGGATGACGTCCGCGCCCCGCAGGCGCTCGGCGACCTGGGGCGGGCACGAACGCCACCGCCTGGGCGCGTGCGTGTCCGACAGCGCGACGACTTTCACACCGTCCCCCTGCCCACTCCTCACCCGCACCCAACCGCGCCGTCGTCCGCGTACAGCTCCTTAAGCCAGGCCTGCCACAGCGGCCCCTCGTCCGGCCCGTCGAACAGCACGTGGGCGGCGATCATGGGCCCGTTGAATCCCTGGAGGAAGCGGTAGACGGCGTTGTCGGCGCGGATCCCGAGCGTCTGGGAGTTGCGCACGTAGACGACTCCTTCGACCGGCCGCTCGACCGGGCCGAACCGCACCCGGTCGCCGGGGGACGGCGGCCCGCCCAGCGCGGCGTACAGGGTCTGCCAGGCGCGCGGCCAGTCATGGACCATCGGCCCGAATGCCGTGACCGGTCTCGCCGCCCGCCCGGCGAAGTGGGAGAGGTGTTCGGCCAGCGTCGCGAAGAACAGCTCAATCCCGAGCGACATGGCCTCGAACTCGTCGTGCCAGTCGTCCCCCGGCAGGAACCCGCTGGTCACCATGCGCACGAGCGTGCTGCCCTGCCCGCGGCCCTCGACGAGGAACTCGTAGGCGACGAACCGCCCGTCGTCCGCCTTGTCGCTGCTGTGGGCGAGGCGCTGGAGCGGCTCGGCGGCGGTGACCGTGGACGGGGGCAGCTCGCCGTGGAGGAAAGCGGTGCGTACGACGCCGTCCGCCACGTCGCTGCGCCCCATGAACCACGAGTCGATGCCCGGGCCCGTCGAGATGGCCTCCCACACCTCCTCGGGTGTCGCCTCCACCACGGCCTCATGGGGGAGTTCGAACGATTGCCCCAACGCTCAGCGCTCCTTCTTCACGGCGGGGTGCACGGCGACGACCAGCCGGTGATCGCGCCCGCCCTCAGCCGATTCGTCGTGATATTTGCTGACCAGCTCGGTCACGCACTGCGCCAGCTCCTCCGCGAACGCCGCCCGGTCGGCCGCCGACGCGAAGCGCACCTCGCCGTCGATGGCGAACGTCGCCACCCGCTTCTGCGCCTTGGCGGCCCCGGTGATCAGCGTGCCGACATCGCGTACGAGCTGGGCGGCCAGCGCCAGCAGCCAGCGCGCCGACAACCGGTCGGGGGACCTGCCCGGGTCGGGCTGGACGGCGGCGAGCGCGCTCGGCGAGATGACGAAGGACGCGGCGGTGGCCTGCATCACCCGCTCGGTGACGTTGCCCTTCCTGCGCTCCTCGACCAGCTCGACCAGGCCGTGCCGCTCCAGCGTGCGCAGATGGTAGTTGACCTTCTGCCTGGCCAGCCCGACCTTGGCCGCCAGCGACGTGGCCGAGCCCGGCTCGACCAGTGCGGCCAGCAGCTTCGACCGCATGGGATCGAGCGACGCCTCGGCCGCTGCTGCGTCTTCGATCACCGCGACTTCGTGCATGGAGAAACGATGGCACCGACAAAAAACATTGTCAAGACACGCCTGATCTCTGGACGAAAGGCCGATCAGCCCGCACCGCCGGAGGTGCGCTCACGGCGGACGGGCGTGGACAAAAGCGGTGGGGCGCCGGGCGGGCGACGATCTAAGCTCGCCCCATGCAGGATCCGGACGTTCACGCCACAGCCGCCCGCCTGGCCGAGGTGCCCGGCGTGGTGGCCGTCGCCCTGGGCGGCAGCCGGGCACGCGGCACGCACCGCCCGGACTCCGACATCGACCTCGGCCTCTACTACCGGGGCCCGCTGGCCGTGGCCGACCTGCGGGCGCTGGCGCGCGAGGTGACGGGCGAGCCGACAGAGGTGACCGAGCCGGGCGGCTGGGGCCCGTGGGTGGACGGCGGCGGCTGGCTCACCGTGCGGGGATGGCGGGTGGACTGGATCTATCGTGACCTCGACCGCGTCCACCGGATCTGGCGCGACTGCCGCGAGGGCCGCTACGAGATCGGCTTCCAGCCCGGCCACCCGCTCGGTTTCTACTCCCACGCGTACGCCGGCGAGGTCGCCCTGTGCAAGATCCTCGCCGACCCCACCGGCGAGCTGGCCGCCCTGCGGGACGAGCTGTCGAAGGAGTACCCGCCGCCGCTCCGGCAGGCCCTCGTCCGAGGGCTGTGGGAAGCCGACTTCGCCCTGACCATCGCCCGGTACGGCGCCTCCGGCCAGGACCCGGCGTACGCGGCCGGGGCGCTGTTCCGCGCGATCGGCGTCGCCTGCCACGCCCTGCACGCCGCCGACGGCGCCTGGCTGATCAACGAGAAGGGCATGGTCGCCTCGGCGGCCAGGCTCCCGTCCGCCCCCGCCGATTTCGGCGAGCGCGCGCAGGCGCTGCTCGCCGAGGTCGGGCGCACCCCTGAGGAGATCGGGCACACCATCGACGAGGCCGCGCGCCTGGTGGCGGACGTACGTGTCGCCTGCGGCGCCTGAGGCGGCCGCGTCAGACCTGGTCGGCGGCCTCATCGCGGCTTTCGTGAACGTCGCCGGCGGGATGTTCGCGAGCTGACCGCCGCGCCGCCAGCTCCGCCAGGTCGCCGACGAACCAGATGTGGTTGCCGCGGTTCGACTCGAGCACCCAGTCGCGCAGCGCGGAACTGGCGGCGGTGAAGCGGGAGACGTCCCCCACGATGGCCAGCCCGATGCGGTAGTTGACGAACTTCTGCGCGAACTCACCCGCCACGCCGGTGCGCAGCGCGAAGAAGTCCTCGTGGAGCCGCTCGACCGGGACGGCCACCCAGCTCGCGCCCCTGCCGAACGCCTCGCCGAGGAGGTCCAACGCGTCGCTCGCCTCACGCAGCGGCGCGCCGTGCGGCTCGCAGACGTACACGCGGTCGTCAAGCATCCAGGAACTCCATGATCTCTCGGGGGCTTCAGTCACGTACCAGCGCGTCCACGATCCGCAGGACCTGGGCGCTCTCCTCCAGCCCGCCCAGCACGACGACCTTCAGGTGGGCGCGCTCCTCGTCGTAGACGAACTCCACGCGCAGGCCGTGCGGGCGGCCCGCCAGGGATCCCAGGACCATCGTGCTGACCCGGTCCATCTCGCCCCTGGTGATGCCGTCGATCTGGACGATGCTGGACACCTCGGCGTGGCGGGGCGTGGCGGGGGCGCCGATCGGCAGCCCGGCGAAGGCCGCGAGGTCCTCCTTGGCGATCCGGTACTGCTTGCCGACGCGCACGGCGGGCAGCCGCCCGTCCCGTACGTAGTTGCGGACGGTCTTGACGTGCAGCCCCAGCAGCCTGGCCGCCTGCTCGACGGTGTATTGCTCCATATCGCTCCCTATAGTGCCATACTTAAGGGAGTAATAGGGAATCAAGCGTGAGCGCCGACCGTGACCGGGCCGATGGTCAGACGCGGGCGGCCCTCCATCACCTCGCCCATGCGTTCCACCTGCTCGTCGAGCTCCCGCAGCTGGGCGGCGGTCAGGTCACGGAGCGGCTCCACCGTGACGTCGATCTTGTTTCCGGAGCGCCGCTGGTGCCAGACCCCGCCCACGTCCCCGTCCACGAGCAGCACCGGGAAGTTCCCCGCCTGCCCGCCGGCCAGCGCCCGCGCCGCCGCCGCGCCCGGGTAGAGGAACTCGCGCGGCCGCCCCGCCACCACGTAGGCGTCGAAGTACGGCAGCAGCCGCACGCCCCGCGGCGGATCGTCCGGCACCGCGGTGTCGCCCGCGAGCACCCACGCCCGCTCGCCCTCGAACAGCACCTCCTCCAGCTCCACGCCGCCGAACGCCTCGCGCGCCCACCGCGCGGGCCCTCCGGCCCACAGCGCGAACTGCTGGGGCGTGGCCGGCCCGTACGCCGTCAGATAGGCCCTGACCAGCTGGGCGAGCCCATCGGCCGCGGGTGGCGCGCAAGGCGCGGCGGTGTAGGTGACCTTGCGCCCTCTGGCCGGCCCGAACACGAACGCGCCCCGGTGCGCGGCCAGCGCCATCGCCTGCCGCCATCGCGGCCACATGGTCTGGAACGCGGGCATGACCAGGTCGCCGGCCCACGGCCCGGTGGCCGCGACGACCGCCTCGCTGAGCTCGTCGATCGTCATCTCGGCCCCGGTGAGCACGGTGCGGATGGCCGCCACCACCTGGTCGGTCTGCTCGGCGGTCATCCTCAGGTACGGGGGCGCCGCGTTGTGCGCGGGCGGCAGCGACGACATCGCGCTCACCCACATGGGCAGGTCGCGGGCGGGCAGCAGGTGCACGGTGCCGCGCGGGCCGTGCGTCTTGACCAGGCTGCGCTCCTCCCACAGGGCCGCGCGGACGTGGGCGCGGGTGACGCCGGGCAGCCGCAGCCCGATCGACGCCTCGGCGGCCGACATCACCTGGGCGTGCGCCCCGCACATGGCCGCCACGACCGCGTCCGGACTCGTCCCCTCCATGCCCGCGGCCAGCCCGGCGCGCTCCAGCCGCCGGGCGCTGACCTGCGGCCACGACAATTCGATCACCACGTCCTCCTCTGCTCGCGGCTCACGGTAGAGGAGAATGCGGAAGGGTTTGTACCGCATTAACCGGCATCAGGTTGAAAGCAGGCATAAAGCGATCCTTTATCCCGCCCCGCTAGTCTCACGATCCATGATCCGGCTCAGTCCCGCCCTCGGGCCGCTCACCCTCCGCCAGCGCTGGCGCAGGGCTCGGCTGCAGGCATATTCCTGGTCCCTCACCGGCGCGTACCGGCTGGGCGCGATGCATCCCGCCGTCTGGCGGCTCGTCGCCCGCGGCTACCACCCCGCGCTCGACTGGCTGGCGGCCAGGCACGCCCGGGTGGCCTGCCAGTTCGCCGCCGTGGACGTGCCCGCGTACCGGCACTTCCTGCGCGCGAACGGCGCCGAGCACGCCAGGCGCCTGGCGGACTTCCCTGAGACCACCAAGCAGAACTACGCCGCCGTGTACGACGAGGAGAGCCGCTGCCAGGAGGGGAGGCTGCACCGCCCCGGCGTGATCGTGGACGAGTCGTCGGGGTCGAGCGGCAAGCCGTACAACTGGGTACGCGGGCCACGCGAGCTCAAGGGCATCTACCGCAACGCCGCCGGGTACATCGAGCTGGTCTTCCCCGGCAAGAGGCTGTTCGTGATCAACGCGTACTCGATGGGCGCATGGGCCACCGGCACCACCACGGGCGCCGCCATGGCGCGCATCGCGATGGTCAAGAACACCGGCCCCGACCTGGAGAAGATCGCCGACACGCTGGAGCACTTCGGGCCCGGCTACGACTACGTGGTGGCCGCGTACCCGCCGTTCCTCAAGCACCTGCGCGACCGCCTCGACGAGGCGGGCTTCCCGTGGCGGGACTACCGCATCCGCGGCATGGTCGGTGGCGAGGGCATGACCGAGGCGCTGCGCGACTACCTGGAGGAGCGCTTCGAGGAGGTCCGCTCCGGCTACGGCGCCAGCGACCTGACCATCGGGATGGGGGCGGAGAGCGGGTTCAGCGTGTGGCTGCGCAAGCGCCTGGCCACCGACCAGCGCCTGCGCGACCTGCTGCTCGGCCCGGGCGAGCAGCGGCTGCCGATGATCTTCCACTACAACCCGCTGGAGACCTTCCTCGAGGTGAACGCCGAAGGCGAGCTCCTGTGCACCATCAACACCAAGAGCTGCCTGCAGCCCAAGCTCCGCTACAACGTCGGCGACGAGGCCAGGTTGCACACCCTCGCCGACGTCAAGCGGGCCCTCGGCGCCGACGAGTACGAGCGGGCGTGGACCGACGAGCGGATGAACCTGCCGCTGCTCTTCCTGTTCGGGCGCAAGGACTCGACGATCTCCTACATGGGGGCCAACCTGTATCCGCAGGACGTCGAGTACGGCCTCTACCAGGGCAATCCGTACGCGGCCGCGATCAACAGGTTCTGCCTGTCGCTGGAGGAACTACCCGGTTTGGAGTACCGCCCAGTGATCAACATCGAGCTGCGCGGCCCGGAGGTCGGCGCTGCCGATCGCGAGGAACTGGCCGAGATCTGCCGCAAGGGTGTGGTCGCCCACCTGAGTGCCGTCTCGCGCGACTTCGCCGAGTCGCTCAAGGAGGACCCGACGGCCGCCGACCTCCGGGTCAAGATCTACGACCTGGGCGAGGGGCCGTTCGCCGGGCTCACGAAGATGAAGAACGTCTATCTGGTTTGAGGCGATCGGGCGGACCCGGCCCACGGCGGCCGTTGTTACGATCCTCCGCATGCGCAACGCAGACGCCGCGGTCGGCGCGGAGGACGTGCGTCGGGTCGTCACCTTGGCCGTCGACGCTCTGAGGCGTGCGGATCCCCGGGCGTGGGAGGCCAAGGCCGGCACCCTCGACTGGACGTGCTGGGAGACGCTCGAGCATCTGGCCGATGACCTGTTCACCTACGCTGCGAGGTTCGGGCTCGCGAAGCCGCCGATGTCCACGGTGTTGCCGTTCCGGACGAGCAGTGACCGAAGCGGTGGACCGGCGAATGTCATCTTCGTCGAGCGGGCCTCGGGACCCGAGGGCCTCATGACCATCCTGGAGGCGTGTGGCGGCCTGCTCGCGTCCGTCCTGCGCGCTGCCCCCTCGACCACCGTTGCCTACCATGTCTTCGGGCCCTCGGATCCAGCGGGCTTCGCCGCGATGGCCGTTGTCGAGACTCTCGTGCACACCCATGACATCGCTCAGGGGTTGAATGTGGAGTGGTCGCCGCCAGGAGAGTTGTGCGAACGGGTACTGAAGAAGCTCTTTCCCCACGTCACCATTGATCGTGACGCGTGGGAGGTCCTGCTGTGGGCGACTGGACGCATCGCGCTCCCCGATCGCCCACGACTCACCGAGTGGCGCTGGTACGGCACGCACGGCGCGTGACTTCGAGCCAGGCGCCCTGTCATGCGCCGGGGGCCTGGTACTCCACCTCCTTCCTCGCGGCCTCGTCGATCTCCTCCGGCGTCAACAGGACAACCGTCTTCGTCCGCGCTCCACCACTCGCCGACACCTTCAACCCCACGGCGGCCGAAGCCACGTTGTCCGGCATGTCGACGATGAGGTACACGTCGTTCTCGCCGAACGCGAAGTACATCTGCTCGACCCGGCCGCCGGCGCTCGCCGCCATGCGCTCCACCGCTTGGCGCCGTCCGGTGCCTCCCTCTCGGAGCACCCCCTTGAGGCCGTCCGCCGTGTAGTTCGCCTGAATGAGGTATTTGGGCATGATTGAACCCCTTCCCGTGCTGCCGCGAATGCGGTCATGTGGACGAAGTTCTCAGCCCCGGTTGACGGTAAGCCCACTGGGAGGGCTTCATTCCGGCAACTGGCGACACGGTGCCGGTCGGCGCACCTTGGTGGCCGGAAAGTCACTATTGTTCCCATGCGGAGTCTCCGCCGCGACGGGGCCTGTCGGCCGAGCCCGACTATCTGGTGAAGGACGCATGAGGACCACCGACTTCAGCAAGGCGCCGCCGCAGGGGCGGGCGACGGCGATGTTCGTCGGCGCGACCCGCTACCGGGGGCCGCTGTCGATAGTCACGCTCACGCTGACGTGGTTCCGGATGGTCCGCGACATGAAGCGGATGCGCGGCTACTGCTGGCACAAGGTCTACTGGGAGTTCCCGTTCACGCTCGGCACGCTCGCCTTCTTCGAGGACCGCGACGCGCTGCTGCGCTTCGCCCGCTCCCGCCACCACCGCAAGCTCATGCAGTGGGTGACGGACGGCACGAAGAACGCCACCGGCGGATACATCCGGCTCTACAACGCCGAGCCCGAGGGTTACAGCAACGGCGTCTGGCGCGCGGAGGGCGGGCCGATGGCGCACATCGAGACGTTCACCCCGCTGTCCACCGAGCTGTCCAAGGGGGACGGCGAGGGGCCGCAAGTGAGGCGCGGGTGACGCTGCAGCCCGTCGAGAGCCGCCGCGACCTGCGCGACTTCCTCGCGCTGACCGACCGCGTCTACGCGGGCGAGCCCCGCTTCATCCCGCCGCTGCACGCCCAGGTACGCACGTGGCACCGCCAGGGGGTGCGCCTGTATGTGCTCAGGCGGCGCGGGCAGGTGGTCGCGCGCACCACGCTGCACACCGACGCCGCGCTGGACGCCAAGCTGGGCCGGGCCACGCAGCTGTTCGGGCTGACCGAGTTCGCGGAGGAGGCGGCGGAGGAGCTGTTCGACGGCGTCCTCGCCGCCGGTCGCGCCTCGGGGAAGGAGGCGGCGTTCGGGCCGGTGTCGCTGCTGCCCAACCAGTCGGGCGGCGTCATCACCTCGGGCTTCGGCGAACGCGGCTTCATCGACAGCGCCTGGAACCACCCGTACTATCCGGCCGCCTACGAGGCGTACGGCTTCACCCGCCGCTTCGAGTCCGACACCTGGATCTGCCCGGTGCCGGACGAGCCGGTGTTCGTGTTCGACGACGAGCGGATCGAGGCCGAGCGGCTGCGGGTGCACCGGGGCGACCGCCGGCGGATCGAGGAGCAGCTCCCCATCCTGCGCGAGCTGCTGAACGCCAGCTTCGCCCAGCTGGGCTACTACACGGAGATCTCGGCGCAGCAGCTGGCCGCGCAGACGGACGGGCTGGCGTACCTGCTGGACGAATCCCTGCTGCTGTACCTGACGAAGGCGGAGCGGCCGATCGCGTTCGTGCTCTGCTTGCCGGACATTTCGCGATTTATCGCGAAAATTCGCGGCAATCTCCACCTCCTGCACCAGCTGCGCCTGCTGGCCACCCGCTCCCGCCACCGCCGCGAGGCCGTGCTCATCGTCAAGGGCACGGTCCCGGGGGAGCAGGGCCACGGCTACATGCGGCTGCTCTCGCGCGAGCTGCACGAGGGACTGCGCCGGGGCGGGTACCAGGCGCTGCGCAGCACGTACGTGGAGCGCACCAACCCCGGCTCCGCCGCCCAGTACACCGCGATGGGCGGCCGCCCCCTGCACGGCTACACCTTCTACGAGAAGGACCTGAAGCCGTGAAAGACCAGCTGCGGCGCCTGGAGCCGGACTTCTGGCGCGCCCCCAGCGCCCACAACACCCAGCCCTGGACCCTCACCTACACGGACGGCGAGGCCGAGATCGGGTGGGACCCGTCGCGCGCCCTGCCCGTCAGCGACCCCACGGGCCGCGACCTGCGCCTGAGTCTCGGAGCGTTCATCGAGTGCTGCCTGATCGTGTGCGCAGGCGCGGGACTGTCCGTCGCCTTCCGCCCCGACCCGGGCCCCCGGCGGGCAGGCTTCCTGTACGCCGCCGCGCAGCCGTACGCCACGCCCTTCACCACGGCGGACATCCGGGCGCGCGGAACCAACCGCGGCGAGTACCACCCGGGGCGCCTGCCGGACTCCCTGGTCGCGGAGCTGACCGGGATGCGCAGGCTCGCCTGCCGCGACCTCGCGGACCTGCTGTACGCGGCCGACCTGCACCAGTTCGGGGACCGGGACGTGACGCGCGAGCTGCGCGCCTGGCTCCGCCTCACCCGGCGGCACCGCCGCTACCTGCTCGACGGCCTCACGGACCGCGCCCTGGCCCTCAGCCGGGCGGAGGCGGCCGGGCTGCGCGCGTCGCTGGCGCTCTATCCGGCGCTGCGCCGCCTGGGCCTGCCCAGGGTACTGGCGGGGGCCTCCCGGGGTCTGCTGGACTACGACGGCGACGTGCTGGTGCTGGTGGGTCCGGTCTCCGACGAGCTGGAGCTGGGCCGCGTGCTGATGCGGCACTGGCTCACGCTGTCCGGGCACGGCTACACCACACACCCGCTGAGCCAGATGATCGACTGCGAGCCGACCCGGCAGGCGCTGGCGGACCGGCTGGGCGTCGCCGACCCGCGCAGCCTGCTCCACGTGGCCCGGGTCGGCCGCCCCAAGTCGCCCGCCGCGCCGTCGGCCAGGATGCGGACCTGACCCGCACTCCCTCAGGCGAGGAACTCGGTCAGGAAGGGAGTGGGTGACGTGGATCCATGCGGTCAGCGGCGTTCCGCGGTGAGCGTGGCGCCGGGCGGGACCTGCCGGGTGGTGGCGGAGCCGTCGGGAAAGCGGGCGGTCCACCGGTACGTCACCCGGTCGGACAGGTTGGTGAGCGTGGTGGCTTGCCCGCCGTCGTGCCGGACCGCGACGCTGCCCTGCCCGATCGGGATGCCGGAGACGGCGGCCCAGCGGATCTCGGCGGGCAGCCGCGAGAGCGTGGAAAGCGCGTTGCCCGGCGCGTCCGGCCGGATGCCGAGCAGGCCCTCCACCACCTGGCTCACCAGGGTGAAGGAGACCTCCGGGTAGTCGCCGTTGAGCCCGCCCGCCACGTGCGGGGCTGTGCGGGCGTGGAAGATCTCCCGCATCCACCGCCAGGCGGTCTCCTGCCTGCCGTGCCGGAAGAAGACGTCAGGCAGGTACGTCCACGACTCGACGTTCTCCGGCCGCCCGGGACCGCTCGCCTGCGCGTCGATGTAGTCGAGGTAGGCCGGGTCGTCGCGCAGGCCCTTCAACGGCATGAACCAGCTGTTCTCCGCGCCCCACCCGGTGACCGGCCGGCCATCGAAGGTGAAGCCGCGAGCGCCGTTCCACTCCTGCTCGTAGTGGCGGCGCAGCTCCGCGGCCCGTGCCTCGAACCGCCCGCCGCCCTCGCCGCGCGCCCTGGCCAGCTCGGCCATCGCCAGATGGGCGGCATACTGCGCGGCGATGCCGTCACCGGCCACCGCCAGCGGCTCGCCGCTCAGCTCGTTGTAGCTGGCGGCGCCCTCGAAGATGCCCACCCCTCGGCTGGTCGCGGGAAGCGCGATCGCGTTCGAGCAGTAGTCGCGCAGCACGGGGTCGTGGACGTAGGCGCGCTCGCCGGTCCAGCGGTAGAGCGCCGCCACGCACTCCACCAGCTCGAAGACCGCGGGCACCTCCCTGACGAACTCGTCGGGACCGCGGTAGTCGATCGACAGGTAGGAGCCGTCGAAATTGAACGCCCACACCGGACGGTGGCCGTGCTCCTCCGTCGCCGAGGCGGCGAAGCAGCGCAGCATCGCCAGGTTGGCCTCGGCCAGGCCGAGCAGGTGGGCGCCCGCCGCCTGGTGGACGAAGTCACGGGCGTAGAACCCGCTGCGGTGCGCGTACCCGGCCCAGTAGGAGGGCAGGTAGACGCCCTCACCGGTGCCGTGCGGGCGCCGCTCGTCGACATTCACCGGCCCGCGCGTCCCGCCGGGATGCGCCCAGCGCAGCGCGCGGTCGCGCGCCCACGCGAACATCGCCACGAGCTCGTCGTGGCCGGAGTCCAACTGCATTCATGGTCCTAGGCTCGGGCGGATCACCAGCTCGCCGGGGACTATGAGCCCCGCCTGCGGGGTGACGCCGTCTTCGACGATCTGGAGGAGGCGGCTGATCAGGGCCTCGGCGATGCGGCGCAGCGGCAGCCGTACCGTCGTCAGCGCGGGCTGCAGGAACGCGGCGATCGGCAGGTCGTCGAAGGCGACCACGGCCAGCTCCGTACCGATCTCCAGCCCTTCGGCGCGCGCCGCCGTGTAGACGCCCAGCGCGAGCCAGTCGCCGCCGGCCACGATCGCGGTGGGCCGGTCGCGCCCGGCCAGCAGCTCGCGGGTGGCCGCGACGATCTCGCCTGGGTCGTCGCCCGGCGAGTACATCTGCCCGGCCAGGCCATGGCGACGCACCCCGGCCAGGAACCCGGCGCGCCGGTCGTCCATCCACGGCTGCCCGGAGGAGGAGGCCAGGAAGGCCACCCGCCGGTGCCCCCTGGCCGCCACCATGCCGACCAGCTCGATCATTGCCTGCACGCTGTCGACGTCCACCCAGGACTGCGGTTGCCCGGGCCCGGTCCTGCCGAAGGCGGCGAACGGGAAGCCCGCGCCCGTCAGATGGGCCACGCGGGGGTCGTCGCGGAGTATGTCCGACAGGAGGAAGCCGTCCACGGTCCGCGCGGCGATCAGCTCGTCGAGCGCCTGCTCCTGGCTCTGGCCTGGCCGCGGGCGCATCAGCAGGACGCGGTAGCCCGCCTCGCCCGACGCCGCCACGACCGCTTCGAGGAAGCCGCCCATCAGCGGGTTGGGATTGGCCGGGTCGTCCACCGGAGTCGGGTAGGCGATGATCCGCCTGGTGCCCGACTTCAGACTGCGTGCCGACTGGTCGGGCCGGTAGCCGAGGTTCTCGATCATCGCCGAGACCCGCTCCAGCGTTTCCGCCTTCAGCCGGTGCGGGGCGTTCAGCGCGTTGGAGATCGTCTGTCGGGACACGCCGGCCGCCCGTGCGACATCCTCGATGGTGACCCCGCGTTCGCGCGGCCGGCGTGCCGTCACTCAGTCTCTCCTCAGCTTGAGCAGGCCACCCATGGGCACCTCGACGACGCAGGCCCCGGAGTCCAGCAGGAGCGTGGCCGTGCGGACCAGGGCGCCGCCGCAGTCGTGCACCTCGACGTGCGCCGAGCCGGTGCCGTAGAGGACGACGCGCGGGTCGGGATCGGCGTTGGCGACGAGCAGTTCCCCGGACTCCGGCACGTCCACGGGCAGCGGTGCATACCGCGCGACGATCGTGGTGTGATCATCGTGGGCCCGCACGAGCGGGTAGCCGTGCTCGGGCTGCTCGGGCCGCAGCGTTCCCAGCTGGAGCGTGCCCAGGTAGCGGTGGAAGATCCCCAGCCAGAACCGGATCGCGGCGAGCTGGTCGGGGCGCTGCGCCGCCAGGTCCACTGAGATCTGCGGCACCGAGAACAGCGCGTTGATCAGGTGCACGGCCACCTGCTCGGCGGGCTCGGCGGGATGCCAGAGGATCATGTCGGAGTGCACGGCCACAGGACCAGCGGCGAGCCGCAGGTCCACGGTCCGCTGCCGGTTCTCCTGCGAGCTGAGCGGGCAGTCCGTCGCTCTGATCATGTTGGCGTACGGCCACAGCCCAGGGTTGGTGTACGGCTGGCGGTGCTCGATCAGCACGTTCGGCCTGGTACGGCGGAGCCGGGCGTCCAGATCGCGGAGCAGCCGCCTGACCCCTTCGTCCACCTCCGCACAGTCGGACCCCGCGCCGGGCACCGGGTCGCCGCCGGGGGTCGCGAAGCGGTCCACGAAGTCGATCTTCAGGCCGTCCATGCTCCACGCCTCGACCGCCTGGACGAGCCGGCCGATGAGGAACTCGCGTACCTCCGGGTAGCGCGGATCCAGCACGGCGGCGTCCATGTGGTCGAGGTATCGCAGGAATCTGCCCTCGAAGCGCTCGAAGGCGGCGTTGTGCTTGCCCACGAAGGGCAGCGCGTACCAGAGCATGTAGGCCATGCCGAGCTCGCGCACCCGAGCCACATGTGCCGAAATGTCGGGGAACGCGGCCGTGTTCGGCTCCCAGTCACCGCAGAACGCATAGCCGCGCGACCGATCGGCGGTCTGCCAGCCGTCGTCCACGATGATCGTCTCGCAGCCCAGTTCCTTGGCCAGCCGCGCCTGGAGCTCCACGGACTCGGCGGTGACCTCCTGGTGCATGCTGTACCAGGTCGAGTAGACCGGCAGCCGGGCACGGTCCGGAGTGGGTGGCAGGTTGCCCGCGTCGTCCTGCCACCAGGCCGCCACGTCGGCCACCGCCGCGGAGAACGGCCGCTCCGACAGGTCCAGCCGGATCCGCAGCCGGTCACCGTGCAGGGTGAAGACGAACTCACCGGTCTCCTCCATCACCCCGCCGGTGAAGCTCACCTGCGCCGCCGGCTCGGCCAGGCCCACCGTGCAGACGTTGGCCCCTGCCGTACCGATGAGGGAGACCACCGGCGCGCCCGCGGTCAGCCTCGACACCAGCGGCGCGTTCCAGATCGGCGGCACCCAGCGGGTGCCGCCCAAGGGCGTCCAGAACGCGCTGACGCTCACGCACGGCACCCGCCACTGCGCGGCAGTGGCCCCTGGCGCGTCGATCAGCCAGATGCGGTCAGCGACCTGCGTCACCTTCGCATCGGCCACTCCGGCCAGTGCCAGCTCGACCGTGCCGGCCCATACCGCGGTCGTCTCGCCGAGCGCGTAGGGCTCCCAGACCTGCATGCTTATCCCTTCGTGGCACCGGCCAGCAGGCCGGAGATGAACTGTTTCTGTAGGACGAGGAAAAGGACCATCATGGGCAGCGAGGAGATCGCGGTGCCCACCATGACCTGGCCGAAGTCGGTCCTGGCCAGGCCCTGCAGGGTGGCCAGCGCGACGGGCAAGGTGTACATCTCCGGCGTGCGCAGCGCGATCAGCGGCCACAGGAAGTCGTTCCACGCACCGAGGAAGAGGAAGACGGCCAGCGCCGCCAGCACCGGGCGCATGACCGGGATCACCACCCGCCACAGCACCCGCAGCTCGCCCGCGCCGTCTACCCTGGCCGCGTCGAGCAGCTCGTCCGGGATGGCCAGCAGCGACTGGCGCATCAGGAAGATGCCGAACGGCACCGACAGGCTCGGCAGGATCAGGGCGGGGAAGCTGTCGATCAACCCGATGTCGTTCATCATCTCGAAGATCGGGATGATGGTCACGCCGCCGGGGATGACCAGCGTCGACAGCAGCAGCACGAAGAAGGCGTTGCGCCCGGCGAAGGTGAACTTGGCGAAGGCGTAACCGGCCAGCAGCGAGACCACGATCGCCCCCGCGGTTTGCACGACCGCGACGAAGAGCGTGTTGCCCAGCACGTTGACCAGCCCGATCGACTCCTCCAGCTTCGCCGTGTTGGCCACCAGCTGGTCGCCGGGGTAGAACCTCGGCGGCCAGGAGAAGATGTCGGAGTTGGCGTGCGTGGCCGCCATGGCCAGCCAGTAGAACGGGCCGACGCACAGCCCGAACACCGCGGCGAGCACGAAGGTGAGCGTCCAGCCCTTCATCGTTTCTGCATCCTCATCTGCGCGATCCCGAATCCGGCCACGATCAGCGTGAGCGCGTAGGCGATCGCCGCGGCATAGCCGAAGTCGAAGTAGCGGAAGCCGTTCTGGTACAGGTACAGCGAGATCGTCAGGGTCGAGTTGTCCGGCCCGCCACCGGTCAGCACGAACGGCTCGTCGAACAGCTGCAGCGTGCCGATCGTGGACAGGACCACGGTCAGCAGCAGGATCGGCCGCAGCTGAGGCACCGTGATCGACCAGAACCTGCGGGCCGAGCCGGCGCCGTCGACCATCGCCGCCTCGTAGAGGTCCTTCGGGATGCTCTGCAGGCCGGCCAGGTAGATCACCGCGTTGTAGCCGGTGTAGTGCCAGGTGAGGGCGATGACGATGGCGATGCGGGCCCAGAACGGGCTGCCCAGCCAGTCGATCGCGTCGACGCCGAAGAGGCTGAGCAGCCAGTTGAGCAGTCCTGCGTCCTTGCGCAGGATCACCGAGAACATCACGCCGTAGGCGACCAGACCGGTCAGCGACGGCATGAAGACGCCCAGCCGCCACAGGCCGCGCAGCCGTACGAGGGGGGAGTTGAGCGCGAGCGCCAGCAGCAGCGCGAGCAGCAGCATGATCGGGACCTGCACGACCAGGATCAGCCCGGTGTTCCACAGCGAGGTCCAGAACAGCGGGTCGTTCACCAGCCGCACGTAGTTGTCCAGCCCGACGAAGGTGCGTGCCGCTCCGGCGCCGGTGGTCAGGCTGATGTACATGGCGGCCACGATCGGATAGGCCTTGAACACCATGAAGCCCAGCAGCGCGGGCAGGACCAGCAGGTACGGGATGTTCCGCTTGGTGACGAGGGAGCGCCTGCCCACCGCCACCCGCCCGGGCCGCGACAGGGTGAGTGTCATCCCGCGAGCTTCCTGTTCGTCTGCTGGGACAGCAGCGTGGCGGCCTCGGTCAGCGCCGCGGCCGGGTCGGCGCCCTTGAGCAGGACCTTCGTCTGCGCGTCACTGGCGATCTTCAGCGCCCTGGCGTAGTCGCCCGAGTAGTAGGTGGCGTCCGCGCCCTCGGTGAGCGCGTCCACGAAAGTCCTGAGCGCGGGCTGGTCGCCGAAGTAGGGCTGGGGCGCGGCGAACGCCGGGTCGGCGTAGGCCGCGGTCAGCGCGGGGAAGACGCCGCCCTCCTTGAAAACCTTGTTGATGACCTCGGGCTTGGTCAGCGCGTACTCCACGAACTTGAACGCCTCCGCCTGATGCGGGCTGGTTCCCGAGACCGACAGATGGGTGGAGTTGACGATCGCGGCGCGCTTGCCGCCCGCTGTCACCGCGGGCGGCTGCATGACTCGCCAGAGGCCCTTCTGCTCGGGACGCATCTCGGGGATGTAGCTGACCGCCCAGGCCGCCCACGGCAGCACGGCCAGCTTGCCGCCGCTGATGAGCTGCTTGGCGGCGTTCTCGCCTGAGGTGTCGGCGACGATGCCCGCGTCGTTCATCTTCTTGATGAGAGTCATCGCCTGTACGGCCGGCGCCGAGGCGAGCGTGACCTCGCCCTGCCGGTTGAAGTAGAACGCGCCCTGCTGCTGGAGCAGCGACTGGTAGAGGTCCATGTCCGCGCCGCCGGCCGCGGGCTTGTTCAGCCCGATCAGGAAGGCGCCCGTCTTCTCCTTGAGCGTCTTACCGGCCTCGATGGCGTCGTCCCAGGTCTGGATCTTCTCCGGGTCGATGCCTGCCTTCTTGAACAGGTCCGCGCGGTAGAAGAAGCCGACCGGGTTGATCTCCCAGGGCATCGCGTAGATGCCGCCGTCCTTGCCGGTCACCGTGGGCCACAGGCCCTTGGCGAAGGCGTCCTTGTACTTGTCGGCGCCCAGCTTGCGCAGGTCGGCCAGGCCGCCGGGGAATTTGTCCATATACCCGGGCAGGTAGTCGATGCCGATGTGCAGTACGTCGGCCAGGCCCTTGCCACCCGCGGCCATGCCAATGGTGATCTTGTCCCAGATGGCCGGGTTGCCGACGGCTTGAACGTCGATCTTGATGCCGGGGTGGGTCTGCTCGAAGTCCTTGGCGACGGCGGCCAGGCCGTCGGAGGCGGGCTTCCAGCTCCAGACGGTGATCTTGACTGGTCCGCTGCCCTTCTCCGGCGTCTTGCCGCCGCCACAGGCGCCCAGGGCGAGCGTGCCGGTGAGTGCGAGCGCGAGGGCGCCGCGACGGTTGATCATTTGTGTGTTTCCTTTCGGGGGGTGAGTGCTGCGCGTAGCCGGTCGGCGGTGTCGCCGGGAGTGGTGGCGTGCGGGGAGAGCCGGATCCAGCTACCGCGCAGCGTGGTGGTGAGTCCGGCGGCGCCGAGTGCGGCGTGCGTGCTCGCGGGGTCGTGGCCGGGCATCCGCACGCGGGCGATCCCGGCGGGCTCCTCGGGTACCAGGACCTCGGCGCCCGCGGTCCTGGCGGCATCCAGCAGGCTCGCCAGAGTTTGGGAGATCTGCCGGGCGATGTTCGCTTCTCCGGCGGAGAGCACCAGGTCGATGGCGGCTCCCAGCGCGGCTACGGCGGAAAGGTCGGGGTTGGTGACCGTGTGCGCGACGGCTCCTGACAGCGGCGGCATAGGGTGCCGGGCTCCGAACGGGGCATGCACGCCCGACCAGCCGCCGAGACCGGGGGCGAGGCGGTCGGCCACCCGGTCGCGGACGAGCAGCAGCGCCGCGCCCCATCCTGCCCGCAGCCACTTCTGCCCGCCGCAGGCGAGCACGTCCGCCGCCGCCACGTCCAGCGGCGCCGCACCGAGGCCCTGGATGGCGTCCACCACCAGCAGCCGATCCTCGCCCAGCACCTCCTTCAGCGCGCCCAGTGGAGCGCGATGGCCGGTCGTGGCGTCCACCGCGCTGACGGCCAGCGCCCTGACGTCGTCGTCGAGGTGCTCACGCAGGACATCAGCGGTGATCGCGGCGGAGTCGATCCAGCGTGGCCGCAGCCCGCCGCGCTCCTGGAACCGCAGCCAGGGATAGACGTTGGCGGGGAACTCGCCGCGCGGGACGAGCACCACGCCGCCGCCCAGACCCGCCGCGGCGGTGAACAGCGCGTGGCTGGTGGAGGAGACGAAGGCCACCTCGTGCGGGGAGCAGCTCAACAGGCGGGCCGCGACGGCGCGTGTCCTGCTCGCCTCCAGCTCCAGGTGGGTGAGCGCGGCGGACGGATCGCGGGCCAGCCACTCCGCGGCCTGCGCGACGGTCCGCGCGACGGCCAGGGAGGGCGGCCCGATTCTGGCGAAGTCCAGATATCCCGCCGGTTCATGGAACTGGCTCAAGTAGGCAGATTGAACGTTCAAACCAACTCCGAACAGGACTAGCCCATACAGCAGCGCGAGGTGAGCAGCGCGATGTGCGCCTTACTGCGGCATACCGTATTTGATCGTTCATATCCATGCAAGTACCCGGGCGTAGGATCTGATCCGCTTGCTCGACCTGCGGATCCGGCGCGGGCAAGGCCGACAAGCGGCGTACGCGGGTTGGGAGTGGGCGCCGAGCTCCACTTTCTGATCGTTCAACGGTCCTGGCGGTCGGCCTGCTACGGCCGCGCCGTCATAATGCCGTATTGAGGAGGAGAACTGAGCAATGTCGGCGCATCGGCCCCGTGGGGTCAGCATCATGGACGTCGCCCGTGCGGCAGGAGTGTCTCGGCAGACCGTCTCCAACGCGATCAACGCTCCGCACAAGCTGCGCGCCGACACCCTCGAACGGGTCTCCACGCTGATCAAGGAGATGGGCTACCGTGCCGACCAATCGGCGCGTAGCCTGCGGTCCGGCACGCGCCAGGTCATCGCCTACATCACCCCCGAGACCGACCCGGCCAACCCCAACGCCCTCATGAGCGGGTTTCTCGAGGCCATGGTGGCCGCCGCCGGCGATGCCGGTTACCGCATCCTGCTGGTGCGCCCGCGCCCCGGCCAGAGCGAGGCGCAGGCGCTGGAAGACATCATCGCCGCCCGAACCGCCGACGCCTTCCTGCTCTCGGACGTGGTGGACGACGACCGGCGCGTGGACTACCTGACCGAAGCGGACTTCCCCTTCGCCGTGTTCGGGCGTACCAGGCCCGGAGCGCCCCAGGCCTGGGTGGACGTCGACTCGGTCCAAGCGATGATCGACATGGTCGGCCTCCTGGCCTCCCACGGACACCGGCAGGTCGCGTTCCTGGGCACGTCGGCGGAACTGCCCTGGCTGCGGCACAGGGCGGCGGGATTCCGCAGCGGGAAGCGCCGCTTCGGCATGGTCGGCCCCGAGGCCTACGTCGATGGCCCGGACGAGGTGGTGGCGGTGGCGCGTGGTCTGCTGGACCGGCTGCCCCGCCCCTCGGCCCTGGTCCTCGACGACGACTGGCTGGCGCCTGGCGCCTACGCCGCCGCCCAGGCGGAAGGGCTGACCGTCGGCGTTGACGTCGCGGTGACCGGCTTCAACGACATGCCCTACACCCGGCTACTCCAGCCGCCGCTGACCACCGTCCGGCTGCCGTTGCGGCGCATCGCGGATGCCCTGGTCAATCGGCTCCTTCAGGCCATCGAGGAGGGAGTCCCGCCGGAAGCCGGGCTCCTGCTCGCCGGTGAGCCGGTGCTCCGCCCGAGCGTGCCTTCCGTCCGGTAGCTCCCTGTCCACGCCTCTCCACGGCGGACGTTCAGTGACGCAGGGAATATGAACGTTCACAAACTTGGCTCTTGTCAAGAATAACGCCGCATGACATTTTACATTCCACACAGTTAAGTGGCTGGCCAAGGCATGGAGGCCTGGCCCCACCAAACCCCCCAGGAGCGGTGATGCGGATCGCCACGTCGTTACTTTTCGCTGCCTCGATCGCATTGACAGCACAGAGCCTGGTCGCTGTGCCCGCCATCGCGGCAGCCCACGCCTCCACCCCGACCCACAAGGTCGTGGACCCCGCGCCGGTGCGAGACCTCGGCGGCGCACCCGACCACACGCAGCACAAGCCCTTGCCGATCGACGAGCGGCCTCCGCTACCCGCGTCGAACGACGAGGCACGCCGAGACTACGACGCCCCCGACACACTGAAGACCGAGAAGAGGCCGTCGCTGCGTCACAAGGCCGCAGCCGCCGCGGAGTGTGTGATCTCGGAATTCACCGGCAAGACCGGCGCGGCCCTGATCGCCGCGATCAAGGCAGCGGACACCGCCTGCATCAACAAGCTCTTCGCGTTGACCGGTGGCGATGCGGGCGCGGCCTTCGGTGAATCGAAGATGGTCATCGTCGCCGATGCCTACCGGGCCAACGCCGCCACCTACCCCGGCGAGAACAGCACCTCGACCACGCAGCTCGTCCTCTACCTCCGTGCGGGCTACTACGTGCAGTGGTATCACCCCGACGATGTCGGCCCGTACGGCGACGCGTTGAAGAACGCGATCAAGCCCGCGCTCGAGGCGTTCTTCGCCAACAGCCACTCAGGTGACGTCAGTGACGCCAACGGGGAGACCCTCAGCGAGTCGATCATCCTGATCGACAGCGCCCGGCAGAACGCCGACTTCCTCCCGGTCGTGAAACGCTTTCTCAACGCGTTCGACAAGCCGTACCTCGAGCTGTGGTGGATGCGCAACGCGGTCAACTCGGTGTTCACCGTGCTGTTCCGCGGTCACCAATTGCCGGAGTTCGTCTCGGCCGTGCAGGCCGACAACAGCGTGCTCGGCACCTTGCACGCCTTCGCCGCCAAGCACCTCGACCTGCTCGGCACGGAATCCGCCTTCCTCACCGTCAACGCGGGCCGGGAGCTCGGCCGCTTCCTCCAGCACGCCTCCCTGCTGCCCAGCGTGAAGCCGCAGGTCATTTCGCTCCTCAAGCAGACCTCGATCACCGGACCGACCGTGCGCCTGTGGGTGGGCCTGGCCGAGATGGCCGACGCCTACGACAAGGCCAAGTGCGTCGATTACGGCGTCTGTGACCTGCGGAAACGGGTGAAAGGGGCAGTTTTGCCCGTCGCCCACACCTGCGGCGCGACCCTGCGCATCGTGGGTCAGGAGATCAGCTCAGAGCAGCTCGCCGGGGCCTGCACCAGCATGCAGAACCAGGACGCCTTCTTCCACGGCCTGGTCAAGGACCCGGGCCCGGTCGCGAACGACAACAACACCACACTCGAGGTGGTCGTCTTCAACTCCTCCACCGACTACCAGACCTACGCCGGCGTGATCTACGGGATCGACACGAACAACGGTGGCATGTACCTCGAGGGTGACCCCGGCGCGGCGGGTAACCAGCCCAGGTTCATCGCCTACGAGGCCGAGTGGAAACGGCCCGCGTTCGAGATCTGGAACCTCAACCACGAGTACACCCACTACCTCGACGGCCGGTTCGACATGTTCGGCGACTTCGCCGAGGGGATGAAGACACCGACCGTCTGGTGGGTCGAGGGAGTGGCCGAGTATGTCTCGTACTCCTACCGCAAGCTCGACAACACCAACGCCGCCGCCGAGGCGGGCAAGCATACCTACCCGCTGAGCGCCATGTTCGACACGGTGTATGGGGACGGCCAGACGCGCATCTACTCCTGGGGCTACCTCGCGGTGCGCTACATGTTCGAGAAGAATCCCGCCGAGGTGTCGACCCTGCTCGGGCACTACCGCAAGGGGGAATGGGACACCGCGCGGGCCTTCCTGAAGTCCCTGAACCACAACTCCGAGTTCGGCACCTGGCTCAACGAATGCGCCGCGGGCGCGTGCGGCGGCGAACAGGACCCCTCGACGCCGTGTGCCGCTCAGGACACCAGGGCCATGGGACGCGACTGCACCCGCAGTGACATTGCCGGCACCAAAGACGGCTACGCCTACTTCTACATCAGGATTCCCGAAGGGGTGAAGCAGCTCAAGATCACCTCAACCGGCGGGACCGGCGACGCCGACCTCTACTTCAACAAGAGCGGCTGGGCCACGACCCAGGCCCACCAGAGCCGATCCACCAATCCCGGCAACAACGAGACCCTGACGGTAACCGACCTCGCGCCGGGCACCGACAACTTCATCAGCCTGCACGGCGTCTCCGACTTCAGCGGCATCCGGCTCACCACCGAATACTGACACCTCCACACGGCGCCTCCCCTGGCCTGGGGAGGCGCCGTCATGCGCCGGCTCCGCGATCAGAAGCCTCCTCGGGACCGACCTCGGCGAGCGGGGATGGGCTCGCGGCGGTGCAGAGGCAGAGCCGATACAACCGTCCGCGCCGGAGGGACGGTGACCGGCGACCGCAGTGCGGTCGTTCGCGCGCACTGGGCGGGAGGGTGCCGGGCACGGGCGTGCCGGCTGCGGTCGCGCTGCTCGCCGGCCTCGCGGGTGGGGGTTCTACAGCCCGAGGTCGGACAGACCCGGATGCTGGTCGGGCCGGCGGCCCAGCGGCCAGTGGTACTTGCGCTGCTCCTCGGCGATGGGCAGGTCGTTGATGCTCGCGTGGCGCACGCGCATGAGCCCGTTGTCGTCGAACTCCCAGTTCTCGTTGCCGTAGGCGCGGTACCACTGGCCGGAGTCGTCGTGGTACTCGTAGGCGAACCGCACCGCGATGCGGTTGCCGTCGAATGCCCACAACTCCTTGATGAGGCGGTAGTCCAGTTCCCGGTTCCACTTGCGGGTCAGGAACTTCACGATCTCGTCGCGGCCGGTGACGAACTCCGCGCGGTTGCGCCAGCGCGAGTCGGGTGTGTAGGCGAGGGCGACCTTCTCGGGGTCGCGGGTGTTCCAGCCGTCTTCGGCCAGGCGGACCTTGGTGATCGCCGTTTCCCGCGTGAACGGCGGGAACGGGGGACGCTGCTCGGACATGACGCACTCCTCTGGGAAGCCGTACGACAGCGAGAACGATCGTTCTCGTGATATGCCTTGATACTATGAGAACGCTGGTTCTCATGCAAAAGGGGCAGAAACGTGGACACCGATCTGGCACGCGAGCGCATCCTGGACGCCGCCGAAGACCTCTTCTACGCCCGAGGTGTCCAAGCTGTCGGCATGGACGTGATCCGCGACGCCTCGGGCGTCACGCTGCGGCGCCTCTATCAGCTGTTCCCCTCCAAGGGCGACCTCGTTGAGGCCTACCTGACCCGCAGGGACACCCGCTGGCTCCAAAGCCTTGCCACCCATGTCGACACAGCCGCGCAAACCCCGCAGGAGCGGCTGCTCGCCGTCTTCGACTGGCTGGAGGACTGGTTCACCCAGCCCGACTTTCACGGGTGTGCCTTCGTCAACTCCTTCGGCGAGTTGGGTGGCACATCACCCCAGGTCGTTGCTGTGGCCCGCCTCCACAAGGACACCTTCCACGCCTACCTACGGGACCTGGCGACAGCCGCGGGAGCAGCAGCAGACACCGGCACCCAGATCGCCCTGCTGGCCGAGGGAGCCATGACCACCGCCGCCATCTCAGGCACGCCCGCAGCGGCCCGCCACGCCAAGCAGGCGGCGCAGCTTCTGCTGACGCTCGACACACGCCATGACAACACCGACCTTCCCCTCGCAGCGGGGAGTCACAGCCGCCTTCACCGTGCGGGAAGGTGACGGTGCGGGACGGTCGACGGGGCCAGCCTGCTCCTGCCCTGCTCCTGCTTCCATGGTTTTGTTGCTCAAAGGCGAGCATGCCGGCCTGAATCATCACGGTCGGATCGCCGCGCTCGGCCTCGAAGTGCCACTCCGCAGCGGCGGCGATCCTGCCGTCACCAGGCGGTGCTACGGCATGTCGGTGATCGCACCGTCCAGGCTGGAGCGCTTGAGATCCAGCGTGCTCAGGTCGCATCCGCGCAGGTCGACGCCGGCCAGGTCACACTCACGGAACGAAGTGTGGTCGAGGATCGCACCGGTGAAGACCGCGCCGGTCAAGGTCGCCGGCTGGATCATCGCACTGCCCAGCCGAGTGAAGGCGATGGTCGCGTTGACCAACTCGCTGTAGCCGAACCCCGCCCGGGTAAGGTCGACGCCGGCCAGATTGGCACCGGTCAAGTCGGCACCGGAAAAGATGGCGCCGCGTGCGGAGACTCGCGACAGATCCGCGCCGGCGAGGTTGGCACCCGCGAGGACCATCTTGTCGAGGTCCAATCCGTGCAGATCGGCGCCGGAAAGATCGAGTTCCTCCTCCGCGTTGTCTGCGCGCCACTGATTGAAGGCGAACGGCCCCTGCCTCAGGATCCCGATAACCTTCGCCGTTCCCGTTCCCGTTCCCGTTGCGGTTGCCGTTGCCATGCCGACCTCTCCGTCGAGAGGCCCCACCCGCTCAGGACCGTCGGTGGTGCAGGCGACGTGCGCGTCGAGGGCGGCGACGCCCTCCCTCGCGATGGCGAGTTCTGCGGCGAGTTTCTCATCGTACGGATACATCTCCGCCATCGCCTCCGTCATCGCGAGGCGTGTGCTCAGCAGTTTCAGCGCGTTGTCCCGATCGCCGTCGCTCTTGGCCAGGTCGGCGAGGCGTTGGAAGGCCAGGCCGGCCTCCAGGGCCGTTTCCGGGCTCGTATTCGCCTGGAAGAGCCGGGTACGGATCGCAGAGCACTCGGCCCAGGTCTCGTATTGCTTGTCCTTGTGCTCCGGCAGGTCGAGCGCGCGGTACACCTCGCCGAGGTGCTGCAACGAGTTGGCGAGCCGCTGGTCTGCTTCGACAAAGGTCGGGTGCTCGGCCGCGAGCTCGTGGTAGATGTCCACGGCGACCGTGAGCACGGCCTCGGCCGCCACCAGCTGGCCGTCGGCGAACCGGGCCTGGCCGCAGGTGTCGTGCGCGGCGCCGAGGCAGAACCTGGCCTCGTCGCGCTGCGGATGGATGGCGGCCCACTCCTTGACGGCGGACAGCGATCGTTCGGCCACCTGTCGTGCGGCGCGCGGGAAGTTGTGCCGGATCAACATGGCGACCAGCTGGTCGCGGATGGGACGGTGGTGGCCGTTGCCTGCCGGCACGTGCGGCGCGATCTCTCCCAGGAGCGCCATCCCCGCGTACTCGAATTCTGTCTCCAGGCTCTCGATGACGGCGAGGACGAAGTGCGTCAGGTCGCCCATCCCCTGGACTGCTAACAGGTGCCGGCAGACCGCGACGTAGTCGTCGAACGTGCCGTCGTCATGTGTCCGGCTGTAGTGCATGTTCATGGCGCGTTCGTGACGGTCGGCGATCGCCGGGCCTTGGTGCGGCGCCAGCATCTCCGCGATCCAGCGGTCGGCGAAGTAGACGGCGTCCCCGTCCCACCCCTCCCACACGTTGAGCAGTCCGAGCTCGGCGAGCCGGGTTGCGGTGGCCTCCATGCTTTTGAGCGCCGCCCGCTTGGGCTTCGGGCGCTGCCTGCGGTCCGGATCGCGGGTGTCGCAGGCGACGGCCAGGTCGTATGCGGTGACGGGGACGGTGGAGATCGCGGCCTGGAGCAGGGTCTCTCGCTGTTGCCCTGTCAGCTCGGCCATGATGAGGTCGAGCGGTACGGCCCCCGGTGTCACGGCCGCGAGCCGCGCCCCCACACCATCGGGGTTCGCGGACAGCCAGGCGTCGACCAGTTGCAGGGACCGTGGATGCGCCGCGGTCGAGCGGACCACTCGCTCGCGGGTGGCCGGATCCACTGTGGACAGGAAAGGCAGTCCGGCTGCCAGCTCGGTACCCGCGGCGAGGTCCAAAGGGTCGAGCCGCAAGACACCGAGCCGGTTGTCCGTGGTCGACGGCGGCAGCGGTGTCCTGCTGGTCACCAGCACCCGGCCCCGATCGGCGGCCTGGCACAGTCGGTCGAACGCCTCGCCGAAGCCGGGATCCAGGTAGCCCGTGCCGTCGAGGTTCTGGCTCAGGTCGTCGAAGAGCAGGACAAGGGGAAAGCTCTCCAGGAGCCGGCAGGTCGTGTCGAACATGGCATCGTCCGACGGAGCCAGGCCGAGGGTCCCCATCATGCGCGCTTGTTCCGGGGAGAGCTCCTCTCCCCAACCTAAGAAGGCCTCTGTGACACCTCGGAACAGCGTTTTCGGAGACCATCTGCCCACCACGGCGGCTACTCCCCAGCCCTCGGCCTGAAGCCGCCCGAGCACCTGGCGAGCCAGGGCGCTCTTGCCCACCCCCGCCCCGCCGGTGATCACAAGCCCGGCCGGACCTGCGGCCAGCATGGTCAGCGCGGCCCGCACATCCGGCTCTCTGACGAGGCCAGGCGATCCGAGCCGTCGCACCTCCGGGCTCATGTTCGCTTCCACATTCACAACCGTCCTCCAGCAGGCACGACGAATTTGACACCGATCAAGCCCCGAATTCGGGTGAGCCTACTTGATCGTCAGCGATCTCTGAGGCGATCGCTGAAATGAGCCAGTTGAGGGGCTGAGGCCGCTTGCCGGTGAGGAGGAGGCACAGCTCGGGCAGGAACTCGGCGCGGCCGTCTACCGTCGCCGGGGTCGAGGTGGGCCTGTCTCAGACGGAACTGGCCGAGCGGCTGTTACGCGTGCAGGACAACCGGTGCTGCCCAGCAGAACGCCCATCGGCGGCCTGTTGGGCATCGGCTTCGCCGTCCATCCAGAGAGCAGGCGCGATCTGGTCATGGTCGTCTCCTACGGCGGCCACGGGCTCTTCGACGCGGTCACCGGCGAGAAGATCGCCCGGGATCGTGATCCCGACCCCGACACCAGCACACCCGACGCCTCCCCGGACCTCACGTGCCCCGGTCTCGGGCCAATCGCAGGCACCCAGGTGCACATTGCCGGCCTCTTCGGTGGCGGCCTCCACAGCACCACCCCGGACGGCTTGGCCCTCGATGTCGTCAGCCCCGAATGGCCCAACGACCGCGTCCTGCTTTCCGCGGGCGGCGACAAATACAAGGACCCACCGGGAGAAGGCTGGTGGCACCTCTTCCACTCCAACTACTCCACATTCCGCGCCGCCGGATTCTCGCCCTCGGGCCGTACCCTCGCAGTCGCCACCAGTAGCGACCTCACCCTCTGGACTCGGCCCTGGCCTCACTCGATCGTCCTCGGCGCCAGGCTCCCGCCAACAACGGCTGGGAACCGCCACCTATAGATGGAGGTCACAGACGAGCGAGCTCCCACAACCTCACGGTGACAAGAAGCCTGCCTTTGCGAGAACTATCGTGCCTTGGCTCAACAACGCCGCTCCACCGACGAACGGGACGGACACCTATGTTCCGGAATCTACGCTGTAAAGGCCAGCGGATCGTACCGCGGCGAGGTACGCGTGGATGGCGTCGCGGTTGCGGGAGAGGCAGTCGATGCGTTGCTGGATGCGACTCGCCTCCGCCTCCAGGAGCTCGGCCAGCTCCGGCGTCAGGCACTGCGGGTGCAGGTGGATCTCGTCGGGCTCGTTGAGGAACGGGAGGATCCGCCGGATGATCTCCGTGGTCAGGCCGGAGTCGAGCAGCCCGCGGATCTGCTGGACGCGGTACACCGCCGACTCGGGATACCGGCGATAGCCGTTGTCGGCGCGGCCGGGGTGCAGGAGGTCCTGCTCCTCGTAGTAGCGGAGCATGCGGGTGGGCACGCCCGTGCGCCGCGACAGTTCCCCGATCTTCATGGCGGCCTCCCGGCTTGCATTCACATTGATGTGAAGGTTTCAGCATATTCGGCATGTCTGGTGCGACGATCACCGGCGCGGTCCGCGTCGGGCGGATGCCATGGTCAGGGCTGCTGGCGCTGTTCTCGGCGGCGTTCACAGCGGTGATGACCGAGCTGCTGCCCGCGGGGCTGCTGCCGCGGATGGCGCAGGCGCTGGAGGTGCCTGAAGGGCGGGCCGGGTTCCTGGTGACGGCGTACGCGGTGGCGTCCACCCTGTCGGCGATCCCGGTGACGGCGCTGCTGCGCGGGCTGCCGCGGCGGCCCATACTGGTTTCCGCTTTGGCGGGGTTCGCCCTGTTCAACGCGGTGACCGGGGTCTCGTCGTCTTACGCGGTGACGTTCGGGGCGCGGGTGCTGGCCGGGGTCATGGGCGGGGTCCTGTGGGCGATGCTGGTCGGCTACGCGGCGCGGATGGTGCCGGTCGAGCGGCGGGGGCGGGCGATCGCCATCGTCTCGGCGGGGATCACGGTGGCGTTGTGCGCCGGGATTCCGGCCGGTGCGGCGCTGGCGTCGGCCTTCGGGTGGCGTGCGGCCTTCCTGGGCCTGTCCGTTGTGGCGGTCGTGCTGGTGGGGTGGGTGCTGCGGAAGGTGCCGGGCTTCCCCGGCGAGGCGGCCGCCGCCCGGGTGCCGCTGCGGCGGGTGGCGGTCCTTCCTGGAGTCCGGACGATCCTCGGAGTGACGGCGCTGGTGCTCGTGGGGCATCAAGCGATGTACACGTACCTGGTGCCGTTCGTGGCCTTCGCCGGTTTCGGCGGGACGAGTCTCGTGCTGCTCGTGTTCGGGGCCGGGACCGTGGTGGGGATCTGGATCACCGGGGCCGTGATCGATCGGTTCGCGCGGGTGACGCTCCTGGCCGTGCTGGGTGTGGTCGCGGGGGCCATGGCGGCGCTGGCCCTCTCCGGAGGGCTGGGCTGGGCGTTGCTCGCGGCCGTGGGGCTGTGGGGGGCGGCCTTCGGGGGCGTGCCCACGTTGCTGCAGACGGCGCTGGTGGACGCCTCGGGCGCGGGGAACGCGGATGTGGCGACGTCCATGCAGACCACCGTGTACAACGCGGGCATCGCGGCCGGGTCGCTGGCCGGCGGGGTGGTGCTGGAGGGCGCGGGGGCGGGTGCGCTGCCGTGGACCTCGCTTCCGCTGGTGGCGGCGGCCCTGGCGATCGTGGTCGCGGCGCGCCGCCACGCGTTCCCCGCCCGCCGATCTTAGTGTTCCGCAGGCCGTCTGAAGAGGGGCCGACAGCTCAGGAAGCCGCCGCCTCGTGGTCCTGCTCGAGAGCGACGCCCTCTAGCATGGCCGACCGCGTCACGAGCCGGGGCAGTTCAGGACCTCCTTGCCGGCGATCGGGAGAGGCCTGTGCGCACGCCTGGCCCGCAGCCGGCATCGCGGCCAGTGCCGAGACCGCGTTCTCGTAGATCTGCTCACCCTCGTACTTGTCCATCAGGTCGGCAACGCGGGACGGGGCCTCCCCGCGCGCCTTGTCCCACTCAGCGCCGACCAGACGGTTCGCCTCGGCTCCAAGGTCATTCCCGGGCCACGGGGACACCAGTTCCACGGCGTGCTGAAGCGCCATCTGGGCGCCCACGGCGACGCACGCGGCGATCGAACGGACGGACTTGGCTCTAGGAAATGGCGACGACCCGCGCGAGAGGCCAGGAGGCCGAGTTGACGAAGATCGCGGACCTTAATACCCTTTTACTAATCTAATAGGAAAAGGGTACTGCGGTGATCAAGCTTCGCCTCGACCCAAGCTCTGGTGTGGCGACATATCTGCAACTGGTGCATCAGGTCAAACACGCCTTGCGGCTCGGTGTGCTCATGCCGGGCGATCGGCTGCCGACGATCAAAGAGGTCGTCAGCGACCTCGCGATCAACCCGAACACCGTGGCCAAGGCCTACCGCGAACTGGAACACGAGGGCCTCGTCGTCGGCCGGCCCGGGTTGGGCACGTTTGTGCGGCGGTCCCTGGGTGGCGGATCCACGGCCGATCACACCCGGCTCCGCCGCGACCTCGCCCAGTGGGTGCGCGGCTGCCGTGAAGCGGGGCTCGACCAAGGAGATATGGAGGCGCTGTTTGCCTCGGTGCTCGCCGACTCCGTCCAGGAGGGAATCGCATGACAGCGGATCGGACAGTGAGGATGTTCGGCGGCGGAGCCGGTGAGCTCACCGCCCCCGCAAAGAGCCCGACCGCTCTGGAGGCCATGAGGCTCGCCAAGCGGTATCGGGGCACATGGGCGTTGCGTGACTGCACTGTGTCCGTCCCCGCCGGCCGGGTCATCGCACTCGTCGGACCAAATGGCGCGGGCAAATCCACGTTCCTGCATCTGGTCGCCGGCCTGATCGCCCCCACCCGTGGCAGCGTGCGTGTCTTCGGCGAACCGGTCGGGCAAAGGGCGGCAGCCCTCGCGCGAGTGGCGTTCCTGGCCCAGGACAAACCCCTCTACGACGGCTTCACCGTCGCTGAGATGCTCCGCTTCGGACACCATCTCAATCCGGGGTGGGACGACGCCCTCGCCCGGCAGCGGCTGGCGGAACTGGACATCCCGTTGAACCGCAAGGTCGGCAAGCTTTCCGGAGGTCAGCAGGCACAGGTCGCGCTGACCATCGCCGTGGCCAAGCGACCGGATCTGCTGGTCATGGACGAGCCGCTGGCCAACCTCGACCCAGTGGCTCGGCACGATGTCATGCGCTCCCTGATGGCGGCGGTGGCCGAGACGCAGATGACCGTTGTGCTGTCCTCCCACGTGGTGTCCGACTTGACCAACGCCTGCGACTGGCTGGTGGTGCTCAACCGCGGCGAGGTCCAGATCAGCGGCGAGGTCGACGAGTTGCTCGCCGCCCACCGGATGCTGTCCGGTCCGACTGAGCTCGCCGACGGGATGGCGGCCCGGATGCCGGTGATCAGCGACAGCCGCAGGGAACGGCAGGCCGACCTGCTGGTCCGCACCGGTCCGGGAACGCCGTTGCACGACCCGCGATGGAGAGCATCCGGCGTGAGCCTGGAGGAGTTGGTGCTGGCCTACCTGCGCCGCCCCGACACCACGGCGCTGCCTCGTCCGACCCTGACCACTACCTGATCGCTAAGGAGACATGGAAGTTGTTGTGGCTTACCTGGCGGCAGCACCGCATGCAGGTGCTCCTCACCACGGCGCTGCTGGCCGTCCTCGGCGTGGTTCTGCTCATCAGCGCTCTGGGCGCGGCCAAGTTCGCCGCCCAGAACGCTCCGGCCGCCGACTGCGTGGCGGACACGCCCGCGTGCAGCGCTTATCTCGCGGAGATGAACGACCGCATGCGGTCGGTGGGTGAACTCCTCAGCTGGTTGCCGCTGCTGGCCCCGGCGATGATCGGCGCTTTCTGGGGTGCTCCGCTGCTGGCCCGGGAGTTCGAGCAGGGCACGCACCAGCTGACCTGGACCCAGTCGGTGACGCGGCGGCGCTGGTTGGCGGCCAAGATCGTCGGGCTCGGTGCCGCGGTCACGCTCGGCGGGCTGGTGCTGGCCGGCATCGTGGAGCCGTGGCTGGCCGCCTTCGACGTCCCCCCTACAACGTTGACCGCTTCGACATGAGTTGGTTCCGCGTTGTCGGCATCATGCCGGCGGCGTGGTGGCTGGCCGCGTTCGTGCTCGGCATGGCCACGGGCGCACTGTTCCGGCGGACCCTGCCGGCGATGGCGGTGACCCTGGCGGTGTGCGCGTCAGCATTCTTCGGACTCCTCAGGGCGCCAGCCTTCTACGCGACACCAGAGCGAGTCGTGCAGGCCACGGTCATGGACGAGCCCGAACCGGATGACTCCCTGCACGTGACGAGCTACTGGATCGACGGAAGCGGCGCGAAGTACACCGCTCAGGACAGAGAGCTCGCGCTCGCCGGCCCCTGCGGGACGGACGAGACGACCAAGAAGTACGCCAAGTGCTCCTTCAGCCACGGCTATCGACAGGTGGCCGAGTTTCACCCCGCGGACAGGTTCTGGCAGTTCCAATGGACCGAGGCGGGAATCCTGCTCATCCCCGCTCTCTCGTTGGGCGGCCTCGCCGTCCGGCGCACCCTTCGGCCCCGCATCTGAAACCAGTTATCGCCTCATCACGGTGACGGGAGGGCCTGGCGCAGGACCGTCACCGCCTCCTGCGAGGCGTCCAGTAGAGGGCGAGCAGTGGATCATGCAGGACCGAGAGCAACGAGTTCGTGTGGCGGCGGTAGCCACTTTTTTGTGGGTACTTGTCGACCGGGCCGGCGCGGCCTGAAGCTTGGTCGTGCGGGCCGAAGGGCCCGCACATCCAGATGAGATGGGGAGGTTGGCGGTGTCTCAGGAAGCTGCTTCGGACGACTCGGCCAGCTTCTCCAGGCGGCGATGGCCCCAATCGGAAAGCGGTGCCAGCGCTTCGGAGAGTTCACGGCCGAACGAGGTCAGCGAGTACACGGTCTTCAGCGGCCGTACGTCGTGCACCTCCCGGTGGACCAGCCCGTCGGTCTCCATCTCCCGCAGCGTCTGAGTCAGCACCTTCTCGGTGAGGCCCGGCAGCCGTCGGCGTAGCTCGCCGGGGCGGTGCGGACCGGATTCCAGAAGCCAGAGCAATATCGTCTTCCACTTGCCGTCGATCACGGCGATCGCGGCGGTCACTCCGCACACGTTCGGGTCCTGGGCGCGGCTGCGCGTCATCGTCATCCCCATTCATCACCGTTTACTAATTGTCGAGGAGTTGAGGCATGACCTCGCACACTGAACAGTCTGCCGTCACCGTGCTCGGCCTGGGGCCGATGGGCCGGGCCCTGGCCGGCGCCTTCTTGGATGCCGGCCTGCGGACCACGGTCTGGAACCGGACGCCGGGAAGGGATCGGGAGTTGGTCCAGCGGGGCGCTGTCGGCGCTTCATCGCCCGAGGAGGCGGTCAGTGCGAGCAGGTTGACCGTGGTCTGCGTGGTGAACTACGACGCGGTTGACGGCATTGTGCGGCGCGGTGCGGTCACCGACGCGCTCAAGGGGCGCACGGCCGTGAACCTGACCGCTGACACCCCCGAGCGGGCCCGGGGCACTGCGGCCTGGGCGGCCGAGCATGGCATCGGGTACCTGGACGGTGCGATCATGACTCCAACCACGACCATCGGAACGTCGGCCGCGGTGTTCCTCCACAGTGGCCCCAAGGAGATCTACCGGGAGCACCGGCCGGTGCTGGACGCTCTGGGTGGCACCCACACCCACCTTGGTGAGGAAGTCGGCCGGGCGGCTGCCTACGACATCGCATTGCTCGACATCTTCTGGACCGCGATGGCTGGTTATGCGCACGCCTTGGCCGTGGCGAGGGCAGAAGGCATCACCACGCGGGAGCTGGCACCGTTCGCCAAGGGCATCGGCGCGATCCTTCCACCGATCTTCGAGCAGGCCGCGGAGGAAGTGGACAGTGGGCGGTTTTCCGGCGAGGGCAATCCGATCACCTCGGCGGTGTCGTCCATGGCCCATATCGTCCACACCTCCGAGGCACATGGCATCGACGCGGGCGTGATGCGTGCGGCCGAAGGCTTGGCGCGCCGCGCCATCGGGCGTGGCCACGGCGCCGACGGATTCCTCCGGATCACCGAGATCATGAACCCCGCTGAGTAAGGCATTCTGCCGCCGACTTCCCGGTGCCCTGGCGCACCGTCCACGCAACCTTCACCCGCTGGTGGCGGGACGGCGATCTCTACGCCCTCCACAATGACCTGCGCCAACAGGTCCGGACAGCCGACCGGTGCGAGCCGGAGCCCAGCGCGGGGATCATCGATTCGCAGTCGCTGCGGACCGCCGAGACCGTCGCCGCCACCTCGCGCGGATACGACGCGGCCAAGGAGGGGAAGGGCCGCAAGCGGCACGTCATCGTGGCCACCCTGGGCCTGCTGCTGGCCGTCATCGTCACCGCCGCCGGCATCCAAGACCGCGACGGCGCCGGGCCCGCACTGGAGCGTCTGCGTGACTGGTACGAGCGGATCACGCCGATCCGGGCCGACGGCGCCTACGCCGGCAAGCTCGTGACCTGGGCCAAAAAGCACGTCCGGCTCACTCTGGAGATCGTCAAGTGCACTGACGACGTCAGCGGCTTCGTGGTCCAGCCCCGTAGATGGGTGGTGGAGAGGACGCTGTCGTGGATCTCCCGGCGCGGACGGTGCGTGCGGGACTATGAGCGGTTATCCGAGCACCGCGAGGCCATGGTCTTGTGGGCGATGATCATCCCCATGGGACGACGACTCGCACGATCCGCATCTCCCCAATCGACCTGACGATCAGTTTGTACCCGGGCACTTAGAGGCCGTGCCTGGCCAGGGGCTCGACGAGCTCGCGCTCCTCGTACGACAGGTGGGACAGCAGGCTGTCGGTGAGCAGGTCCACCGTGGTACGCAGGTCGGCGAGGCCGGCCGGGTCGCCGACGAAGGCGACGAGGGCGCGGTCGACCCGTTCGATGACCTTGTGGATGGCGTGGTGCTCCTCCTGGAGACGGTCGAGCACGGGGGCGAGGCCGGGCTCGGCACGGCGCAGGTTGGGGAAGACCATGGCGTCCTCGGCGGAGTGGTGCATGGTGACGAGACGGCAGTAGGACTCGCAGTAGGCGCCGAGCGTCCAGTTGTTCTGGCGCATGGTCATGGTGTTGATGTGGGAGCGGGCGGCGCCCGCGTCGATCGTTCCCGCGGCGACCTGGTCGACGAGGTCGCGCAGCCGGGCGAGCTCGCCGCGCAGGTGGTCGTGCACGTCGATGAGGTGCTGGGCGTTGGCCTGCTCCGCGGGGGTGTAGCGCCGCTCGGGGTCGGGGCGGAGGGCGGTGGGGCGGGTGGTCTCGTCCCACACGCGGATCTCGGTGAGTCGTACGCCGTCGTCCGGGGTCGGGGTGGCGGGCAGCGCGGCGCCCTCCGTGGTGTTGTGCGCGGTGCCTGCCGCAGTGCTGGACGCGGTGGACGCGGTGGACGCGGTGGACGTGCGGGGCCGGTCGCGTTCCGCGACGACGAGCTCGCGTACGGCTGGGGCGGTTTCCTGGGCGAAGCGCTGGATCTGGCGCGGATCGTCGACCACGATGTTGAACACGCTGACGCCGTACGTGAGGGCCAGCTCGGCGAGCTGGGTGGCGGGCAACTCCTCGGCGAGGTTGAGCAGGCGGCGGATGTCGCGGGGCGAGCGGCCCGCCTCGGCGGCGGCCTCGTCGATGACGGCGTTGCCTTCGCCGATCTCGCCGATCGACCGGAGGTAGGGGAGGGACGGCAGCCAGCCGTCGGCCAGGCGTCCGGTCAGGCGGAGCATGCGGGGCTTGTACGCGCCCAGCCAGATGCCGACGTCGTGGGCCGGGCGGGGACCTCGCTGGGCGCTGACCTGGTAGTGCTCGCCGTTGTGCCGGATGTCGCCGGGGGCGTCGGTGTCCCAGGCGGCGCGGATGATCGCGATGCCCTCTTCGAGCGCGTCCACGGCCTGGCTGGGGGTGAGGCGGGGGCCGCCCATGGAGGCGATGGCCTCCCTGAACCCGCCGCTGCCCAGCGCGAGCTCGAACCGCCCGCGGCTGAGGATGTCGAGACTGGCCGCGGCCTGGGCCAGCATGGCGGGCGGCCGCAACGGCAGCGGATGCACGTTGCCCGCCAGCCGGATCCGCTCCGTCGCGGCGGCGACGTAGCTGAGCAGGGTCCAGGTGTCGAGGAAGGCGGGCTGGTACGGGTGGTCCTGGAAGGTGACGAGGTCGAGCCCGGAGCGCTCGGCGAGCTGGGAGAGGGCTACGACAGTGTCGGCCTGGTGCGCGGAGGGCACGAAGTTCGCGCCGAAGAGCAGGTCGTGGCCGTAGTCGGGCATGGGTGGCTCCTTGGCCGGGGCCGCTAGTTGGTTGTACGAACAGTTGATGACGAGAACGAAATTAGTTCGTATTATGAACCATTGTCAAGTAGACTCGGTGCCGTGGTCACGACGAAGGAGCCGGTCCTGCGGTTCACCGAAGCGCTCGTACGTCTGGCGCACCTGGTGCAGCAGGTGTTCGGAGAGGTCAGCAGGGAGCACGACCTGACGCCGCAGCAGGCGCAGCTGCTGTGCCTGCTCATCGACGGGCCCGTGGGGATGACGGAGCTGACGCGCGCACTGCACCTGGAGAAGTCGAGCCTGACCGGGCTCGTGGACCGGGCCGAGAAGCGGGGACTGGTGACCCGCACGCGTGACTCACGTGACCGGCGGGCCTGCCGCATCGAGCTGACCCCCGAGGGGGCGCGGATCGGGGTGCTGGCGCACGAAGAGGTCGCGCAGCGGCTGGACGCGTTGGCGGGAGAGCTGCCGGAGGGGCACAGGGAGCTGCTGGCGTCGGCCATCGACGGCATCCTGGCCGCCCACACCCGTCCTCCCGCCCCCGTCCGCTGAGACTGCCGCCCCTGGCTTCGGACAGCAGCACAAAGGCGCTCCGGCTGCCATCAGGAAAGGGTGCCGCACTGGTCACGCGGCCGTCAGCAAGCCGCACAAATGGAGATTTCTTCGCATCAGTGCGCGGCGCTGCGCGGATCGTCCCGGCGCAGGCGGGGCCTGCCCGCCAGGGTGGTCCACAGGTGCGGGGCGACGTCGTCCTCGGGGAGCTGGGCGATCATGTAGCGGACGCACCGTTCGATCTTGACCCGCCACAGGCGGGCCGCCTCGTTCCCGTCGGCGTCGCGCAACGCGTCATAGACGGCGGCGTCCTCGTGGGCGATGGTGTCGCAGGCTTGGCTGTAGTCCATGTCCAGCACGTTGACGAACATGCGCAGACGGGCCGTGAGGCGTTCGAAGGTGCCGGCGGCCTGCGGGAGGTCCGCGGTACGGGCGAGGGCGTCCTGGAAGCGCAGGTCGGCTTCACGGATGCGGGCGTTGTCGCCGTCCCTGGCGGCGGCGCGGACCTCAGCCAGGGCCGCTGAGGCCAGGGCGAGCTGCTCGCGGCCGAACATGGCGACGCGGCGGATGAGAAGCGCGCCGAGGCTGGCGCGCAGGGCGTACAGGTCGAGGACGTCCTTCGCCGTGACGGCGGGGACGGCGGTCGCGCCGCCCGGGAGCAGGTCGAGCATGCCCTCCTCGGCCAGCGCCCGCAGCCCCGCGCGGATGACCCGGCGGGAGAGGCCGAGGCGGACCGCGAGCGGCGCCTCACGTATGCGGTCGCCGGGCCGGCAGCGACCGGCGAGGAGGGCTTCGCGCAGCAGGCCCACGACGGGGTCGATGGGACGTCGTGATCGTCGCGACCGGCGGCACTCCCGCGGCGCCCCGCGTTCCCGGGGCCGGTCTGGTCCATGACACCTGGGACGTGCTCGCCGGGACGCGCCGGCTGCGGGGGCGGGTGCTGGTCTACGACGACCACGGCGGCAACCAGGCGCTCGACGCGGTCGAGGCCCTCGTAGGGGAGGGCGTCACCGTTGAGATCGTCACGCCCGAGCGAACGCTCTCACCCGACGTCGGCGCGCTCACGGCGGCCGGCTACTTCCATTCGCTGGCGGAGAACGGCGTCACGGTCACCGTCCTGCGGCGGCTGCACGGGGTCACCAGGACTCCGGAGGGCCTGGAGGTGGAGCTCGGCGTGGACGGCTTCGCGTTCCGCGAACGCCGCACCTTCGATGCCGTCGTGGCCGAGATGGGCACCGATCCGGTCCAGGAGCTCTATGACGAGCTGCTTGCGTCCTCGACCAACCTGGGGGCCGTCGACTGGGCGGACCTGCTGGCTCGCAGACCCCAGACGGCGGTACGCAACGAGGATGGTTCATTCCAGTTGTTCCGCATCGGGGACGCGGTGGCGAGCCGGAACGTCCATGCCGCGATGCTGGACGCGGCCCGCCTCTGCCGAACGATCTGAAACTCGCCATGGGCTCGGTGCCGGCACCGGCTTCCTGCCCCAGCACCGCCAGCAGCGCCGCCAGGTCCTGCGGATCATCTCCGCCGCTGAAGCCCGCGGCCACCAGCGGACGGATTCGCAGCTTGCGCACCAGGCGGCGGTACTTGTCGTAGCCGCGGTCGGCGAGCATCGCATCTTGCCAGCAAACGCTAAGGTGAGATCTTGTGCACCCGCTCATGCCGGAAGACTTACGTCAGATCGGCCCCTATCGGCTTGTTGGTGTACTGGGGCGGGGCGGCCAGGGAACGGTTTACCTGGGCCAGGGGTCGTCCAACGAGCAGGTCGCGGTCAAGGTGTTACACGCTGGAGCCGCGGCGGATGAGAACGCACGCCGCCGGTTCCTGCGCGAAGCTGAGGCGGCTCGCCAGGTTGCTCCGTTCTGTACTGCGCGGGTGCTGGACACGGGCTTGGTGGGCGGCCAGCCGTACATCGTCAGTGAGCACATCCCAGGACCATCGCTCGACCTGCTGGTCAGGACCGAGGGTCCGCGTTCGGGCAGCGGGCTGGAGCGGCTCGCGGTGGCCACGCTTACCGCGCTGGCGGCCATCCACCGGGCCGGGATAGTCCACCGTGACTTCAAGCCGCACAATGTGATCATGGGTCCGGAAGGGCCCGTGGTGATCGATTTCGGGATCGCCAGGGTGACCGCCCAGACGGCCACGCACAGCGTGGTGGGCACCCCCGCCTACATGGCGCCGGAGCAGTTCGGCGGAGCGCCGATCACCCCGGCGGCCGACCTGTTCAGCTGGGCGACCTCCATGATCTACGCGGCCACCGGGCAGCAGGTCTTCCGTGGAGACACCCTTGCCGTGATCATGCACGCCATTCTGACCCGCGAACCCGACCTGTCGTCCGTGCCGCAGGAACTGCGCCCGGCGCTGGCGGCCTGCCTGGCCAAGGACCCTACGGCCCGGCCGAGCGCCGCCGCCCTACTGCGCCGCCTGACCGGCGACGAGCCTCCCGCCCTCCTCGCTCAGCGGCCCGCGGCGCACGCCACGACGGGCGTGCCGGAGGCCGAGCAGCTCGCCCTCCGGCCGTATCCGTCGACGCAGGAGAACATGCCTCCCGGCGGGGCGGAGCCGCATGGGCCACCTGGATGGGGCGTCCCTCCCCAGCCTCCGCCCAGCGGCGTCGGCCGGTCGAAGAAGATCGGCCTGGCTGTCGGCGCTGGAGCAGTTGCTCTGGTGCTGGCCGTGGTGGGCGTACGGGCCGTGGTCAAGAACGCGGTACGGGGAGCGCTGTCGGGCGGCCAGACCTCCACCTCCCAGCCCACCTCCGCTTACTCCCCCCAGCCGAGCCCTTCTGACACACCTGCGCCGACGCCTTCGCAGACAGCTTCGGAAGAGCCGACCGAGGATCCGTTCAACCCCGCGGACCTCAACAAGGAGAGCACGGACCCGACCCCGATCACGGCCGACGCCCTGCTGCCGCAGTCCTTCACGAGTGCCGAGGGGGTGCGTTTCAGCCGTAAGGCGGCTGGGGTGGAAGACTGCCCGAGTCCGTGGCCCGACGCCAGGGTCAAGTCCGCCCTGCGCAAGGCACGCTGCGACGACATGGCCGTGGGCGCCTATATCAGCTCGGGCGCTCCGAAGGGGCGCATCATGGTGACCGTCTGGGTCGTTCCGCTGAAGGACTCGGGCAGGGCCGGGACCGCGTACTCAAGGCTCAAGAACGTCTACGTGCAGGACTGGGGTATCCGGTGCCCCCGGACGGGTCCAGGATCAACCGGTATCTGCTACACGTCGAACTGGTGGAACGTACAGCTGTACTCGTGGACCGGACAGACCGGCCGATATGTGATCCGTACCCTGGCCGTCTACACGAACCTCACCAGAGACGCCAGCGCGACCAAGTGGCTCAAGGACGCCTCGCGCGCGGCGTTCAAGGAGTCAGGCCCCATGGTCTACCAGGACGGACAGTGATCGGACGGCGTGGGGCCGGAACCTGGTCGGCAGAACTCGTGCTTCAGGTCTTTTCCAGGGCCATGCGGTGGACGCCGGCCTCTGCGGCGAGGGCGGGGACGGTGAGGCTGCCGTTGGAAGATGTGGCCCCGACATTCGGAAGCCGGTCCACGGCCGCCCGGATGCGGGTACACGGGGGTTTGTCGGCGTTGCGGCGCAGACGGTGTTGCCGCAGCCGAGTTGGCAGGCCTACTGCCTGGGTGCTGTCGCGCCCAGTTCGGGCCGCAGAGCGCGTTGTCGTGCTTGAAGGCGCAGATCAAGAATGCGTCGGGATTGTCGTAGAGCACAATGCCGTCCCGGGCGAGGAACTTGGCGGCTTTCTTGGCAAACGTCTTGGGGACGATCCGGCCCTCGAAACGGGGGAACAGCCCAAGATAACCGTCGCAGTGACCCTCAGGGACGGACGCGTTCAGGGGTGAAGGCGTCCGACAGGAACGTCGTCAGGGCCGCGGTCACCTCCTCCGGCCGTTCGAGCGGCGGCAGATGCCCCGTTTCGGGAAGGTCGAGGCGGCGGGCGGTGGGGATGCCCTTCGCCAGAATGCCGGACACCTCCTGGATGCCGGGCACGTCCGACAGGCCGTTGAGCACCAGGGTGGGGACGGCGATCTCGTGCAGTCGGGCGGAGGCGGGCGGGGTGAGCCGGCGTTCCGTGGCCAGGGGGCCGGTCCAGGAGCGTTCGAACACCAGGCGGGCCATCTCCACCGCGGCCTCCCACACCTCGTCGGACAGGTCGTCGCGGCCGCGGTCGGGGCCCGCCGTCTGCCACAGCGTGTGGGCCTTCGCCATCGCGAGTACGTCGGCGGGATCCACGTGGCCGGCCGTCCCGGCGCGGTAGCGGGCCAGGCGGTCGGCGGGCACCGAGCTGTGGACGCGTGCCCGGGCCTGCTCCAGCATCTCCTGCGGCCACTGGTGTCCGGCCAGGCCGGAGCTGATGAGCGCGAGCGCGACGACCCGGGAGGGGGCGGCCAGTGCGGCCTCGGTCGCGTACGCGCCGCCCATCGAGCTGCCCGCCAGCGCCGCCCGCTCGACACCCAGCGCGTCCATGACGGCGAGCAGGTCCTCGTGGTGGCACACCTCGCCCTCGGCGTCGCCGGAGCGGCCGTGGCCCCGCGCGTCGTAGCGGATGACGCGGTAGTGCTCCGACAGGGCCTGGAACTGGTGCTCCCACAGACGCATGTCGGCCCCCGAGCCGTGCACCAGCACCACGGTGCCCGCGGGCGCCGCGAGACCGGCCTCCTCGTACGCGATCTCGACGTCGTCAATGATGATCACGACAGCACGCTACTGCGGGGCGGGACCGGGGGAGGCGGCTGTTCGCCGGGGGCGCAGCCATCAAGCCGGGAGCGCAGCCATCACGGAGAGGCGGCGGCATGGTTGATAATGGCTCAGTCTTCCTTCCGAGGAGCCCTCGCCCAACGAATCGACTGAGGTAGACATGCTCCCCGACGAACTCAGAGCCGCCCTGGACAAGGCCGTGTCCGGCTACTCGCCCCAAGACCTGTCCGACTCCGTCGCGCGCCTCACGGAGAGCTACCGCACGGGCACGAAGGGCGGCGCCCACATCAGGTCCCGGGCCGACATCGCGGCCTACGCCGCCTACCGGATGCCCGCCACCTACGCCGCCGCCGCCACGGCCATGCGCCAGGCCGCCACCCTGACCCCGGGCTTCCGGCCCAGGACCCACCTCGACGTCGGCGGGGGCACCGGAGCGGCGATCTGGGCGGCGGACCAGACCTGGGGCTCCATCGAGCAGGTCACCGTCATCGAACACGACCCGCACATCATCGACCTGGGCAAACGCCTCGCCCGTACGTCCGAGTCGCTCCGCGGGGCCACCTGGCGGCAGGCGTCGGTCCGCCCCGGCCTCGACCGGCCGCAGGCCGACCTGGTGACCATGTCGTACGCGCTGGGCGAGCTGCCCCGGGCCGAGCGCCGGGAGGTCGTCGGCTGGCTGGCCGCGGACGCCGCCATGGTGATCGTCGTCGAGCCCGGCACCCCGGCGGGCTACGCCACCATCGCCGAGGCCAGGGAGGTCCTGGCCGCCCGCGGCCTGACCATCGTCGCGCCCTGCCCCCACGACGGCCGCTGCCCGATCGTGCCGGGACGCGACTGGTGCCACTTCTCGGTCAGGCTCCCCAGGAGCTCACTGCACCGGCGGATCAAGGCGGGCACGCTCAGCTTCGAGGACGAGAAGTTCTCGTACGTGGCAGCTACGACGGCACCGGCGGAGCGGTCCGCCGCCCGGATCCTGCGCCACCCGGTCAAGCGCAAGGGCGTGGTGTCCCTGCGCCTGTGCACCGGTGAGGACGCGGTCAGCGACGTGATCGTGTCCAAACGGCAGGGCGATCTCTACCGCGCCGCCCGGGACGCCGACTGGGGCGACGCCTGGCCGCGTACGGAATGAGACGCCGTCACATTCGCGTCCGGCGGCTTGCGGCCCCTCGGGTGCGCCATCCTTGGAGGATGTGGACGACTGACCTCCTTCATTCCCTCTATGCCAGGCGCCTGCGCCGCCAGGTCACGGGCGGGCCGCTGCCCCGCCACGTCGGCCTGATCATGGACGGCAACCGGCGCTGGGCCAGGCAGCAGGGCCTGCCCAGCCCGAGCATCGGCCACAAGTACGGCGCCGAGCACATCGAGCACGTGCTGTCGTGGTGCGAGGGACTGGGCATCCAGCACGTGACGGTGTTCCTGTGCTCGACGGAGAACCTCGAGCGCCGCGGCGGCGAGGAGGTCGCCTACCTGCTGCAGGTGATCGAGCAGATGGTCGCCGACCGGTTCGACCGGCCCGACGCCCGCTGGCGCGTCCACGTCGCGGGCATGCTCGACATGCTGCCCGACACCACCGCCCGCGCGCTCAAGAGCGCCGTCGAGGCGACCCGCACGTGCGAGACCGGCTTCCACCTCACCCTCGCCATCGGGTACGGCGGCCGCCAGGAGGTCATCGACGCCCTGCGCGAACTGATGTACGAGCGGGCCGAGGCCGGCCAGTCCATGGTGGAGCTGGCCTCGACGTTGAGCGTGGACGACATCGCGCCCCACCTGTACACAGCCGGGCAGCCCGACCCCGACCTGGTCATCCGCACCAGCGGCGAGCAGCGCCTGTCCAACTTCCTGCTCTGGCAGTCCGCCTACTCCGAGCTGTACTTCTGCGAGGCGTACTGGCCCGCCTTCCGCGAGATCGACTTCCTGCGCGCGCTGCGCAGCTTCGCCGCCCGGCAGCGCCGGTTCGGAGGCTGAGATGCTGGAGCTTTTCGACCGGCAGATGCGGCGGGAGGCCCGCCCCGACGGGCCGGGCTCCAGGATCGAGCGGGCTGGGAACGTGGTCCGTCAGGTGGGGCCCGAGCACGGCTGGAACGGCATCCTCTGGTCCGACCTCGACGAGCGGAGCGCGGACGCGGCCATCTCCGAGCAGGTGCGGCACTTCGGGGAGCTGGGCCGGGCGTTCGAATGGAAGCTGTACGGCCACGACCGGCCCGCCGACCTCGACCGGCGCCTCCTGGCGGCCGGTTTCACCCCCGAAGCCGCAGAGACGCTGATGGTGGCCGAGGTCGCGCGCCTGCCGGCGGCGGGGCAACCGCCCGAGGGCGTGCGGCTGGTCCCGGTGACCGGCCCGGACGACGTGGAGCTGGTGGCCGAGGTGCATGAGCGCGCCTTCGGCATGACCCGCGACCGCATCAGGGAACGCCTGCTCGACCAGCTGGCCTCCGGCGACGTCATCGCGGTCCTCGCCATGGCCGGCGACGTGCCCGTCAGCGCGGCCCGCATGGATCTGCACCCGGGGACCCGGTTCGCGAGCCTGTGGGGCGGCGGCACCGTACCGGAATGGCGGGGGCGGGGTGTCTACCGCGCGCTGGTCGCCCACCGGGCCCGCGAGGCGGCCGCGCGCGGCTACGACCACCTCCAGGTGGACGCCTCCAGCCAGAGCCGTCCCATCCTGCTGCGGCTGGGGTTCGAGGCGCTCACCACGACCACGCCGTACGTCCACGAATGAGTACCCTTGACGGGGCCGCACCTTCACGAACGGAGTTCAGCACGTTGCCCGGAACCCACCCCCGCGAGCTCGGCCTGCTGGCCGACTGCGAGAGCTGCTTCGGGCTGTGCTGCGTCGCGCTGCCGTTCTCGGCCTCGGCCGACTTCGCCACCGACAAGGACGCCGGGCAGCCCTGCCGCAACCTGCGCGACGACTTCCGCTGCTCCATCCACTCGCAGCTCAGGGAGCGCGGCTTCCCGGGCTGCACCGTCTTCGACTGCTTCGGGGCGGGGCAGAAGGTCTCCCAGGTCACCTTCGGCGGCACGAGCTGGCGGGAGGCTCCGGGCACGGCCCGGCAGATGTACGTCGTGTTCCCCGTCATGCGGCAGCTGCACGAGCTGCTGTGGTACGTGGCCGAGGCGCTCGCCCTGGAGCCCGCCCGGGCCGTCCACGCCGAGCTGGCGCAGGCCCTCGCCGAGACCGAGCGGCTCACCCGGGAGAGCGCCGACGTGCTGGAGAAGCTGGACGTCGCGCCGCACCGGGCCGAGGTCAACGCCCTGCTGCTGCGTGCGAGCGAGCTGGTCAGGGGCGGGCGCAAGGGCAAGGACCGCAGGGGAGCCGACCTGATCGGGGCCCGGCTGGCGGGCGCCGACCTGCGGGCGGTCAACCTGCGGGGGGCCTATTTGATCGGCGCCGACCTCCGGGGCGCCGATCTGCGGGAGGCCGACCTGATCGGCGCCGACCTCCGGGGCGCGGACCTGTCGGGCGCCGACCTCACCGGCAGCATCTTCCTCACGCAGGCCCAGCTCAACGCCGCCAAGGGCGACGCCGCCACCCGCCTGCCCGCCACTCTCACCCGCCCCGCGCACTGGCCCGCCACCCGCCACGAGGGGGCGTCTCGAGGGACGGGTTCCGGGCGAGGTGCGGGCTCGGCTCGAAACGCCGGTTCTGGGCGCGGTGCGGGTTCGGGGCAGGGTGCGGGTTCTGGGCGCGGCGCCGGGTCTGGCCGGCGCCAGCGCCGCCGCTGACGCCCCCGGCCAAGGTGGCCGCGGCGACGCGGCCGCGCGTGGCCGAGGTGGCTGCGGCGGCGTGGCCGCGTCTGGTCAGGAGGGTGCGGTCGTGTCGCCGAGCGACTCCAGCAGCTCGCGCAGTCCATGCGCGAGCGCGTCCCGGCCCTCCTTCGGCAGGGCCGAGAGCACCCGCTCCTCGGTCGCCAAGTGGTCCGGCAGCACCCCGTCGATCAGGGCGCGTCCCTCGTCGGTGAGCGTCACGTAGACGCCGCGCCCGTCCACGTCGCTGGGCGTGCGGGTCACCAGGCCCCTGGACTCCAGGCGGTCGAGCCGCTGCGTGACCGCCCCCGAGGTGACCATGGACGCGCGCATCAGCTCGGCGGGGGTCAGCCGGTGCGGGGGGTCGCTGCGGCGCAAGGTGGCCAGCACGTCGAAGGACGCCGAATCCAGCCCGTGCGCGGTGAACGTACGGCGCAGCTCGGCGTCGATCAGCCGCGTCACCCGCGACAGCCGCCCGATCACCGCCATCGGGGAGACGTCCAGGTCGGGACGCTGGGCAGCCCATTGCTCAAGGATGAAGTCGACGTGATCAGCCACCACCCCAGACTACAGATGTCTTAGCGGTGAGGTAAATCACGCGGCAAGTAGCTTAGTACTGAGCTACTTTGTCTTAGTGCTAAGAAATCAAACGGGAACCGTCCTGCTGACCGCGCTGACCCCCGCCATATGGGGCACCACGTACCTCGTCACCACCGAGCTGCTGCCGCCCGGCCGCCCCCTGCTGGCCGCCGTGATCCGCGCCCTGCCCGCCGGGCTGCTGCTCGTCGCCGTCACCCGGAGCCTGCCCAAGGGCGTCTGGTGGTGGCGCGCTCTGGTGCTCGGGGCGCTGAACATCGGGGTGTTCTTCGCGCTGCTGTTCGTGGGGGCGTACCGGCTGCCGGGCGGGGTGGCCGCGACCGTGGGGGCCATCCAGCCCATGCTGGTCGCCCTGCTGTCCGCCGGGCTGCTCGGCGAACGCCTGACCCCGCGCACGGTGGTGGCCGCCGTGGCGGGCGTCGCCGGGGTCAGCCTGCTCGTGCTGCGGGCCGACGCCCGGCTGGACGCCGTGGGAGTGGCCGCCGCGCTCGGCGGCGCGGCCGTGATGGCGCTGGGAGTCGTGCTGAGCAAGCGGTGGCAGTCGCCCGCGCCGCTGCTGGCCACCACCGGCTGGCAGCTCGTGGCCGGAGGTCTGCTGCTGCTGCCCGTCGCGCTCCTCGTCGAAGGCGCGCCGCCGGCCACCCTGACCACCGCCAACCTCGCCGGGTACGCCTACCTCACCGTCATCGGATCCGCACTCGCCTACGCGCTGTGGTTCCGTGGGCTGCGGCTGCTGACGGCCACCAAGGTGACCTTCCTGGGCCTGCTCAGCCCGGTGGTCGCGACCGCGCTCGGCTGGCTCGTCCTCGGACAGGAGCTCGCCCCTGCCCAGGTGCTCGGCGCGGTCGTGGTCCTGGCCGCCCTCATCGCGGCCCAGTTCCAGCCCGCCCGCAGGTTGACCGTGACGCCCCGCGTCCTGGTCGGGAAGGAGTCCTGACATGCGCACAAGGCGCTGCCGGCCGGCGCCTCAGGCGGACTTCTCGCGGCGCTCCCCGTCGCGGCGGTCGCGGGGCACCAGGGTCGGGTTGACGTGGTCGAGCACCGTCTCGCGGGTGACCACGACACGCGCCACGTCGTCCCGGCCCGGCACCTCGTACATCACGTTGAGCAGCACCTCTTCGAGGATCGCGCGCACGGCCCTGGCGCCCGTGCGGCGCAGCAGCGCCTGCTCGGCGACGGCGGCCACGGCCCCCTCGTCGAACTCCAGCTCCACCCCGTCGAGCTCGAACAGCCGCCGGTACTGCCTGATCAGCGCGTTGCGCGGCTCGGTGAGCACCCGCATCAGCGCCGCGTGATCCAGCGGCCGCAGGGCCGTCACCACCGGCAGCCTCCCGGCGAGCTCGGGGATCAGCCCGTACGCCACCAGGTCCCGCGGCGTCACCTGGGACAGCAGCTCCCCCTCCGCCGAGTGCGGCCCGGCGCCGAACCCGGCGCGCCTGCGCATGACCCGCCGCCCGATGATCTCCTCGAGGCCCTCGAACGCGCCACCCGCGATGAACAGCACGTTCGTCGTGTCGATCTGCAGGAAGTCCTGGTGCGGATGTTTCCTGCCGCCCTGCGGCGGCACGCTCGCGACCGTGCCCTCCAGGATCTTCAGCAGCGCCTGCTGCACGCCCTCGCCGGAGACGTCGCGGGTGATCGACGGGTTGTCGCCCTTGCGCGCGATCTTGTCGATCTCGTCGATGTAGACGATCCCGGTCTCGGCCCTCGCGATGTCGAAGCCGGCCGCCTGGATGAGCTTGAGCAGCAGGTTCTCGACGTCGTCGCCGACGTACCCGGCCTCGGTGAGCGCGGTGGCGTCGGCGACGGCGAACGGCACGTCCAGCATCCGCGCGAGCGTCTGCACCAGGTGCGTCTTGCCGCTGCCCGTCGGGCCGACCAGCAGTACGTTCGACTTGCCGAGCTCCACCTCGTCCGACGGCGCCCGCAGCCGTTTGCAGTGGTTGTAGACCGCGACCGCGAGGGCCCGCTTCGCCTCCTCCTGGCCGACCACGTACTGGTCGAGGAACGCGTGGATCTCCCGTGGCCTGGGCGGCTCGGGGCGGGACTCCGCGCGCTCGTCCTCGGCCACCATCTCGGTGCAGAGCACCACGCATTCGTCGCAGATGTAGACCGAAGGCGGGCCCGCGATGAGCTTGCGCACGTCCTGCTGGCCCTTCCCGCAGAACGAGCAGCGCAGCCCGCCGCTCTTGCCGGTGCGCGCCATCTCAGAGGGTGACGGGCAGCGACGTCAGGCGCCAGGTGCCCGGGTCGGGGGTGTGCTCGATCTCCCCGGCGAGCGCCAGCTCGGGGAAGCGGCGCAGCAGGGCGCCGATCGCGATCGCGGTCTGCGCGCGGGCCAGCGACGCGCCGACGCAGAAGTGCGGCCCGTGCGCGAACCCGAGATGCGGCGACGGCTCCCGCCGGAGGTCGAGCCGGTCCGGCTCGTCGAAGGCGCGCGGGTCGCGGTTGGCGGAGGCGATCGAGGCCGTGACCGGCACACCCTTGGGGATGGGCACGCCGCCGATCTCGACGTCCTCCGTGGTGAAGCGGGGGATGGTCAGCAGCTGCGGCCCGCACCAGCGCGTCAGCTCCTCCACCGCCCGCGGCATCAGGGCGGGCTCGGCGCGCAGCGCGGCGAGCTGATCGGGGTGGGAGAGCAGGGTGGCGACGGCGTTGGCGATGAGGTTCGTGGGCGTCTGGCCGGCCAGGACGAGCGTCCAGACCATGGTGACCAGCTCGGTGTCGGACAGGCGGTCGCCGTCCTGCTCCATGACGCGGGCGAGGTCGGAGATCAGGTCCTCGCCGGGCTCCTCCCGGCCCCTGGCGACCGCCGCCTCGGCGCCTTCCAGGATGCGCGGGATGGCGTCCGCGAAGCCCGCGCCGTGCCCGGCCACGACCGCGGCGCCGTACTCGCGCCACTTGGGGCGGTCGGCGACGGGGATGCCCACCATCTCGCAGATCACCTCGATCGGCAGCGGGCGGGCGAAGTCCGCCAGCAGATCCGCTCGCGCGGGCAGCTCGTCCAGCAGGCGCTCGACGATCGCCGCCATCCGCGGCCCGAACTCCGCCGCCCTGCGCGGCGTGAACGCGGGCGCGACCAGCCTGCGCAGCCGGGCGTGCTCGGCGCCGTTCATCTCGGACATGGTCCGCATGTACGGCAGGCAGTGCTCCGGCACGTCGGGCCGCTGGTAACTGTGCTCGTTGGTGGCCAGTCGCGGGTCGCTCAGCATCGCCCTGGCCTCCTCGTGCCGCGTCATCGCCCAGAACGGCCCGAACCCAGGGGCCAGCAGCCGCGCCACCGGCGACCGCTCCCTGGCGCCGGTGTACGCCGTGAAGGGGTCGCGCAGCACGGCGGGATCGGTCAGGTCGATCTCGGGCACATCGGTCATCGCCGCTCCTGTAAATTCGGATGATGTCATCATCTGAATGTTCACGGTATCCCGTTCTCCGGGCGAACGGCAACGCGGGCGACGACGGCCGGACGGCCCTTCCCGACCGCGGGCGCGCTGAACGCCGCCCGCCGCCAAGCTGGGGCGATTCCCGTCAGCCCACGGTGCCGTCCAGCACGCGCTCCAGGAAGCCGTCCAGGTTCGCGGCCGCCCGTAGGATCCGCTCCTCGACCGAGAGCGACTCGAACCGCGTGCCCAGCTCGGTCTGCTTCTTGTCGCGCACATAGAGCGAGCAGGCCAGGTCGGCGCACATGTAGGCGCCGACCGTGTTGCCCTGGCGGCCGGCGGCGCCGACCCTGGGCGCGGCGAACAGCGCGACCCCGGTGCCCGAGTGCGGCGTCACGCAGACCGAGCAGAGGGTGGACTTGCTGAAGCTCCTGCGCACCTCCTGCGCCAGACGCAGTGACACGCCGACCAGCTCGCCGCCGCGCTCGGCCACCAGATAGGCCCGCTCCGGCGCCCCCGGGTCGCGCCAGCCCAGGAAGTCGAGGTCGGGCCAGGGTGACTCCGCCAGGCCGCGCGGAAGGTTGAGCCTGCGGGCCTCGCCCTTGGAGCAGTTGACGAAAGACGTGCGGATGTCGTGCTCAGTGATCGGATTCATGATTGTTTCCTGGGGGTCGTTCGGAAACCTGCCAATGCCGCAGCGCGTTGTCGAGGGCGTCGAGGATCTTCGTCCAGGACGCCTGAAGGTCACGCGCGTGTTGGAACCCGCCGCCCGCCTCCAGCCCGAAGAAGCCCTGGTACGTGCTGCGCAGCAGGCGGATGGCGTCGGTCAGGTCGGGCTCGGGCAGCCCGTACGCGCTCAGGTGCGCGTACGTGATGGACATGATGCGCTGATGCCCCTGGGACGCGGCCACGACGGCCGGGTCCACGGGCATCTGGGTGGCCTGGTAGCGGCCGGGACGGGTCAGCGCGAAGTCGCGCCAGGCGTTGGCGAACCCGGCCAGCGACTCCTTGCCCGCCCGCCCCGCCGTCGCGTCGGCGAGCCGGTCGGCCAGCTCGCGCGCGGATAGGACGGCCACGCGGGTGCGCAGGTCCTGGAGGTTCTTGACGTGCGAGTAGAGGCTCGCGTCCTTCACTCCGAACCTGCGTGCCAGCGCGGACACGGTGATGTTGTCGAACCCGACCTCGTCGGCCAGATCCGCGGCCGCCTCGGTCACCCGATCCGCTGTCAGCCCGGCACGAGCCATGGGCACCTCCACCTGAACTAGGAATCCTAGTATTTATCCTAGGGCATCTAGGTTAGCGGCCGGTGCTACGGTCGCCGGATGAGCAGACGAGTGCCGCTGACCGGCGGCGAGAAGGAGAGCCTGCACGCCAGCCTCGACCGCCACCGCGACGCCGTGCTGTGGAAGGTCGACGGGCTCGACGAGGAGCAGGCCAGGCGCCCCATGACACCGTCGGGCACGAGCCTGCTCGGCCTGGTGAAGCACCTGGCCGCGGTGGAGTACGGATGGTTCTGCCAGACGTTCGGGCGGGAGGCGGAGCCGCTGTGGTTCGCGCCGGAGGAGGACATGGAGATCCGGCCCGAGGAGAGCACCGAGCAGATCGTCGCCTTCTACCGGCGCGCGCGGGCCGCCGCCGACCGGGCGATCAACGCCCTGGACCTGGAGACGACGGGCACGTCATGGGCGGGGGAGACGGTGAGCATGCGGTGGGTGCTCATCCACATGATCGAGGACACGGCGCGGCACGCGGGCCACATGGACATCCTGCGCGAGCTCATCGACGGCGCCGTCGGCGACCACCGCCCCGCCTGAGGCGTCACAGGGCGGCCGGCAGGACCGGCCGTCCCCGCACCCCGGTGTCGGCGGCGAAGACGGCGCCCGCGTCCGGCTGCTCGGCGCGGTCCACGCCGAGGGCCGAGGTGGTGATGAACAGCCGGTCGAGGCTCTCGCCGCCGAACGCCACCGCCGTGACCTTCCGTATGGGCAGGCTGACGACGGCGTCGAGCCGGCCGCCCGCGTCGTAGCGGTGCACGGCCCCGCCCTGCCACAACGCCACCCACACCCCGCCCTCGGCGTCGACGGTCAGCCCGTCGGGGGCCCCTTGCCCGGGATCGACGACGGCGAACGGGCGGCGCCCGCTCAGCCCGCCCTCGGGGTCGTAGTCGAGCACGTCGACCCGGCCGGTCGTGGTGTCGGCGTAGTAGGCCAGGGCGCCGTCCGGGCTGAAGTCGAAGCCGTTCGAGATCGTCACCCCGGGCAGCACCACCCGCAGCCCGCCGCCGGGCTCGGCCACGTAGAACGAGCCGCGGCCCGGGCTCTCGTCGTAGGCCATACTGCCGATGTAGAAGCGGCCGTCGGGGTCGCAGCCGCCGTCGTTCATCCGGACGGCGGGGTCGGTCCAGGCCTCGCCCAGGGAGCGCAGCGGGGCGTCCAGGTCGTCGGTGTCGGCCAGCAGCAACTCGCGCTCGGCGGCGACGACATAGCCGCCGGACACGCGCGGCCGTACGGCAGCGGCCACCTTGCCCACGCGGCGGCGGCGCACCTTGCCCTGGGCGTCGAGCGTGAGCACCTCACCGGCCAGCATGTCCACCCAGCGCAGCCCGCCCCAGCGGCTCGACCAGACGGGACCCTCGCCGTGCTCGGCGACGGGGTCGGTCACGGTGTACGGGGCGATGCTCATGCCGCTCTCCTGGGGTCGCAGGGTCGTGATCCAGACCCTAACGGCAGTCGCCTGGTACCGGACAGGGGTGCACGGGTGCCCCCGCCGGGGCGCGAGAAAGGGCTCTGGTACGCTCTCGGGAAGTTCGTCCTGAGGAGGTGAGACCCATCAACGCTGTGTCAGATTGGGTGCTCCCTCCCCGCGACCGGGGCTAGGTGATCGCGGGAGCGCCCATGGGCGTCCCGAAAGGCTGTCATGTCGGTTTTTTCGTCATCTGTCCCTATCCTCGTCACCAGGCTGCGCGCCGCCGGCTGCGTGTTCGCCGAGGACGAGGCCGACCTGCTCGTCTCCACCGCCGCCACCCCTGATGAGCTCGCCGCCATGGTCGAGCGGCGGGTGGCCGGCGAGCCCCTCGAACACGTCCTCGGCTGGGCCGAGTTCTGCGGGCTGCGGGTGGTCGTGGAGCCCGGGGTGTTCGTGCCCAGGCCGCGCACCGGGTTCCTCATCCAGGAGGCCGTCGCGCTGGCCCGCCGGGTCGCCGGGACGCCGGTCGTGCTCGACATGTGCTGCGGCACCGGCGCGATGGGGGCGGCGCTGGCCGCGGGGCTGGAGCGGGCCGAAGTGTACGCCACCGACCTCGACCCCGCCGCCGTGCGCTGCGCCCGGCGCAACCTCGCCGGCGGCCACGTCTACGAGGGCGATCTGTACGAGCCGCTGCCCGCCTCGTTGCGGGGCCGGGTCGACATCGTGATCGCGAGCCCCCCGTACGTCCCCTCGGAATCGGTCGCGCTGCTGCCTTCCGAGGCCCGGCTGCACGAGCCGCTCGTCGCGCTCGACGGCGGAGGTGACGGGCTCGAGGTCGTGCGGCGGGTGATCGCCGGAGCGCCGCAGTGGCTCGCGCCCGGCGGCCACCTGCTGGTCGAGACCAGCGAGCGGCAGGCGACCGCGACCGCCGAGGCCGTCGCCCGCGCGGGGCTGGCCGCCCGCGTGGCGAGCTCGGAGGAACTGGACGCCACGGCGGTCATCGGCACCCGTCTTTAGCGGCGTGGCTCCAGCGGGGCGGCGGCTCCTGCGGGGCGGGCGGTGCCGCCGCCTGAGTGAATACCCGCGCGCTTTTCTCGGAATGATTTGACCCTTTTGATGGGCGGCGTGCCGTTATTTGTCCGTGGACTTCGCCGGTGATCCGCGCTTTCATTTTCTCCGTCGGTTCCGGTCCTTGGGAATTGTGGGGATCATATGGTTCGTGCGCGGAGAACAATGGAAATCGCCGTCGTGTTCGCGATGGTGGCGGGCGCCGCCCCTCCCGCTTCGGCGGCGCGGGCGGAGCCCGTGCGCATCACGCGCTTTCTCGGGGAGCAGCGGTTGCCGCACTTGATGCGGTTCGAGGAGACCACCGTGGGCGGGCTGTCGGGCATCGACCGAGACCCGGCCACCGGCACGTGGTACTTCATCTCCGACGACCGGTGGCGCTACAACCCCGCCCGCTTCTACACGGGCCGGCTGGACATCGACCGGGAGACGGGGGAGTTCACCGGCGTGCGGCTGACCGGGGTCACGACGCTGACCAGGGCGGACGGCACGCCGTACCCGGCATACGGCAAGCCGGGGTCGGCCGATCCCGAGTCGATCAGGTACGACCCGTGGCGGCGGCGGCTGCTGTGGGGCGACGAAGGGGACAGGCCGGACACCAGGAGCCCGGCCATTCCGATTTCCCCCTCCGGGGTGCGATCGGCGGACATTCAGGGGCGTAATGTCGGCGAATTGCGCGTGCCCGCGAATTTGCGGCTGACGGACACCGAGAGCGGGCCACGGCGTAATTTCGGTTTCGAGGGGCTCGCCGTCACCGCACGCGGGATCGCCGCCGTCACCGAAGGCCCGCGCTACGAGGACGGGCCGGTGCCCACGGTCGAGCGCGGCGCGCCCGCGCGGCTCACCGTGTGGAGCAGCGGGGGCTCCGTGCGCGGCCAGTACGCCTACCCGCTCGACCCGCTGCCCGTCGCGCCGATCCCGCCCGACGGGGATGCCGACACCGGGGTGTCGGAGATCCTGGCCATCGACGACCACCGCTACCTGGCGCTCGAGCGGTCCTGGATCCAGGGCGTGGACTACCGGGTGAAGCTCTACGAGATCGACCTGCGTGGCGCCACCAACGTGCTGAACAGGGACGACCTGTCGCAGGGCGCGCCGTACCGGCCGGTGGGCAAGCGGCTGGTCCGCGACCTCGGCGCGTTCCGGCCGCCGGTCCAGAACCTGGAGAGCATGGCCTGGGGACCGCGCCTGGCAAGCGGCGAGTGCACGCTCGTGATCGGCTCGGACGACAACTTCGACCAGCGCGAGAGGACCACGTTCCTGGCCTTCGGCGCGACGGGCTGCCCCTGACCGAGCCGGCCGAACGCACGCGGCCGGCCTGCTCGGGCGAGGGCTGGCCGGGGCGTGCGTGGGTAGCGTCCGGGTGTGGGCACCTTCGGCCTGACCAGGCCCCCGCGTGCCCGTGGGGTGGCGATGAACGCCTGGACGCTCGTGTACGACGGCCTCGACCCCGCAGGGGAGGGGCTGCGGGAGACATTGTGCACGCTCGGCAACGGCAGATTCGCCACCCGGGGCGCCACCCCCGACGGCGAGTACCGCACGCCGGGCACCTACGTGGCGGGCTGCTACGACCGGCTCGACTCCGTGATCGCCGGGCGCACCGTGACGAACGAGGACATCGTCAACATGCCCGACTGGCTGCCGCTGACGTTCGCGACGCCGGGGTCCACGTGGTTCCGGCCCGAGCGGGCCGAGCTGGCGGCGTACCGGCACGAGCTCGACCTGCGGAAGGGCGTGCTGGTGCGCGAGCTGCGCTGGCGCGACGGTGAGGGCCGCATCACGCGGGTACGGCAGCGCAGCCTGGTGTCCATGGCGGACCCGTACCTGGCGGCCCTGGAGACCACGTTCACCGCCGAGAACTGGGCGGGGCCGATGCGCGTGCGCGCCACGCTGGACGGGCGGGTCTCGAACCGGGGCGTGGCCCGCTACCGTGCCCTGCGCGGCGACCACCTGGCCGGGCACGCCGCCGGCTCCGAGGACGACCTGGCCTGGCTGACGGCGAGCACCTGCTGCTCGTCCATCAACGTGGCCCTGGCCGCCAGGATCGACACCGACGCGCCTGGCACGCCTCCGTCGCCCGCAAGCCCGCACGCCGTCGGCGCGCAGCTGGCTCCGGGAAGCCTTCGCGTCACCGGCGCGCGGCCGTCGCCCGGTCCCGACTACGTGTCCTCCGACCACGTGCTGCACCTGGCCCGGGGCGAGCCCGCGACGCTCACCAAGATCGTGGCGCTGACGACCTCGCGCGATCCGGCCACCCACGACCCCCGCTCGTCGGCGCTCAGGCACGTGCGCCGCGCACCCCGCTTCGAGGATCTGCTGGCCCGCCACCGCGCCGCATGGGAGGGGCTGTGGCGGCGCGCCCGGCTCGACGTGGGCGGCCCGAGGCTGTCCAGGACCGTCCACCTGCACATCTTCCACCTGCTCCAGACGCTCTCCCCGCACACCGCCGACCTCGACGCGGGCGTGCCCGCCCGCGGCCTGCACGGGGAGGCGTACCGGGGACACGTGTTCTGGGACGAGCTGTTCGTACAGCCGTGGATGAGCCTGCGCTTCCCCGAGATCTCGCTCGGCCTGCTGCGCTACCGCTGGCGGCGGCTGCCCGAGGCCAGGGACGCCGCCAGGGAGGCCGGGTACGACGGCGCGATGTTCCCCTGGCAGAGCGGCAGCGACGGCCGCGAGGAGACCCCGACCCTCCACCTCAACCCCATCTCGGGACGCTGGCTGCCCGACCACACCCGGCTGCAGCGCCACGTCGGCCTGGCCATCGCCTACAACGTGTGGCAGCACTACCTGGCCACCGGGTCCATGCCGCAGTGGTGCGCGGAGCTGCTGCTCGACATCGCCAGGTTCTTCGCCTCGCTGGCCGTGCGGTACGGCGACCGGTACGAGATCCGCGGCGTCATGGGGCCCGACGAGTACCACGACAGCTACCCGGGCGCCGCCGTGCCGGGGCTGGCCAACAACGCGTACACGAACGTCATGACCGTGTGGCTGCTGATGCGCGCCCGCGAGACCGCCGCGCTGGCGCCCGGCCTGGCGCCCGGCCCCGCGGAGCTGGCCCGCTGGGACGAGATCAGCCGCCGGATGCGGGTGGACTTCCACGACGGCGTGATCAGCCAGTTCACCGGGTACGCGGACCTGCTGGAGCTCGACTGGGGCCGCTACCGCGGCGTGCGGCGCCTGGACCGGGCGCTGGAGGCCGACGGCGACGACGTCAACCGCTACAAGGCCTCCAAGCAGGCCGACACGCTCATGCTCTGCTACCTGCTGACCGGCGCCGAGCTGCTCGCCATCCTGGAACGCCTCGGATACCAGGCCGAACGCAGCCTGATCCCCCGCACGGTCTCCTACTACCTGGACCGCACCAGCCACGGCTCGACCCTCAGCGCCGTCGTGCACGCCTGGGTGCTGGCACGGTCGAACCGCGCGCAGTCCTGGAGGTTCTTCACCGAGGCCCTCTACAGCGACATCAAGGACGTCCAGGGCGGCACCACCCCGGAGGGCATCCACCTGGGCGCCATGGGCGGCACGCTCGACCTCCTCCAACGCTGCTACCTCGGCATGGAGCTGCGCCCTGACGGGCTCCGGCTGGACCCGCTGCTGCCCGGCCGGCTCGGCGTGCTGTCCATGCCGATCTGCTACCACGGGCGCCAGATCTTCATCGACGCCGACCACAACGAGGCACGCGTGAA